>NZ_KB913029.1:2517056-2848511 GCF_000384115.1 Sporichthya polymorpha DSM 43042
CCTCCCGTCGCCCCCCCGGGGTGCGCGCTTCACTCGCTGCAGCCAGCCTTCACTCGCCAGGTCGAGCGAGTAAGCCCTGGCGCTGGCGAGTGAAGCGGGCACCGGGGGTGGGTTGCCGGGCCTCAGGTTCGCGCTTCACTCGCTGCAGCCAGCCTTCACTCGCCAGGCCGGGCGAGTAAAGCCTGGCGCTGGCGAGTGAAGCGGGCACCGGGGGTGGGTTGCCGGGCCTCAGGTTCGCGCTTCACTCGCTGCAGCAAGGCCTTACTCGCCAGGTCGGGCGAGTGAGGCCTGGCGCCGGCGAGTGAAGCGGGTTCTCGCGAGGCCGAGTGAAGCGGGTTCTCGCGAGGCCGAGTGAAGCGGGTTCTCGCGCGGCCGACAACGCGTTCTCGCGAGGGAAGCGACGGGCTCAGAAGTACCAGGGGAACGGGGACCAGTCGGGGTCGCGCTTCTCGAGGAAGGAGTCGCGGCCCTCGACCGCTTCGTCGGTCATGTAGGCGAGGCGGGTGGTCTCGCCGGCGAAGAGCTGCTGGCCGACGAGGCCGTCGTCGATCAGGTTGAACGAGTACTTCAGCATCCGCTGGGCGGTCGGGCTCTTGCCGTTGATGATGCGGGCCCAGCGGAGGGCCTCGGCCTCGAGCTCGGCGTGGGGGACGACGCGGTTGACCGCGCCCATCCGGTACGCGTCCTCGGCGGAGTACTCCTGGCCGAGGAAGAAGATCTCGCGGGCGAACTTCTGCCCGACCTGGCGGGCGAGGTACGCGGAGCCGAAGCCGCCGTCGAAGGAGCCGACGTCGGCGTCGGTCTGCTTGAACCGGGCGTGCTCGGCGGACGCGAGAGCGAGGTCGGCGACGACGTAGAGCGAGTGCCCGCCGCCCGCGGCCCAGCCCGGGATCGCGGCGAGAACGATCTTCGGCATGAACCGGATCAGCCGCTGCACTTCGAGAATGTGCAGCCGCCCCGCGCGGGCCGGGTCGACGGTGTCGGCGGTCTCGCCGGACGCGTACTGGTAGCCCGTGCGCCCGCGGATCCGCTGGTCGCCGCCGGAGCAGAACGACCACACCCCGTCCTTCGGCGAGGGCCCGTTGCCGGTCAGAATCACGCACCCGACGTCCGACGTCATCCGCGCGTGGTCGAGCGCCTGGTACAGCTCGTCAACGGTTCCGGGCCGGAACGCGTTGCGGACCTCCGGGCGGTTGAACGCGATCCGCACCGCACCCGTGTCCACCGCGCGGTGGTAGGTGATGTCGGTGAAGTCGAACCCGTCGACCTGCTTCCACGCGCTGGCGTCAAAGATCTCGCTGACCATCCGGCCACCGTACTGACGGGGCGTCCCACGACAATGGCGGGGCCGGGAGCTCGCAACGTCCGAAGGAGTGGTCGCAATAGCAGCCACATCGTCGGACGTCCGGGTGTACTCGATCGGGCTGCGGACGCGGTTCCGGGGAATCGACGTCCGGGAAGGGGTGCTGATCGAGGGCCCGAGCGGGTGGGGGGAGTTCGCCCCGTTCGCGGATTACGGCCCCACCGAGTGCCGCCCCTGGCTGCGCGCGGCCAAGGAAGCGGCGTTCGGCACCTGGCCCGCCCCGGTGCGCGACCGCATCCCCGTCAACGTCACCGTCCCGGCCTGCGACCCGGAGCGCGCCTTCGAGATCGTCGCCGCCTCGGGCTGTCGCACCGCCAAGGTCAAGGTCGCGGAGCGGGGCCAGAGCCTGGCCGATGACCTCGCCCGGGTGGAGGCCGTCCGGGACGCGCTCGGGTCCGCGGGCCGGATCCGGGTGGACGCCAACGGCGGTTGGGACATCGACGAAGCCGTGGCTGCGATCGCGCTGCTGCACCGGTTCGAGCTCGAGTACGTGGAACAGCCGTGCGCGACCGTCCCCGAGCTCGCCGCGGTCCGCCGCCGGGTCGACGTCCCGATCGCCGCCGACGAGTCGATCCGCCGCGCCGAGGACCCCTTGCTGGTCGCGAAGGCGGAGGCCGCGGACATCGCGGTCGTCAAGGTCGCGCCGCTCGGCGGAGTGGGCGCCGCGCTCGAGATCGTCGACGCGATCGGGCTGCCGGCGGTCGTCTCCTCCGCGATCGACACCTCCGTGGGGATCGCGGCCGGGGTCGCTCTCGCGGCCGCGCTGCCGGAGCTCCCCTACGCCTGCGGCCTCGCGACCGTCGTGCTGCTCCACGACGACGTCGTCGCCGACCCCTTCCTCCCGGTCGACGGATATCTGACGGTGCGTCGACCGGAGCCCGATCCCGCCCGCCTCGAGGCCCTCGCGGCCTCGCCGGAGACCGCCGCGCGGTGGCGCGAGAGAATCGCCGCCGTGGAGGCGCTCTCGTGAATCCGTCGACCGCGATCGCCCGGGTGATGGCCGATGAGCTCGCCCGCTGCGGCGTGACCGACGCCGTCATCGCGCCCGGCTCCCGCTCGGGCCCGCTCGCACTGGCGCTGTTGCACCAGACCGGGCTGCGCGTCCACGTCCGGATCGACGAGCGCTCGGCCTCCTTCCTCGCCCTCGGTCTCGCCGCGGCGGGCGGGCGCCCCGTGCCGCTGGTCTGCACCTCCGGTACTGCAGCCGCCGCCTTCCATCCCGCGGTCGTCGAGGCCGACGCCGCCGGGGTCGGGCTCCTCGTCCTCACCGCCGACCGCCCGCCCGAGCTGCGCGGCACCGGCGCCAGTCAGACCATCGATCAGATCGGCCTCTACGGCGGCGCCGTCCGCCTGTTCACCGAGATCGGCGTCCCCGAGCCGGTGACCGGCCAGGTCGCGTACTGGCGTTCGCTGGTCGGCCGCGCCGTCGCCGCGGCGGCCGACGGCCCGGTGCACCTCAACGTCCCGCTCCGCGAACCGCTGACGCCCGACGGCACCGAGGACTGGCCCGAGTCCCTCGACGGCCGCGCCGGGGGAGCCCCGTGGGTCACGGTCGCCCCGCCGACGCCCGGCCCGCGGCCCGACCTCGCCGCGATCCTCGGCGGCGAGGTGCCCGAGCGGGGCGCGGTCGTCGTCGGAGCCGGCGCGGTCGACCCCGCCGCGGCGGTCGCGCTCGCGAAGGCCTGCGGTTGGCCGGTGTTCTCCGAGCCGACGGGCAACGCGCGCTTCGGCCCCAACGCCGTCGACGCCTACCCGCTGGTGCTGGCCGACCCCGCGTTCGCGCGTCTCCGCCCGGACCTGGTCGTCACCGTCGGCCGTCCCGGTCTCTCCCGTTCGCTGCTCGGGTGGGTGCGCAGCGCCGCGCGGCAGGTCGTCGTCGACCCCGCGGCCCGTTGGGCCGACCCGACGCGCACCGCCGAATTCGTCCTCCCCGCCGTGCCCAGCGCCCGCCGCACCCCGGGCGACTGGCTCGCCCGCTGGCGGCAGGCCGGCGCCGCGGCCGGCGCCGCGGTGGAGTCCGTCCTGGAGGACGCCGGCGAGCTCACCGAGCCCGGCGTCGCCCGCACCCTCGGCTGCGCGCTCCCGGCGGACGCCCTGCTCGTCACCGGCCCGAGCCGGGCGGTGCGGGACCTCGAGCTGTGCCTGCCCGCCCGCGCCGACCTGCGGGTTCTCGGGAACCGCGGAGTCAACGGCATCGACGGCGTCGTCTCGACGGCGATCGGCGCCGCCCTGGCCCACCAGGGCGCGGGCGGGGGCGCCGCGGCGGCGCTGATGGGCGACCTCACCTATCTCTACGACCGCAACGGCCTGGTGCTCGGACCGGAGGAGCCCCGGCCGGACCTCACGCTGGTCGTCGTCGACAACGACGGCGGCGGAATCTTCTCGATGCTCCCGCAGGCGGGGATCGCCGGGTTCGAGCGTGTGTTCGGGACCCCGCACTCCCTGGACCTGGTCGCCGACGCGGCCGCGGCCGGCGTCCCCGCGACGACCGCGACCACGTCGGCCGAGCTCGAGGCCGCGCTGGGGGCCGGGCCCGGTCTGCGCCTGATCCGGGTCCGCACCGACCGGGATGCCGCCGCTGACCTGCAACGTCGGTTGCAGAAGGCGGTCACCGCGGCCCTGCGCTGATCCCGGGCCAGGACTGTGCCCGAGTCACAACAAGTCGCGGGCAGTTCGTGAGCTGCGCCTAGTGGCCCCCGTCACAGCCTGTCCTAGCGTGGGGCGCACTGTTGATCCGCTTGGTTCACGTACGTCCCGGGAGTGCGCGCATGGGATTCAAGACACCCGATTTCCCGCCGGTCGACCCAGAGACCTTCCTGCAGAAGCCGCTCATGGAGCGGACGAAGACCCTGGCTCTGCACTGGTGCGAGTACGGCTTCGGGACGCCGAAGATGGTGCACACCATCTACATCTTCAAGCTGTTGTTCTTCTACATCGGCATCGGCGTCACCCTGGCGGTCCTGACCTCGGACATCGGGATGAAGCCCTGGGAGATCGACCAGTGGTGGGACCAGCCGATCGTCTTCCAGAAGCTCGTCATGTGGACGATGCTCCTGGAGGCCCTGGGCGTGGCCGGCTCCTGGGGACCGCTCTCGGGCACCTTCAAGCCGATGACGGCGGGCGTCCGGTTCTGGGCGAAGGTCGGCACGCTGCGGGTGCGCCCGTGGAAGCGCGTCCCCTTCACCGCCGGTGACTCCCGCACGATTGTCGACGTCGGGCTCTACCTGGCGTTCTGCGCGAGCCTGCTGATCGCGATCTGCTCGCCGGAGGACGGCGGCCTGGTCAACGAGGCGCTGCTGTTCCCGCCGCTGATCCTCATCGGCCTGATCGGGCTGCGCGACACCATCGTCTTCCTGGCGGCACGGACCGAGCAGTACGCGCCGTGGATCTTCTTCTTCGCGGTGTTCGACTTCGTCGACATGATCGTCGCGGTCAAGATCGCGATCTGCATCATCTGGATCGGCGCCGGCGTCTCCAAGTTCGGTCACCACTTCGGGTGCGTGGTCGCGCCGATGATGTCCAACTCGCCGGCGCTGCCGTCGCGCAAGATCAAGCGGATGATGTACCGCGACTTCCCGACGGACATCCGCCCGGGCAAGATCTCGAACTTCCTGGCGCACGGCGGCGGCACCTTCGTCGAGCTGGCACTGCCGCTGATCCTGCTGTTCTCGACCAACCGCGAGCTCACCATCGCCACGGTCGTCGGCATGGTGATCTTCCACATCTTCATCGTCTCCGCGTTCCCGCTCGCGGTCCCGCTGGAGTGGAACATCATGTTCGCCTACGCGACGGTGTTCCTCTTCGCCGGATTCCCGGCGCAGGACGGCTTCGGCGTCGGCGACATCAACGGCGGCCTGTTGCTCCTGGTCCTCGTGATCGGCCTGACGTTCCCGATCCTCGGCAACCTCCGCCCCGACCTGGTCTCGTTCCTGCCGTCGATGCGGCAGTACGCCGGGAACTGGGCGTCGGCGCAGTGGGCGTTCAAGTCTCGCGAGGTCGAGGCCAAGCTGAACAAGCTGACCCCGCGCCCGCACCTGAACCAGATCGACCAGCTGACCCAGGGCATGGGTTACCCGGACCCGATCGCCGAGATCACGATGCAGCAGACGATCGGCTGGCGGACGATGCACAGCCAAGCCCGCGGCCTGTACTCGCTGTTCATGCACCACGTGCCCGACCTCGACCGCTGGACGGTCCGCGAGGCCGAGTTCGCCTGCAACTCGATCGTCGGCTTCAACTTCGGTGACGGCCACTTCCACGACGAGCGTCTGCTCACCGCGATCCAGAAGCGGTGCCACTTCGAGCCGGGCGAGTTCATCGTGGTCTGGGTCGAGTCGCAGCCGATCCACAAGCCGACGCAGACCTACAAAGTCATGGACGTGGGTCTGCTCGACACCCCCGAGGGCGGGATCCTCGAGCGCGGCTGGTGGAGCGTTCCGGAGGCCGTCAACGAGCAGCCGTGGCTGCCCAACGGCCCGATCAACCTGCACGTCACCTGGACCAAGGACGGCTACGTCCGCCCGGGCAACTACGTCGTGCCCGAGTCGTTGCGTCCGGGTGGCTCGACGACCCCGGCGGCGACGACCAAGTCGACGGAGTCGGCCGACGACCGCGAGGGGCAGCCCGCTTGACGCTGGACAGCGCTTGAGCACCGCCGTCGTGGTGGGGGCGGGCCCGAACGGGCTCGCCGCCGCCGCGGTCCTGGCGAAGGCCGGGGTCGACGTCACCGTGCTGGAGGCCACCGCCGAGATCGGCGGTGGCACCCGCACGTCCGAGCCGATCGTCCCGGGGCTGCTCGTCGACCACTGCTCGGCCGTGCACCCGATCGCGGTGGGCTCGACCGTCCTGCGGGACCTCGAGCTCGACAAGCGCGGCCTGAGTTGGCGGTGGCCCGAGATCGACTGCGCCCATCCGCTCGACGACGGCCGTGCGGCGTTGCTGCACCGCTCGGTGACCGAGACCGCCGACGGGCTCGGCGCGGACGGCCGGCGCTGGCGGGCGTTGTTCGAGCGGACGTCGGCCGGCTACGACGCCCTCGCCGAGGACATCCTGCAGCCGCTGATCCGGTTCCCCTCCCACCCGATCCGGCTCGCGCGGTTCGGCATCCCGACGGCTCTGCCCGCTGCCGTGCTGGCGCGCGGGTTCTCGACCGACGAGGCGCGGGCGCTGTGGGGTGGGGTCGCCGCGCACGCAATCCGACCGCTCAACCGGCCGTTCACCTCGGCCATCGGGCTCGGCATCCTGACGGCGGGTCACAAGTACGGCTGGGCCGTCGCCGCGGGCGGTTCACGGTCGATCACGGACGCGCTCGCGAGCGTCGTCACCGACCATGGCGGGCGCATCGAGGTCAACGTGCACGTCCGCGCCGCGACGGACCTGCCACCGGCCGACGTGACGCTGTTCGACGTCGCACCCGGTGCCCTCGCCGAGATCCTGGGCGACCGCCTGCCGGGCGGCGTGGCCCGCGCCTACCGGAAGTTCAAGCACGGACCCGGGGCGTTCAAGGTCGACTTCGCGGTCGAGGGCGGAGTCCCGTGGCGGCACGAGGCGGTCGCCCGCGCCGGGACCGTCCACCTCGGCGGGACGTTCGCGGAGATCGCGGCCAACGAGAAGACCGTCCACGCGGGGCGGATGCCCGAGCGGCCGTTCGTGCTCGTCGCGCAGCAGCACGTCGCCGACCCGAGCCGGTGTGCCGGCACCCTGACGCCGCTGTGGACGTACGCCCACGTGCCCCACGGCTGGACCGGCGACGCCACCGAGGCGATCACCGCGCAGATCGAACGGTTCGCCCCGGGGTTCCGGGACCGCATCGTCGGCACCGCCGTCCGTACGCCGACGGAGTTTGCTCAGTACAACCCCAACTTCGTCGGCGGCGACATCGTCACCGGGGCCAAGAGCACCCCGCAGCTGCTCCTCGGACCGCGGCTGACCCCGCACCCCTACGACACCGGCGTCCCCGGCATGTACCTGTGCTCGGCCGCCACCCCGCCGGGCCCCGGCGCCCACGGGATGTGCGGCGCCCTCGCCGCGGAACGGGCGCTGCGGTTCCTCGGCCGCTGAGACCCACCGAGGTCTCGGCCGCCCCTTCCGTCACAGTGGGGCCGGTGGGTCGGCGGGGCTGGCGGGGCGGGGCCGAGGTCAGACGCCGTTGAGCAGGACGGCGCTCAGGTGGTCGATCAGCTCGTCGGTGGTGGGTCGGTCCGGCGGGAGCAGCCAGTCGTCGAGGAGGACGAAGGAGAGCACCAGTCCAAAGGTGGCGCGGACGTTGCCGTCGGTGCCGAGTGGGTTTCGCGGCCGGTCGAACCGGCGGGACTGCGGTTCGACGACCTCGGCCAGCTTCGTGATGACGGTATTGAACCGGTCGTGGAACAGGGCCCGGGTCTCCTCGTCGAGCTGGTCCTCGACGGCGAGGAACATGCGCAGCGTCCGGCGGTGGGAGCCGAGCTGCGCGAGCAGTTCGGAGAGGAACAGCCGCATCAGCTGCTCGACCTCGAACGGATGGGAGACGGTGCGGGCGATCATGCCCGGGAACGCCTCCAGCACGTCCGCGAACGGGGCGACGACGGACTCCGCGAACAGCCCGGCCTTCGACCCGAAGTGCCGGTAGAGCACGGACTCGCTCACCCCGGCCGCCCGCGCGAGATCGCGGCTGGTCGCGGCGGCGTAACCCTTCGCCGCGAACACCGTCTCGGCCGCCCGCAGCAGCTCCCGCCGCACCTCCACGGACGAGCGTCGGGCGGCAGGCGTGGGCATGGCAGGCATCGTACGGCGTAAGTAGCGGAAAGACCGTTATGAGCAGCATCTTGCCCTAGATGAGTAGCATTGCTACTTTCAGCCCACCCACGTCTGCCGGGAGGGCTGCATGCCGCGCGCGAACCGTTCGATCCGCCGGGTCGGGGCCGTGCTCGTAGCAGTCGGCCTGCTCGCGGGGTGCGGGACGCGTGTGGCCGAGGACCGCATCGAGCGGGCGTCCGGCCTCGGCGGTGAGCCGGTCGCGACCGCGGCGAGCATCGCGCCGGCGTCGGAGGCGGCCGGGTCCGCGTCGACGGCCGACCTCGCGGCCCCCGGCGCCGCAGTTCCGGTGACGGCGGATCAGAAAGTGATCGCGTCCGGTCCCGTGAAAGCCGCGGACCGCACCGAGGGGGCGTCGGAGCGCCGGGAGGGCGCGCCCGGTCCGGCGGCGCCGACCGGTTGCACCAAGCCGTTGGCGCCCGTCGTCCTCGGGCAGACGGCGCCCGCGAGCGGCATCATCGGCGCGGCGACCGCCAACGCCCGCTCCGGCCTGGTGCTGTGGGCGCGGGTGGTCAATGCGCGAGGTGGACTCGCGTGCCACCCGGTGCAGCTGCACCAGATGGACGACGCCGCGGACCCCGTCCGCGTCACGAGCAACCTGACGACGCTGGTGAAGGACAAGGGCGCGGTCGCCATCGTGGCGGCGTACGTCCCGACGACGTTCTCGGCCGCGCGCCAGTTCGCGGAGCGGACCCGGATCCCCTTCGTCGGCGGGGATCTGATCGAACCGGGATGGTTCGCGAGCCCCTACCTGTTCCCGCAGGGCGGCACCCCGTTCGCGGCGTACGCCGGGGCGATCAAGGAAGCGGCCGCGGCGACGGGTGGCTCGAAGGTCGGACTGCTCTACTGCGTCGAGGCCGGCGCGTGCGGACAGATCAACGAGAACTTCGAGGCGATGGTGAAGGCCGCGGGGCTGGAGTTCACCCTGCGGAAGGTCACCTCGATCACCGCGCCCGACTACACCGCCGAGTGCCAGGCGATGAAGAGCGCGGGGGTCGAGGTGCTCTTTATGGCGATGGAAGGCGCGTCCGACAGTCGCGCCGCGCGGTCCTGCCGTGCGCTCGGGTACGAGCCGGCCGTGGCGGTCGGCGCCATCTCGGTGAGCGAGGCCGTGTCCAACGACCCGAACCTGCGGGCGATGGGCCTCTACCTCGGCACGGGCAACGCGCCGTTCACCGCCACCGACTCCGCCGGGGTCCGCGCCTTCCGCGCGGCCTACGACACCTACGCGCCCGGGTCGTCGATCGACCAGAACACCATCTACGGCTGGGCCGCGGGCAAGCTGCTCGAAGCCGCGATCGCGACGGTCGCGGCGAAGGCGGCCGCCGGCGCGATCACGACCGCCCTGATCCTCGACGGGCTCGGGCAGGTCGCCGGCGAGACCCTCGACGGCCTCGCGCCCGGCATCACGTTCAGCAAGGGTGCACCGCCGAAGCTCAGCGACTGCTACTACAGCCTGACGATCACCGACCGCGGGTACGGCTCACCCCGTGGCAGCAAGGTCACCTGCCTCCGGGGTCTGCCGAAGGGGTTCTGACCCGTGCACTGGAGATGACATCTCCAGTGCACGGCCCGGGGTGGGGGTCAGTGGCCGACGTCGACGCCGACGTATTCGGCGAAGACGTCGGCGCCGTCGAGTTCGCTGGGTTGGCCGACGAAGGCGACCTCGCCCTTGTTGAGCAGGTAGACGTAGTCGGCGACCTCGAGAGCGCGGGTGACGTACTGCTCGACCAGGAGCAGGGAGGAACCCTGGTCGCGGAGCAGGGCGAGGAATTCGAAGATCTCGTCGACGATCTTGGGGGCGAGACCCATCGAGACCTCGTCGAGCAGGGCGACCTTGGGGTTCTGCACGTAGGTGCGGGCCAGGGCGACCATCTGCTGCTCGCCGCCGGACATCGTGCCGGCGGCCTGGTTGAGTCGCTCGCCGAGGCGGGGGAAGGCGGAGCAGGCCTTCTCGATCGATTCCTTCTCCTGGCCGGCGGGGGACTGCAGGACCAGGTTTTCCCGCACGGTCAGGGTGGGGAAGATGCCGCGGCCTTCGGGGACGTGGCAGATGCCGCGCTTGACGAGCTGGTGCGGGGCTTTGCGGGTGACGTCCTCGCCGTCGAGGACCAGTCGGCCCTCGGTGGCGTGGATCAGCCCGGACGCGACCCGCAGCAGCGTGGTCTTGCCGGCGCCGTTCGCCCCGAGCAACGCCACGACCGAACCCGGCGGGACGACGAGATCGACGCCGCGAAGCACCGTGGTGCCGGCGTACCCGGCGTGGACACCCTGAAGCTCGAACATGTCCTCTGACCTGCCTTCTCAGACTGCTGCTCAGACGTTCGCCGGGTCGAAGTTCTCCTCGAGGGACTCCTCGACCGCCTCGCTGCCGAGGTAGGCCGCGCGGACCAGGTCGGAGGTGCCGACCTCACGTGCGGTGCCCTCGAAGATGGGCTTGCCGAAGTCAAGGACGTGGATGTAGTCGCAGGTGCTCATGACCAGCGCCATGTCGTGCTCGACGATCAGGATCCCGACGCCGCGCTCGGCGACCAGCGAGCGCAGGATCTCCCCGAACCGCTTGGTCTCGGCCTTGTCCAGACCCGAGGACGGCTCGTCGAGCAGCATGACCTGGAAGCCGCCGGCCATGCAGCGGGCGAGTTCGACCAGACGGCGCTGACCGGTCGAGAGGTCGGCGGGGCGACGGTCGATCAGGTTCGTGATGCCGCACGCCTCGATGGCCTCGTCGACGGCGGCGGCCACGACCCCGGCGTCGGAGCGCCGGCCCAGGATGTGCCGCCACGGTTTCGAGCCCGCGAGCCCGGCCTCGCGGCCGAGGGAGACGTTGTCCCGCACCGTGAGTGAGTCGAACAGTTCCATGCGCTGGAACGTGCGGCCCAGACCCTTCTGCGCGCGGTGGTGCGGGGTCGAACCGGTGACGTCCTCACCGAACAGATGCACCGATCCCGACGTCGGGCGCAGCAGGCCGGTGCAGGCGTTGAACGTCGTCGTCTTGCCCGCGCCGTTCGGACCGATCAGGCCCGTGATCCGCCCCTTCGGAGCGTCCAGGCTGATCCGATCCACGGCCAGGTGACCGCCGTACCGGACCGACACCTCCCGCACCGCAAGACCGTCCACAACGTCCTGACCTGCCATTTTTCCTCCAGAACCTACAGGGTCTAGACAAATGGACCATGCATCTGAACACTGTGTCCAGACAGGACGGCCAAGCTAGCACAGATGTGATTGAACCCACACGAAACGTCTGTATAGTACCTGCTGGCTACACGGAGTCCAGACACTCAATCCAGTCTCAAGATCCAATCCAGATCCATCGCTGATTCCGGCGAAGGGAGGCGGCGAATGCCGCGCACACGAGGGCTCGCGAGGAACACGTCCTGGCTGATGCCCGGGCTCGTCGGCGTCGCTCTGCTCGGGGCGACCACGCTGGCGTGGACTCCGTCCGCG
Organism: Sporichthya polymorpha DSM 43042; assembly: GCF_000384115.1. Taxonomy (NCBI): domain Bacteria; kingdom Bacillati; phylum Actinomycetota; class Actinomycetes; order Sporichthyales; family Sporichthyaceae; genus Sporichthya; species Sporichthya polymorpha. Next base: position 2,528,659 of record NZ_KB913029.1, read on the forward strand.
GACGCGGACGTCGAGTCCTTCTACAACGCGAGCGCCCGGTCGGTCGTGGTCGATGCGTACTTCACGAACTCGACCATCCCCGGCGGCGTGCGTCCCGAGGGCGGTGGGCCGCAGACCGACGTCGCGCAGTCCTCGCTCGACAAGGGGGACGCGAACGCCTCGTTCCCGTACTTCGGTGACTACGTGCCGACCGCGCCCGGTGTGGTGTCCGGTCTGTTCGGGGTACCGGTGCCGCCGTACCCGTTGACGGCGTCCTCGACGTTCGGCGGCGCGCCGGCGCGAGTGAACTACCCGGGCATCGAACTCTCGGCGACGAGCCGTTCGACCTCCACGGTGGCCGACGCGATCGCCGGCTCGGCCGGATCTGGCGCGGTGTCACATTCCGAGGTCGACGAGAGCCCGGACGGCAACGTCGTCGCGAACGCGACGGCGTCCTCGCCGCTGACGGTGCTCGGTCCGCTGGTCAGCCTGAAGGGCTTCGACTCGGCGGTCTCGGTGGTCGCGGACGCGAACGGCACGCTGACCCGGACCTCGAACTTCACGATCGACGAGATCTCGATCCCGGGTCTGGTGCTGCGGATCCCGGAGCAGACGCCGAGTTCGTACCCGGTCCCGTTCCCGGTGCCGATCCCCGGCGTCCCGGCCCCGGAGCCGATCCCGGCTCCGCCGTTGCCGATCCCGAACGGGGGCGCGACGCTGGTCGAGCCGAAGATCGGCTTTGTCAACGGCTACTTCGTCGTGACCCAGCCCTTCGAGGGTGAGACGCAGAAGTACGCGGTCCCGGCCGACGCGGTGGTCGAGGCTTTCAAGGCCCAAGGCGTGACGCTGGCCTACACCGCGCCGCGTGAGCTCAAGGACGGGATCACCGGTGGCGTGTTCACGGTGAACTACACGTTCCCGGCCCCGCCGGAGAACCCCTTCTACCAGGGCGAGACCCCGGCGACGTTCATCGTCGGCGCGACCGCCGCGATGGTCCAGCGCGCCCCCGAGACCGCGGGCGGTCCCGAGGGCGGTCTGGGCGCCGTCCCGGCCGTCGACGCGGCCGGTGCCGGCACCGGCGGTCTGCCGTTGGCGCCCGCCCCCGCCACCGACCTCGCGGGCATCGGAGCGCTGCCCGCAACTCCGGCCGGGGGGATCCCCACGGTCGACTTCGCGCCTCAGGCCGGTGCCGGTGACGCCGCGTCAGGCGTCGGCGCGGCCCTGATGTCGGCGGGGTTGCCCGCCTTCCTGTCCAGCGACTTCTCGGCCATCTATCTGGCCCTGGTCGGTCTCACGCTGATCGGTCTGCTGGCCGCAGCGGTCCTCGGTGCCAAGGGAGTGTCGGCGCGATGGAATTCCTGAACCTGGTTCGGTCCCAGTGGGACCGCACGATCGCGATCGCCTGCGCTCTTGCGGGCGCGGTGGCCTTGCTCATCGGGTGGATCGGCACGTCCGGCACCGAGCACGTGGCCGAGCAGTTGCCCTACATCGTCTCGGCCGGTCTGACCGGGGTGTTCCTCCTCGGCGTCGCGGCGGTGCTGTGGATCACCGCGGACCTGCGGGACGAGTGGCGTGAGCTGCGCCGGGTCGGCAACCTCCTGGAGCGCGAACTCGGTGCTCGGGAGCTGGATGCGCGCGGCGCGGGCGCCCATGTCCGCAGTTGAGACCTCCGGGACGACTGCGGTGAGCGGTGCCGTGAACGCCGACGCTGCCGACGTCACCCGGTCGGACGAGGTCGGTCGCCCGGCCACGGCGGGGCCGTCGAGTCCGCGGCGCCGGCGGCGGTATTTGCGCGAGCCGGTGCCGTGGCGGCGGTCGGACCTGACCCGCGCGCTGGTGCTCGCGGTGCTCGGTGCGGGGATCGGCGTCTGGGCCTGGATCGGTGTCAGCGGCGAGGTCCGCCTGCGTGAGCAGGAGATCTGGGTGGTGGTGGCGTGCTTCGGCGCGGCCGTGGCCGCCTGCGGTGCCGTGTACTTCCTGACCGTCGCCTCGCGTGAGGTGCGCCTGGGTCAGCGTCAGCTGATGTTCGACCTCGCCGACGTGATGGGCTGGTCGGTGACGGTGACCAAGCGCGGCCGGCTGCAGTTGCACGCGGCCGCTGAGGTCGAGGACGTCGAGGACGTCGAGGACGTGGTGGTTTCTGGTCCTGACGCGCTCGTGGTGGGCCCGGGTATGACGATGGTGCACCGCAGTGAGTGCCCGATCGCGCGGAACAAGCCGGTCGAACCGATCAGCGCCGCCGACGCGGCCGCCCGGAGTCTGAGCAGTTGTGGGGTGTGCCGCTCATGAACGAGTACCTGCCCTATCTGATCTTCGGTGTGGTCACCGGTTCGATCTACGGCATCTGCGCCATGGGTCTGGTGCTGACCTACAAGACCTCGGGCGTGTTCAACTTCGGTCACGGCGCGGTCTGCGCCCTGTCGGCCTACGCCTTCTTCGACCTGCGACAGCAGCAGGGCTTGTCGTGGCCGGTGGCCGCGTTCGTGGTCGTGTTCGTGATCGGCCCGTTGGTCGGTCTGGTGATGGAGCGGCTGGCCGCGGGCCTGGCGCCGGTCTCCACGGCCTACAAGATCGTGGGCACCGTCGGTCTGCTGGTGTTCATCCAGGCGCTCATCGTCCTGCGGTACACCGGTCAGGGCCGCCGGTTCGACTACTTCCTCCCGCAGGACGAGGCGTTCTCGATCTCGGGCGTCGGCGTGACCGTGGACCAGTGCATCACCGTCGGCATCGGCGCGGCCGCCGCGATCGGGCTGTTCGCCTTCTTCCGCTACACCCGGTTGGGCACCGCGATCCGCGGTGTGGTCGATGACCCGCAACTGCTCGACATGACCGGTGAGTCCCCGACCAAGGTGCGGCGGACCGCCTGGGTGATCGGCTCGATCTTCGCCTCGGCGTCCGGCATCCTGTTCGCCTCCACGCAGCAGCAGGTCGACGTCAACGTCCTCGCGATCCTCATCGTCCAGGCCTTCGGCGCCGCGACGATCGCCCTGTTCCGCAACCTGCCGATGTGTTTCGTCGGTGGCGTCATCGTGGCGCTGGCCCAGAAGCTGGTGTCCAAGGACCTGTCGACCTCCTCCGAGCAGCTCGCCGGTCTGGACCTCACGGTTCCGTTCATCGTGCTGTTCATCGGTCTGCTGGTGATCCCGCGCCGGCACCTGGTCGAGGTCGGGCGGCAGGTCAAGCCCCGCGCCGCCAAGGAGAGCCGGGTCTCGCTGCGCGACCGGCGGATCATCCTCGGCCTCGTGCTGGCCGCGGCGCTGACCGTGCCGGCGTTCTCGGGCACGCACCAGATCGCCTGGAACGTCGCGCTCACCCAGGTCGGGCTGTTCATGTCCCTGCACCTTTTGGTGCGCATCTCCGGGCAGATCTCCCTCGGGCAGATCGGCTTCGCCGCGATCGGGGCCTCGACCTTCGCGCACATGCTCGGTCGGGGCATGCCCTGGCCGCTCGCGCTGCTGGTCGCCGGCCTGATCTGCGTGCCGGTCTCCCTCGTGATCGCCGTCCCCGCGATCCGCCTGTCCGGGCTCTACCTCGGCCTCGCGACGCTCGGGTTCGGCATCGTGCTCAACCAGTTCTTCTACGCCAAGGACTACATGTTCGGGTTCGGCTCGGTCGACACCGAGCGGCCCACGTTCTGGGACATGGACACCTCCGAGTCGCACTACTACTACCTGTTGCTCGGAATCGCCGCCGCCTGCGTCGCCCTGGTGCTCTGGATCGAGCGCTCCCGCCTGGGCCGGCTGCTGCGCGGCATGGCCGATGCCCCGGTCGCGCTGTCCACCCTCGGTCTGGCGGTCAACATCTCCCGCACGATCGTGTTCTGCATCGCCGGCTTCCTCGCCGGCATCTCCGGGGCCCTGTATGCCTCGATGTTCGGCTCGGTCAGCGCGGAGAGCTACTTCTTCGTCCAGTCGCTGATCGTGCTCGCGGTGCTCGCGATCTCCGGCCGGCGCACCGTCGTCGCCGCGATCGTCGCGCCGATCCTGCTCTACGTCGTGCCGAACTACATCACCAACGAGGACTTCTTCCAGTGCCTCCAGATGTTCTTCGGTCTCGCCGCGATCGCCGCCGCCATCGGTTCCCAGGGCGCGTTCGACCGCTGGTACGCCGCGACCGCGGCACGTCACTCCTCCCGTCGCTCCGGCCCGGCGTCCGTCCGGGTCGAGGACTACCTCGCCAAGAAGGTCTGCCGCCCTGCACCGGCGGATGACCGCGAACCCGTTGGAGCATCCCGATGACCCTCACCCCTCGCCCCCACCTGGGGAAGCAGTTCGTACGCAACCGCCGCGTCGCTGCGGTCGCGGGTCTGCTGGCGCTCGTCGTGCCGCTGTCCGGCTGCGGTACCCGCATGTCCTCGGAGGCGATCTCGGCGGCCGACGGGTCCGCCATCTCCGCCCAGGCCGCCAACGGCGCGGCCGGGGCCCTCACCGGCGACACCGGGGTCATCGCCCCCGGCGCCGTCGACCCGAGCGCCGCCGGTCTCGCCGCGGCGCCGGGCACCACCGGCGCCGCCACCACCGGCGGGGCGACCACCGGGACGACGGGGGCCGCGGCCGCCGCCGGTCCCGCTGCGGCGACCGGTGCGAAGACGAACTCGGGGGCCAAGAGCGCGGCCGCCGGCGCGGCCGACGTGAGCGGGCCGAACGCCCCGTGCAAGCAGACGCTCGCTCCGGTGATTCTCGGTCAGACGTCGCCGTCGTCGGGCATCATCGGCGCCTCGACGTTCAACATGCGCGCCGGACTCGCGCTGTGGGCGCGGGCGGTCAACGCCGCCGGCGGCGTGCAGTGCCACCCGGTGCAGCTGTACCAGATGGACGACGCCGCCGACCCCGCGCGCGTGACGTCGAACTTGAACGACATGGTGAACAACAAGAAGGCGATCGCGATCGTCGGCGCCGGCATCCCCACCACGTTCTCCGCGGCGAAGCGGTTCGCCGAGCAGAACAAGGTGCCGTTCGTCGGTGGCGACATGATCGAGGCGCCCTGGTTCTCCAGCCAGTGGTTCTTCCCGCAGGGCGGCGGCCCGCTGGCCGCCTACGCCGGCGCGACCAAGGAAGCCGCGCTCAAGGCCAACACCAAGAAGGTCGGCCTGATCTACTGCGTCGAGGCCGCGATCTGCGGAACGATCAACGAGAACTTCGAGGCGATGGCCAAGGCCTCCAACCTCGAGGTCGTGCTCCGCAAGGTCTCCTCGATCACCTCGCCGGACTACACGGCGGAGTGCCAGGCTCTCAAGGCCGCCGGCGCCGAGGCCGTGTTCGTGGCCCTCGAAGGGTCGGGCGACGCCCGGTTCGCGCGCTCCTGCCTGTCGCTCGGCTATGCGCCGCCGTCGGCGACGTCGGCCCTGTCGGTCTCGGCCGAGGCGGCTCTCGACCCGAACTTCCGCAAGCTCGGCGTCTACCTCGGCACCGGCAACGCGCCCTACCAGGCGAACGACAACCCGGGCGTGAAGGCGTTCCGGGCGGCGTACGACCGGTTCGCGCCGGGCTCGTCGATCGACCAGAACACGATCAGCCAGTGGACCTCGGGCAAGTTGTTCGAGAAGGCGATCGCCAACGTCTTCGAGAAGGCCCGCAGCGGCCCGATCACCCGCGACCTGCTGCTCGAAGGCCTCTGGATGATCAAGAACGAGAAGCTCGACGGCCTCGCCCCGGGGATCAGCTTCAACAAGCAGGCGCCGCCGGACCAGAACGACTGCTACGCGCTGCTGAACCTCACGACCGAGGGGTACACGGCCCCGAAGGGCTCGAAGTTCGAGTGCTTCAAGGGCCTGCCGAAGGGATTCTGAGGCAACATTTCCGACACAGCATCTTGAGACAATCTGACGCACAATAGGTGAACGACGGTCCATGACGACGGAGGCCCGGGTGCCCGGATCAGAGCGCGAGGTGCTGGCCCGGCGCCCGGTGCGCCGGCCCTCCGCGGTCGTCCGTGGCCTCCTGCTCGACAGTGCCCGCCGTCTGTTCGCCGCTCGTGGTTACGCCGGCGCCAGCACGCGAGAGATCGCGGCTGATGCCGGCGTCAACGAGGCCCTGATCTTCCGTCACTTCGGGAACAAGGTCGGTCTGTTCCGCGCGGCGGTGGTGGAGCCCTTTCGCACCCTGATCGACGACTTCGTCGACTCCTGGCAGGCGACCTACATCGCCAACAGCATGTCGACCGAGGGCCTCACCGGTGCGTGGATACACGCCCTGCACGACATGATGCGCGAGCACCGGGAGCTGATCGTCGCGCTCATCGGCGCCAACTCGTTCGACGCCGAGCACGACCCGGACGGCGACCCGCTCTCCGACGCGTTCGCCAAGCCGCTCGAACGGCTGGAGCGCTTCACCCGCCGCGAGATGGCCGGCCGCGGGCTCGGCGCGAACCCGACCGTCGCCGTGCGCGCCACGTTCGGCATGGTGCTGTCGATGGCCGTGCTCGACGACTGGTTCTTCAGCGGTGTCACGCGGCCACCGTCCGAGGAGACGATCGCGCGCGAGATGACCGACCTCGTGGTCTTCGGCATCCGCGGCCCGAACGGCGGCCCCGTCCGGAGGTGACCCGTCGAGGATGACCCGTCAGAGGATGACGAGCATTCCGATCAGACCGACCCCGACCAGCGCGCAGTAGGCCGCGAAGGCCGTCCGCAGGCGGGGATCCGCGTGCCGGAGTTCCATGAACTCCATGCCGATCAGGTAGATCTTCACGACCGCGACGCCGAGCACGAGCGAGGCTGCGGCGGTCGGGTCACTGAGACCGTGGTCGGTGCCGACCCACCACGCGATCAGGGTGGCGGCGATGAGCGCCAGCCAGGTCGTCCCGATCGACGTGCGCAGGAACGTCACCGTGTGCGAGTTGGACGGGTTAAGAGCCATCGGTCAGCCCACCGGCGTCAGGTAGATGAGCGGGAACAGGACGACCCAGAGCAGGTCGACGAGGTGCCAGTAGCAGCCGCTACCTTCGAGGAAGCCGCGCCGGGGTTGCGGACGGCCGAGCTCGCGCCACATTGCGAACAGCAAGCCGAGGCCGATCGTCACGTGGGCCAGGTGGATCCCGGTCAACATGTAGTAGGCCTGGAAGAAGTCGTTGGTCGAGACGGTGTGACCGTCCGCAATGCTCGACCCCCACTCCAGAGCCTTGATCGCCAGGAAGCCGAAGCCGCACCCGATGGCCCCCAGCACGAGTCGGTCGGGGCGGCCGGCGCCGGTGCGGTTCCCGTGCACGGCCATGGCCACGAACAGCGAACCGGTGAGCAGCAGCAACGTGTTGATCAGGCCCAGCGTCTGGTTCAACGTCGCCTGGGACTCCGCGAACATCGCGGGCTGGTCGTCCCGAACGTAGATCACGATGCCGAACAACGCGGCGAACAGCAGCATGTCCGCGAACATGAAGAGCCACAGGCCCGGCTCGCCGGGGATCGCCGCGGGCCGGTCGGTGCGGACGTCGCGGGGGTTCTCGGTGAGGGTCATCCGCGCTGCACCTGAAACTCGACGTCGGAGAGTTCAGCCATCGCGTCCTCCGCGGCTTCGTCCTCGATCGCGCGCCGCAGCATCACGAACCACAGGGCGAACCAGACGCCGAAGACGTTGGCCGGGATCCAGAAGGTGGCGAACCCGTTCCACGCGAACGCTCCGGTGTGGAAGTAGATGATGAACGGGCCGGGCAGGAAAGCGAACGCGACCCAGAGGTTCGCGTAGCCGAACCAGCGAGGAAAGAGCGGGCGTTCCCGCTTGTCGCCGAGCGTGGCCACGCCGACTGAGACGCACTGCAGGATCGCGGGCCAGCCGATGCCCACCATGCAGAGGATGCCCAGACTGTGGAACGCGGCGGTGATCTCCGGGTCCCGCTCCGGGGCGTACGCGGCAGCGGCAAAGGTGAAGGCCGGGACGATGACGACCATGATCCCGGCCCCGCCGGCGGCGAGCTGCGTGTAGGTGAACAGGGGGCGGTCCCCCTCGATGCGGCGCAGCTGTCGGCTCATCAGTGCGATCCACACACCCTGGAAGAAGCTCGACAGGCCGATGAGGAGCGCACCGGTGCGGATGCCGTCGGTGTTCGAGCGGTACATCTCCGCGATCTCGTCGGCGGACATGTTGGCCTCGGGCGGCGGCAGCCACCCGGCCGCGAGGATGCCACCGAAGAACACCGCGATGAAGACCGGTCCGCTCCAGAGGCACGCGCGTTGGATTCCCGGCGTCATCTGACCAACCTAGATTTTTTGTAACGGCGATTCAATAGTGAAAATGTACTCCAGAAACGCTGGAGGTTGACCACAGTAGACCCGATCTCGGACAATGTGTCCAGACTTCCTGTAGTTGCGCTGCCGCCCCCGCTCGGAAGGGACGTTCCATGGGTCACCCGAAGCCGGCCTACGACTCGGTGTCGTTGTCGCCGCTCGCGTTCTGGTCGAAGGATCCACGGGGTCGCGACGAGGAGCTCTCGATCCTGCGGCGGGAGCGCCCGCTGAGCTGGCACCCGCCGGCGGAGGGCTCGATGATGGAGCCCGACGAACAGCAGGAGGGGTTCTGGGCGGTCACGTCCAACGCCCTCATCAAGGAGGTCTCCACCCGGCCGGAGGACTTCTGTTCGGGCAACGGGATCACGCTCGAGGAGGTCCCGACCGAGATCCTCGAGACCGTCTCCTCGTTCCTCGCGATGGACGCCCCGCGGCACACCAAGCTGCGCAAGCTCGTCTCGTCGGCGTTCACGCCCCGCCGCGTCCGGATCATCGAGGAGCAGATCCACGCACGCGCCGTGAAGATCGTGGACGACCTGCTGGAGCACCCCGAAGGGGACTGGGTCCGCCAGGTCTCGATGAAGCTCCCGATGCAGACGATCTTCGACATGATGGGCGTCCCGGAGGAGTTCCACGCCGACACCGTCCGCGGTGTCGAGGGAATGGTCGCCTGGGCGGACGACGAGGTCCGGGCCGGTCTCGCGCCCGAGGAGCTCCTCATGGAGTCCCTGCTCTCGCTGCTGCGCGTCGCGACGACGCTGATCGCCGACCGGCGCGAGAACCCGCAGGACGACCTGATGACCAACCTGGTCCAGGCCGAGGTCGACGGCGGCAAGCTGACCGAGGACGAGATCGCCGGCTACTTCTGTCTGCTCGCCGTGGCCGGCAACGACACCACGCGCAACACGACCTCGCAGACCGCGAAGGCGCTGACCGACTTCCCCGAGGCGCGCAAGCTCCTGATCGAGGACTTCGACGCGTACGCGCCCACCGCGGTCGAGGAGATGGTCCGCTGGGCGACGCCGGTCATGACGTTCCGGCGCACCGCGACCCGCGACTGCGAGCTGAACGGGATCCAGATCTCGCAAGGAGACTGGATCGGCATGTTCTACGAGTCGGGGAACCGGGACGAGGCGGTCTTCGCCGATCCGTGGGTCTTCGACGTCCGCCGCGACCCCAACCCGCACGTCGGCTTCGGCGGCGGCGGGCCGCACTTCTGCATGGGGTCGATGCTGGCCAAGACCCAGCTGCGGCACCTGTGGAAGGAGATCCTCACCCGCGCGCCGAACTTCGAGGTGGGCGAGCCGGAGTACTTGGTCGGTAACTTCATGTGCGCCACCAAGCGGCTTCCGTACCAGCTCAACCTCTGACTCACGAAAGCGAGCCCTCCCATGCGGGTGTTCGAGAACCTCGACGAGTTCGTCGCCGCCGCCGGGACCGACCTCGGTTCCTCCGACTGGGTCCTCGTCGACCAGAAGCGGATCGACACCTTCGCCGACGCGACCGGTGACCACCAGTGGATCCACGTCGACCCGGAGCGGGCCGCGGAGGGCCCCTTCGGCGCGACGATCGCGCACGGTCTGCTGACGCTGTCGCTGTACCCCGCGCTGATGCTGCAGATCTACGAGGTCCGGAACGTCTCGATGGGCGTGAACTACGGCTTCAACAAGGTGCGGTTCCCCTCGCCGGTCCCGGTGAACTCCGAGGTCCGCATGTCGCTGTCGATCAACGAGGTGTCGACCTTCGACGGCGGCGCGCAGGCGGTCATGGGCGCGACCATCGAGGTCAAGGGCGCCGCCAAGCCCGCGGCGGTGCTCGAGGCGATCGTCCGGTACGTGAAGTGAGCGACGAGGTACTCGTCCGCGCCGACGGCCGGGTCGGGTACATCACTCTGAACCGGCCGGAGGCGAAGAACGCGATCACCGTCGAGCTCAGCCACGGGCTGGCCGCGGGGGTGCGCGAGCTGGAGCCGGAGGTCGACGTTCTCGTCGTCCGCGGCGCGGGCGGGACCTTCTGTGCCGGCGGCGACGTCGCGCAGCTCGACGCGCTGCGGGCGAAGGGACGCGTGGACCTCGCGACGATGTTCACCGCGTTCCGCGACGCCCGGGCCGCGATCGCCCAGGCCGAGGTGCCGGTCGTCGCGGTCGTCGAGGGCCACGCGGTCGCGGGCGGGTTCGAGCTCGCCTGCTCGTGCGACATCGTCCTCGCCGCGGAGTCCGCCACGTTCGCCGACATCCACTCCCGGTTCGGGCAGATCCCGGGCGGCGGCGGGACCCAGCTGCTCTCGCGGCTGGTCGGGCGCGCCCGGGCGTCCGCGCTCGTACTCACCGGCGACGCCCTGACGGCTCGTCAGGCGCAGGAGTGGGGCCTGGTGTACGAGGTCGCCGAGGACGTGGACGCCGCGCTGGCCAGCCTGATCAAGCGACTCTCGCGGGGCTCCCGTGCGGCCCGCGCGCAGTCCAAGCGGCTTCTCCGCGGCGGTCTGGAGCTGCCGCTCGACGACGCGCTCGACCTCGAGCTCGAAGCGGTCCTCGACCACATTCTGGGCGACGCCGGCGCCGCGGCCGTGGACGCCTTCAGCAACCGGAAGGACAGTGCGTGACCTCGGAACCGAAGGCCCTGATCGGGGACGGCCTCGTCCTGCTCGACCTCCACCCCGACGGCGTGGGGCACCTGCGGCTGAACCGGCCCGAGGCGTCGAACGCGATGAGCAACGAGTTCCTCAAGGCGTTGTTCGACGCGGTGATGGTGTGTCACGGCGACGCGTCGATGCGGGCCGTCGTGCTCTCCGGCGAGGGGCGGCACTTCTGCGCCGGCGGCGACGTGAAGGACTTCGCCTCCAAGGGTGAGGGACTGCCGGACTACCTGCGCGAGGCCACAACCTGGCTCGGCATGGTGGCCGGTGCGCTGGTCCGGCTGCAGCAGCCCGTTGTCGTCGCGGTGCAGGGTTACGCGGCCGGCGGCGGTGGGCTCGGGCTGGTGTGCGCCGGCGACCTCGTCGTCGCCGGGCGCAAGGCCAAGTTCATGTCGGGCGCGACGCGCGCCGGCATGGCACCGGACGCCGGGTCGACCGTCGCGCTGCAGCGGATCGTCGGGTTCCGCAGGGCGATGGAGATTGTGCTGCTCAACCCGACGCTGACCGCCGACGACGCCCTCGCGATCGGGCTCGTCAACCGCGTGGTCGACGACGAGGCGGTCCTGGAGTCCGCGTTCGAGATGGCGCGTACCCTCGCGGCCGGCGCCCCGCTCGCGATGGCCGGGGCGAAGCGGCTGCTCTGGGACGGCGTCGGCCGCTCCATCGAGGAGGCGTTCCCGGACGAGTCCCGCACGGTGTCGGCGCTGTCCGGCACCGCGGACGCGCGCGAGGCGCTCGCCGCCGTCATCGAGAAGCGGACCCCGACGTTCGAGGGTCGCTGATGCCCGACTTCACCGGGCGGACCGCGATCGTCACCGGCGGCGGCCGGGGGATCGGCGAGGCGATCTGCCGCGCCCTGGCCGCGGGCGGCGCGTCCGTCCACGTCGTCGACCGGGACGCCGAGCCCGCCGAGAAGGTCGCGGCCGAGACCGGCGGGACGCCCGTCGTGCTCGACGTCTCCGACTTCGCCGCGGTGGAGGAGCGGCTGTCCGCGATCGGCGCCGACATCCTCGTCAACAACGCCGGCTTCGACGAGCATTGCTGGTTCACCGAGGCGACTCCGGAGTACTGGCGGCGCCTGGTCTCGGTGAACCTGGAGGGCGTCTTCGCGTGCACCCACGCGGTGCTGCGCGGGATGCAGGAGCGGCGCTACGGCCGGATCGTGAACGTCGCCTCCGAGGCCGGGCGCATCGGGTCGAAGGGCAACGCCGTCTACGCCGCGACCAAGGGCGGCGTCATCGTGTTCTCGAAGTCGATCGCGTTGGAGAACGCGCGGTTCTCGATCACGTCGAACACGATCCTGCCCGGCCCGATCGACACCCCGCTGCTCGATCAGGTCCGCGCCCACCCCAAGGGTGACGACATGATCGCCGCCATGAAGCGCCTGACGCCCCTCGGCCGGCTCGGCGAACCCCGCGAGGTCGCCGACGCCGTCGCGTTCCTTTGCTCCGAGGAGGCCGCCTACATCACCGGCGAGACCCTCGGCGTCTCCGGCGGCATGGGCATCGGCGCCGGCTGACCCCCTCGCCGACCGGCTGTGTCGACCGGCTCCGTCGCCCGGCTGTGTTGACAAAAGGGTGTCACCCTTTGTGGACCGGGCTGTGTTGATTAGGGGTGTCACCCTTTGTCAACCGGCTGTGTTGATAAGGGGTGTCACCCCTTGTCGACGCAGGGGGGCGCTCGTCAGGCGGACAAGCGCGCCAGGACGCGGTCGACGACGATCTTGGCGGTCTCGGCGCACGCGGTCGTGCCGCCGTTGGCGTACTCCTTGACGCCGTCGCCGAGGTTCCAGAGGTTCGGCAGTGGCGTCTCGGGTGTCAGGTCGAAGCCGGCGACGGCGCGCTGCGGCGGCCAGGCGTCGCGGGTGATGACCTCGGAGAGGACCCGGGCCCGGGTGTCGAAGTCCGGGATGTGCTCGCGGATGTCCTCGTACAGCAGCGCGAGTTCGGCGTCGTTGTCGAAGTCGCCGACCGCCGGCCGCGGGACCGCCGTCGCGACGTAGAGGTTCCAGCCGGGTGGGGCCATCTCCGGGCAGAGGTCGGTGAAGTTGGCCATGTACGCCAGGCGGCGGGACTTCGCGAAGCCGAGCATGCCCGGCATCTCTAGCAGCCGCTCCTGGCTCGCGAAGTTGACGGTGACCATCGCGCTCGGTCGGTCCGCGCGCTTGACCGCCATCAGGTAGTCGGCGTCGAAGGCGTCCTCACCGACCAGACGGACCGTGTTGGCCGGGCCGACGTTGCTGAGGACGACCCGCGCGGTGACCGTGCTGCCGTCGCCGAGCGTCGCAGTCGCGGAGTCCGGCGAGATCTGAAGCGACGTGACTTCGGTGGAGAGGCGGACCTCGCCGCCGTGCTGGGTGATGGCGTCGGCCAAGGCCCTCCAGAGGCCGATCGTCCCCTCGGGGTGGAAGCCGAACCGCTTGAACGCGCTCTTGCGGGTGAAGTAGGTGAGGAACACACGGGCGGGGAGCTCGTCAGAACCCACCGCGAAGATCGAGGCACACATGTTCCGGAAGATCCCGTGCACCGACTCGTTCTTCGTGTACTTGTTCAGCCACTGCTCGAGGGTGAGTTCGTGCTCGGGCAGGCCGTCGTCGGACCGGGCGGCGCCGATGCCGCCGAGGATCTTCGCGCCGGAGCGCGACATCTTCGACAGCAGCAGACCCCAGCCACCGCCGGTGACATCGACGTCCTTCTTCCCGACGCGGTAGAGGATCGGCGGGGACGGCTCGCGGATGTCGAAGCGCGCACCCACCTCCCGACAGGTCTCCTCGGTGATGCCACCGACCTCGATGACGATCGCGCCGTCGTTGACCTGAAAGCCCTCGACCTCGGTCGTCGACGCGCGGCCGCCGACCTTGTCGAGACGCTCGACCACCAGGACCGATCGCCCGGCGTGCGCCAGGCGGGCCGCCGCGAACAGGCCGCCGGCACCGGCTCCGATGACGAGGACGTCGTAGTCCGTCATGTCTCCTCCGAGGGGGCGCTCAGACCCTGACGGATCATCAGCTGAGCGGTCGAGATGGTGCGGGCCAGTGACCCGCGGGACGGGTTGAACCACTCGGCCGCCCAGTTGAGGGCACCGAGGACGAACATGCGGGCGGCCGCCGGGTCGAGGGCGGGGTTGAGCTGGCCCGTGCGGGTGGCGTCCGCGATCAGCGTCCGCCAGAGCACGCCGTACCGGCGCTCGTCGACGAGCTGGGCCTCGCGCAGCGCGGGCGGCAGCGACGACGCCAGCCGGATCGCGACCGCGCCGTACTTCGAGTCGCGCAGCGTGGCCTGCAGGTGACCGGCGACGGCGGCCTCGATGCGGTCCATCGGGGTCGCGCTCGCCGGGAGCGCCGCCAGCTCCCGCTCGACGGACGCGAGGACGCGGCGCACACCTTCCTGGACCGCCTCGCCGATGACCTCGTCGCGCGAGTTGAAGTAGTAGTAGACGGCCGTCGGCTGGACCCGGGCGAGCTCCGCGATGTCGGACAGGCGCGTGCCGGCGTAGCCCTTGGCGTTGAGCACCTCGGCGGTGGCGTCGAGGATGCGCTCGCGGGTGGCCTCGGACTTCGACTGGGCGCGTGCCGGTGTGGCCATCGGGTGAGCCTCCGTCAGTCGGATCGTCAGGACTAGTACGAGGCCGGGAGCTTGAGGCTGTGCTGGGCGACGAAGTTGAGCACCATCTCCCGGCTCACCGGGGCCGTCTTGAGCATGCGGGCGACGAACCAGAGATCGGCGAGACCGTATTCGAGCGACATCCCGTTGCCGCCGTGGACCTGCATCGCCTGGTCGAGCGTCCGCAGCGACGAGTCGGCCGAGACGAACTTCGCGATGTTCGACGCCTCGCCGGCCTCGAGCCCGAGGTCGTAGAGCTCGGCCGCGCGGTACGTCACGAGCCGCGCCGTCTGGGTGCCGATGTAGCACTCGGCGAGCGGGTGCGAGACGCCCTGGTGTGAACCGATCGGCACGTTCCAGACCTGACGCTCCGTCGCGTACCGGACCGCCTTGTTGAGCGCGTACCGCGCGATGCCGTTGCTGATGCACGCGGCGGTGATGCGCTCCGGGTTCAGGCCGGAGAACACCTGCCGCAGCCCCTGGCCCTCGACGCCGATCAGCGCCTCCGGCCCGATCGCGACGTCGTCGAAGAAGACGGTGAACTGGTGCTCCGGCTGGGACAGCGCCGCCGGGATCGGGGTCCAGCTCAGGCCGGGTGCGTCGGTGGGGACGACGAACAGCGAGAGCGGGTGCTTGCCCTTCGCGTCCGGCTCGGGCTGCCGCACCACCACGAGGACGGCGTCCGCCTCGTCGATGGCGGACGTCCAGTACTTGGTGCCGTTGATCCGCCAGCCGTCGCCGTCCGGCCGCGCCGTCGTCGTGATGACGTGGCTGTTCGACCCGGCGTCGGGCTCGGTGATCGCGAACGCCATCTTTCGCGAGCCGTCGGCGATGCCGGGCAGCCAACGCGACTTGAGCTCGTGGCTGCCGTGCTTGTCGAGGATCGTGCCGCAGATCGCGGGGGAGATGACGCTCAGAAGCAGCGGGCAGCCCTGCGTCGCGGTTTCCTCGATCGCGACCGCGAGGTCGCCCATCGTGCCGCCCCCGCCGCCGTACTCCTCGGACAGGTGGATGCCGAGGAACCCGGCCGCGCCGAGGTCCTTCCACAGCTCGGTCGGCTCGACGTGCCGCGTCGCGCAGTCGGCGAAGTACTCGTGGCCGTACTTGCCGACGAGCTTCCCGACGGCCGCGCGCAGCGCCGCGCGCTCCGGGCTGTCGACGATCAGGCTGCTGTCCACGGTGCTCTCCCTCCTGACGTCCGAAGAAGTGGCTGCAATAGCGACCAGATGTTCGGACGCAACGATCAACGGCCGCGGAAGTCCGGGCGGCGGCGGGCGGCGAAGGCGCTCATGCCCTCGCCGAGGTCGGACGTGCGGGCGATCTCGTCCACCTCGCGCAGTTCGGCGGCGAGCTGGTCGCGCAGGGAGTGATCGAAGCTGTCGCGCAGGAGCCGGCGCATCGCGGCGAACGCGCGCGTCGGGCCGGCGGCGAGCTTCGCGGCGATGCGGGCGGCCTCGGCGTCGACCTCGGCCGCGGGGACGACGTCGGTGAGCAGGCCCCACTCGAGTGCCTCGGCGGCGGTGAGGCGGCGGTTGAGCAGGTAGAGCTGTTGCGTCCGGCGCAGCCCGATCAGGCGCGGCAGGTACCAGCTGTTGCCGCCGTCGGACGTCATGCCGAGTGCGGCGTACCCGAGCGCGAAGGCGGCGTCGTCGGCAGCGATGGCGACGTCGGCCGCGCAGACCAGGCCGAGCCCGCCGCCACCGGCCGAACCGCTGACGGCGGCGACCAGCGGTGCGTCCAGAGCGGCGAGACGCTCGAGCGCGACGTGGTAGTCGCCGATCATCCGGTGCAGCGTCGCCGCGCGCTCGTCCTGCTCCTGCGGGCCGAGGAAATCGAGGTTGCCCCCGACGGTGAACGGGCCCTTCGAGCGGAGCAGGACGCACCGCAGGTCGGTCTCGCGGGAGAGGCGGGTCGAGAGTTCGAGGATGTCGTCGGTCATCGCGACGTCGAAGGCGTTCCCGACCTCGGGCCGGTTCAGCGTGACGGTCGCGACGCCGTCGGCGAGTTCGAGCGTCATCGTCCACAGCGGTGCTGCCGCCTCCCGCCACCGGGCGGTGTCGGTGACCTGCTCCAGCCGGGAGATGCGGCCGTCGCGGAAGCTGAACAGGTGCGTGAACGCCGCGTCGAGCGGTCCGCCCCCGCGCCGTCCGTGGCCGGTGTACCGGCCGGTGACGAGCAGCCGCCCGTCGGCCAGGGGCGCGAACTCCGTCGGCTTCGGGCCCGCGGCGAACGCCCGGCCGATCTGCTTCCAGCCGTCGTCCCACATCGCGCCCGCGCCCGCGTGCTCCCCGGCCCCGGCGGGCATCCCGTCGGCGATCACGCCCTCGAACTCCGGGTGCAGCAGAGCCCCGATCGTCGCGGTGTCACCCGCGGCGAGCGCGTCGTAGAGCCGTCGGACGACGTCCTCGGAGGAACTCACAGTTTTGAATGTAGATTCAAAACTGTCACGTCGTCAA
This sequence comes from Sporichthya polymorpha DSM 43042, assembly GCF_000384115.1. Taxonomy (NCBI): domain Bacteria; kingdom Bacillati; phylum Actinomycetota; class Actinomycetes; order Sporichthyales; family Sporichthyaceae; genus Sporichthya; species Sporichthya polymorpha. Next base: position 2,545,549 of record NZ_KB913029.1, read on the forward strand.
CGTGTGGGGCCTCCGGGGGACGCGCTTCACTCGCCGCAGCCAGGCTTCACTCGCCCGGCCTGGCGAGTGAGGCACAGCCCCAGCGAGTGAAGCGCGGCCGGGCTAAGGCGGGGGCCGCTTGGCAGGGGTCCGGCGGAGCGGTAGTCTGGACACACTGTCCGAGCAGTGTGACCGAGAAACTCTCCGGGCAGTGCCGCCGCACGTCGCCCACCACCGGAGGACCCGCATGTCGCAGGGGATCGTGGCGTACGCCGCGTACCTGCCCGCCCACCGGCTCGCGCTGGCCGATGTGGCCGCGACCCTGGGGGCCGGGCGGGGCAAGGGCACCCGGGTGGTGGCCTCCTACGACGAGGACTCGACGACGCTCGCGGTCGAGGCTGCGCGGGCGGCGCTGGCGGGCCGGCGGCCCGCCTCGATCTGGTTCGCGACGACGTCCCCGGCCTACGCCGAGAAGACCAACGCCTCCGCGATCCACGCGGCGCTCGGGCTCGGGAGCGACGGGTTCGCGGTCGACGTCGCGGGGTCGGCCCGGTCGGCGCAGGGCGCGCTCCGGGCGGCGGCGGCTCAGCCCGGTGGCCTGGCCGTCCTCTCCGATGTCCGCGTCGGCACCCCCGGCTCCGCGGACGAGCTCCAGAACGCCGACGGGGCGGCCGCGTTCCTGTTCGGCCCGGAGGACGAGGCGCTCCTGGTCCCGGTCGCCACGGCCTCCGTGACTGGCGAGTTCCTCGACCGCTGGCGCGCCCCCGGCGACCACTCGGCCTCGAGCTGGGAGGAGCGCTTTGGTCAGGAGATGTACACGCCCCTGATCGAGGCCGCCACGACGCAGGCCCTGGCCGCGGCGGGGCTGAGCGCCACCGACCACGTCGTCGTCTCCTGCCCGCACACCCGGACCGCGACGGCCGCCCGCGCCGCGCACGGCGGTGCGGACGTCGGCGCCGACCTGACGCTTGGTCAGGCCGGGGCGGCCGACCTCGGGCTCCGGCTCGCCGACGTCCTCGACCGCGCCGAGCCCGGTCAGACGGTGCTGACGATCTCCGCGGTCGACGGCGCCGACGCGACCGTCTGGCGGGTCGCCGACCGCATCGCCGGCCACCGGGCGAGCAGCCCGCTCCGCGAACAGCTCGCCGGCGGCCGGGAGGTCGGCTACGGCACCTACCTGACCTGGCGCGGTCTGCTCGAGCGCGAGGGCCCGCGCCGCCCCGATCCCGAGCGCCCGGCCGGACCGCCGAGCGCGCGCGGGCTCGACTGGAAGTTCGGCTTCGTCGGCAGCCGCTGCGACAAGTGCGGCTTCCTGCACCTGCCCCCGTCGCGGGTCTGCGTCTCCTGCCGGGTCGCCGACCAGATGACGCCGACCCCGCTCGCGGACGCGACCGGCACCGTCGTCACCTTCACCGTCGACCGGCTCGCGTACTCGATGTCGCCGCCGGTGATCGACGCCGTCGTCGACTTCGACGGCGGTGGCCGCACCCTGCTCGAGCTGGCGGACGCCAAACCTGAGGACATCACCGTCGGCTCCCGGGTGGGCCTGACCTTCCGGAAGCTCTACACCTCCGGTGGCGTGCACAACTACTTCTGGAAGGCCCGCATCCTCAAGGAGGCTCGCGATGGGGAGTAAGGGCATCCGCGACCAGGTCGCGATCGTCGGCATGGGCTGCACGACGTTCGGCGAGCACTGGGACCGCAGCGTCGACGACATGCTTCTCGACGCGACCACCGAGTGCTACGCCTCGACCAACGGACTCACGTCCGCGGACGTCGACGCCTACTGGCTCGGCACGATGGCGTCGGGCCTGTCCGGCATGATCCTGGCCAAGCCGCTGGCGCTGGAGTACAAGCCGGTCACCCGCGTCGAGAACTTCTGCGCCACGGGATCCGAGGCCTTCCGCAACGCCTGCTACGCCGTGGCCTCCGGGGCCTACGACGTCGCGATGGCGGTTGGCGTCGAGAAGCTCAAGGACTCCGGTTACTCCGGACTGGTCCGGCCCGCCGTCGCGAACGACGGCACCAGCCCCGACCTCACGCTCACCGCACCGGCGGCCTTCTCGCTGCTCGACCCCGCGTACTGCCGGAAGTACGGCGTCGATCCGCAGGCCTTCCGGGACGCGATGACCCACGTCGCGTGGAAGAACCATCAGAACGGCGCGAAGAACCCGCGGGCGCAGTTCCGCAAGCCGGTGGCGAAGGAGAAGATCTCCGGCTCGCCGTTGGTGGCCGGTCGGCTCGGGGTCTTCGACTGCTCCGGCGTCTCCGACGGCGCGGCGGCCGCGTTGATCGTCCGCGCCGAGGACGCCCACCGCTACACCGACCGTCCGATGTACGTGAAGGGTCTGTCGATGGTGGCCGGGCCGGGCAGCGGAGCCGCCGACCCGGGCTACGACTACACCTCGTTCCCCGAGGTCGTGGTCAGCGCCGAGGACGCCTACCGGCAGGCCGGCATCAGTGGCACCGACCTCGACCTCGCCGAGGTGCACGACTGCTTCACCCCGACCGAGATCGTGCTGATGGAGGACCTCGGGTTCTCCCCGCGCGGCAGCGCCTGGAAGGACGTCCTCAACGGGGACTTCGACCTCGGCGGCCGCATCTCGGTCAACCCCGACGGCGGGCTGAAGTCCTTCGGCCACCCGGTCGGCGCGTCCGGTCTCCGGATGCTGTTCGAGTGCTGGTTGCAGTTCCGCGGGGAGGCGGGCGAGCGCCAGCTCGACGACCCGAAGCTCGGTCTCACGCACAACCTGGGCGGCCGCCCGGGCAGCTGCGTCTCGTTCGTGTCCATCGTCGGCAAGGAGCTGTCATGACCACCACGGGCAGTAAGTACGACGAGCTGATCCGGCCCGACCGGATCCACGGCTCGCTGTACACCGACCCCGAGATCTTCGCCGACGAGATGGCCAAGATCTTCTACTCGACGTGGGTGTACGTCGGGCACGAGTCCGAGATCGCCGAGATCAACGACTACGTCGTCAAGCCGTTCGGTCCGCAGACGGTGATCATGAGCCGCGCGAAGGACGGCTCGATCCACCTGCTCCAGAACCGCTGCGCGCACCGCGCGAACCTCGTCTGCGAGGCGCCGAAGGGCAACGCCACCGGCTTCCGCTGCCAGTACCACGGCTGGACGTACGCCAACAACGGCGACCTGCTCGGCTTCCCCTACAAGAAGGGGTACGAGGGCATCGTCGACAAGTCGAAGCTCGGCCTTGGCCGCGTCCCGCGCGTCGAGTCCTACCAGGGCTTCGTCTTCGGCTGCTTCAACCCGGACGCCCCGTCACTGCTGGAGCACCTCGGGGACGCGGCGAAGGAGATCGACCGCCTCGTCCGCCTCTCGCCGAACGGCAAGATCCAACTGACCGCCGGCTGGCTGAAGCACAAGGTCAAGGCCAACTGGAAGATGCTGCTGGAGAACGAGACCGACGGGTACCACCCGCAGTTCGTGCACTCCTCGGTCTTCGTCTCCGCCGAGAGCGGCATCGGCGCGCTGTACTCCGACACCGCGGAGGCCGTCAGCCGTGACCTCGGCAACGGGCACACCGAGAACGACCTGCGCCCCGAGTTCCGGCGGCTCGGCAACGTCATGGGCTGGTTCGGCACCACCCCGGACAAGGTCCCCAACTACATCGCGAAGATGCGCGAGGTTCACGGGGACAAGACCGACGAGATCCTCATCGAGGGCTCGCCGCACCTCATGGTCTTCCCCAACCTGTTCATCGCCGAGATCCAGATCTTCGTCATCCAACCGATGGCGGTCGACGAGACCGTGCAGCACGTGACGGCCATTCAGCTCGACGGCGGCGAGGAGATGAACCGCCGTCTGCTTCAGCAGACGATCGGCTCGGTCGGCCCGGCCGGCTTCCTGCTCGCCGACGACTCCGAGATGTACGAGCGCAACCAGCGCGGCGTCCGGGCCCGCGACCCCGAGTGGCTGGTCGTCAACCGCGGCGCCAACCGCGAGCGGGTCGACGAGAACGGCAAGCTCATCGGCTACAACACCGACGAGGTGCCGATCCGCGCGATCTGGCGCCACTACAAGTCCCTGATGGAGAAGTGATGACGGCGGTGTCCGAACGGCTGGCCGATCGTTCGACCGGCCCGGGCGTCATTCCGCTCACCGAGGCGGAGCAGTTCGTCTACCGGGAGGCCCGGCTCTCCGACGCCCACGACTACGACGGGTGGGAGGCGCTGTGGACCGACGACGCCATCTACTGGGTGCCCGCCGGCGGTGAGTCCGCCGAGGACCCCACCACCCAGGTCTCCGTGCTGTTCGACAACCGGTCCCGGATCGGCACCCGCGTCCGTCAGTTGAAGTCGGGCAAGCGGCACTCGCAGATCCCGAAGTCGAACGTCGTCCACTCGATCAGCAACGTCGAGATCCTCGGCCGGCACGAGAACGGCGACACCGAGGTCGCCGCCGCTCTGCTCGCGGTCGAGTGCCGCGAGCGCGGCACCGTGCTCTGGGCCGGCCGTGTCGAGTACCGCCTGCGTCGGGTGGGCGACGAGATCAAACTGTCCTGGAAGAAGGTCACGCTCGTCGACCGGGACATGCCCCTGTACACGCTCTCGTTCCTGATCTGATCGGGTCGATCTCATGGAGGAACCGGAGCTCGAGCCGCTGGGCGTCGTCGAGAACGAGTTCGCGGCCGTCCATCTCTCGATCGACCGCCGCGGCAACGGGCCGCGGCTGCGCATCGAGGACCTGACCACCGAGCACGTCGGCTATCTCGACGCCCTCACCCTCGAAGCCCTCGCCTGGGCCGACGACGACCGCATCCGCGCCCTCCTCGATCCGTCCAACGACCGCTGGCGCGATCGCAGTCAGTAGCCGGTCGCGGCGGCCCAGTCGCGGTGGAGGGCCTGGGTCAGGGCCTCGCACCGCCCGAGGAGATAGGTCTCGTTCGCCCCGGTGGCGATCAGGCGCTGGACGCCGGCGGCCATGCGGTAGTCCTGGGAGCCGATGATCTCGTAGAAGAAGTCGAGGGCGGTCTCGAGAATGATGCGCTGGTCCTCGGTCTCGATCGGGTCGTAGGAGTACAGCGACTGCACGGTGACCGAGTGGTCGATGCCGTCGGGGAAGACCTGGAACAGCTCGGCGTGGTCGCCGAAGAACAGCAGGATCGTGTTTGGGAAGATCAGGTAGACGAACCCGATGCCGCCGTCGTCGAAGCCGGTCCAGGTCTCGGTCGGACCCTCGGTGGAGTCGGTCAGGCAGCGCATCGCGACGGCCTGCCGGTGGTGCCGGCCGAAGCTGTCCGCCAGTAGCAGCCCGTTGGCGGCGAACATGTTGATCGTGTTCTGGTGCAGGTTCGGGATGTGGTAGCCCTCGGTGAAGGTGTCCACCGCCAGCTTCCAGTTCGCCGCGATGCGGTGCACGCGACGGTCGAAGTAGTGCAGGTCGCCGAGGTTCCACCGGTGGAGCTCGGCGTCGAACGGACCGAGGTGGGTGTCGAGGTCGAACGGCTCGCCCTGCGAGGTCGGCAGCACCCACAGGACGCCGGCGCGCTCGGCGACCGACACGGCCGACAGGCCGCGCGCCTCCCGGCACAACCCGGGGAACGTCTCCGCCTGCGGGACGCCGACGAGTTCGCCGGCGCGGTTGTAGGTCCACGAGTGGTACGGGCAGGTGAAGCTCCGGTTGGATCCGCTCGCCTCCTCGACGACCGGGGCGCCGCGATGACGGCAGGCGTTCCGCAACCCGCGGACCACCCCGTCGTCGCCGCGCACCAGCAGCAGGGACGTCCCGGGCGGCTCGAACAACTTCCAGTCGCCCGGTTCCGGCAGCTCGCCGGAGAGCCCGGCCAGCAGCGGGAGGCCGGCGAACAGGCGCTGCTGCTCCCGGGCGAAGCGTTCCGGGTCGGTGTAGACGGCGACCGGCACTTCTGTCATCTCGTCGCCGATCGCCATCGAGGGATTGGCCATCAGGTCGAGCAGCTGTGTGGTGACGTCGATCTCGAGGGCGCGGTCCATGAGCGACAGCCTAAGTAAGAGTGACTCGCAATAACAAGAGTCACTCGTAATCTTGCGATGGCCTACAGTCGACGACGTGCCCGGACGGACGAAGGTCGAACTGCGCCGCTCCCGGGTCCGGCGGGATCTCGCGCACCGCGCCGTGACGCTCATGACCGAGCAGGGGTTCGACGCGACGACCGTTGCCGAGATCGCCCAGGCCGCCGACTATCACCCGAGCAGCTTCTTCCGGTACTTCGCGACCAAGGAGGAGGCCGTCTTCCTCGGCGTTCCCGAGGCGACCGAGGGGTTCCGGGCCGCGTGCGCCGTGGTGAAGCGTGGGGACGACGCCTGGCCGGTCGTCCGCGACGCCGTGATCGCGGCGGTCGAGAGCTTCACCGAAGCCGATCCGGACTTCTTCGCCGCTCAGTTCGCGCTCTGGCTCACCGACCCGGCGCTGCAGGGTCCCATGGCGACCAACCTCCTGAAGTGGGAGGAGATCATCGCGGCCACCTTCGCGACGGCGACCGGGCGCAAGCGAGCCGACCTGTACTGCCACGTCGTCGGCGGCGCGATCGTCAGCTCGCTGCGGGCCTGTGTCTACGCGCACGGTCAGGAGCGCGACAGTTTCACCGACCGCGTCGCGCGAGCGATCACACTCCTCGAACAGGGCCTGCGCCGCCCCGGCGGACGTTAGGCCGGTGCCGGGACCTTCGCGGTCGCGGAGAACACGATGTCCTCGGTGACGTCGGCGCGGCGGGAGGCGAGGAGGTCGCCCAGGTAGTTCTGGGTGACGACCCACGGCCCGACGGTGCCGGACTTCGGGAACTGGTCGATGCCCCGCTGGACGTAACCCGACGTCAGATCCAGGAACGGCCGGCGCTCCATGCCCGGCGGCGGGGTCGGGAGCGCGGTGCGAAACCCGTGAGCCTCCATGTGGTCGAGGAGGCGGATCAGGTACCGGGCCGACAGGTCGGCGCGCAGCGTCCAGGAGTTGTTGGAGTAGCCGAAGCAGAACCCGAAGTTCGGGACGCCCGACAGCATCCAGGCGCGGTAGGCGACGGTGTCGGAGATGTCGACCCGTCGGCCGTCGACGTCGAGGGTCAGGCCACCGAGCGGCTTGAGGGTGAGGCCGGTCGCGGAGACGATGACGTCCGCCTCCAGGAACTGGCCCGACTTCAGGCGGATGCCGGCCTGCTCGAACCGCTCGATGTGGTCGGTGACCACGTCGACGGAGCCGTCGCGGATCGCCTTGAACAGGTCGCCGTTCGGCACCAGGCACAGCCGCTGGTCCCACGGCTCGTACGGCGGTGTGAAGTGCTCGTCGACGTACGCCGGGTCCTTGAGGAAGTGCAGCGCGGTCTTGCGGCAGATGTTCTTGAACGTCTGCGGGCGCCGCCGGCTGAGCGCGTACATCGTCTGCAGCGTCAGGACGTTCTTCGCCCGCACGATCCGGTGCGCGGCCGACGCCGGCAGCACCTTCTGCAGGCCGACGGCGACCTTGTCGACCTCGGGGAGCGAGAGCACCCACGTCGGCGTGCGCTGAAGCATCGTCACGTGAGCGGCCGTCGGGGCCATTGACGGCACGAGCGTGATCGCCGTGGCGCCGCTGCCGATGACGACGACGCGCTTGCCCGCGTAGTCGAGGTCCTTCGGCCAGAACTGCGGGTACACGAGCGTCCCGGCGAACTCCTCCTGGCCGGGGAAGTGTGGCGTGTGGCCCTTGTCGTAGTCGTAGTAGCCCGCGCACACGTAGAGGAAGCTCGCGGTGATCTCGACGGGCTGTCCGTCGCTCTCGGCGCGCACGGTCCACCGCGCGGTCTCCGAGGACCACGACGCCCCGAGCGCCTTGGTGCGGAAGCGGATGTGCTGCTCGACGCCGGCGTCCCGGGCCATGTCGCGGATGTACGTGCGGAGCGAGTCGCCGGAGGTGATGGACTCGCGCCCGCGCCAGGGCCGGAACGAGTAGCCCATGGTGAAGGCGTCCGTGTCGGAGCGGATGCCGGGGTACTGGAACAGGTCCCAGGTCCCGCCGATCGCGTCCCGGGCCTCGAGGATCTCGTACGTGCTGCCCGGCCGTTCGCGCTGCAGGCGCGTCGCGGTCCCGATGCCGGACAGGCCCGCGCCGATGATGAGGACGTCCACGGAATCGCTCATGAGACCACCATAACCCCGTTTCTTACTCCGAGTAAGTACCAATGTCCGATCAGGCCGGGAACGGCCGGCAGGGCATCCGCTTCACGATGTGGAAGAAGTTGCTGGGCGTCATCTCCGGCTCCCCGGCGACGATGTCCGGGCACCGCGTCAGCAGCTCGGAGAACAGGGCCCGGACCTGGAACCGGGCGAGCTGGTTGCCCAGGCAGTGGTGGATCCCGCCGCCGCCGAACCCGACGTGCGGGTTCGGGTGCCGGGACAGGTCCAGCTCGTGCGGGCGCTCGATCGCCAGCTCGTCGCGGTTGGCGGAGGAGTAGAACAGCACGACCTTGTCGCCCTGCGTGATCTGGACGCCGTCGAGCTCGCAGTCGCGGGCGGCGGTGCGGCGGAACGTCGCGATCGGGGTCGCCCAGCGCACGATCTCCTCGACCGCGGTGCCCATCCGGTTCGGCAGGTCCTCGAGCAGCCACGCGCGCTGCTCGGGGAAGTCCGTCAGCGCCTTGAGCCCGTGCGCGATCGACTGTCGGGTCGTGTCGTTGCCGGCGATCGTCAGCAGGACGAAGAACGACCCGATCTCGTGGTTGGTCAGTCGCTCACCGTCGACCTCGGCGAGGACGAGCGAGGAGAACAGGTCCGGTCCCGGGTTCACCCGGCGCTGCTCGATGAGGTCCTCGGCGAGGTCGTGCATGTACACGACGGCGTCGAAGAGCATCTCGATCGTCTCGTCCTGAGTCTCCGCGTACTCCGGATCGCCCCAGGAGGTCGCCTTCATCATCCACTCGGCGGCTTCCTGCCGCTGGCCGTCCGGGATGCCCATCATGTCGTTGATGTTGTGCATCGGCAGGAGCGAGGCGCACTCGGCGACGAAGTCCACCCACCCGTCCGGTGACTCCTTCGCCTTCTGGATCAGGTTGTCGACGACCCGCGCCGCGTTCGCGTGGATCTGATCCTCGATCCGGCGCATCTGCTTGGGGGTGAAGGCCGACGCGAGCAACCGGCGTAGGCCGGTGTGCCGCGGCGGGTCCATCGCGATGATCGACTGCGCGGCGTCGATGACCTGGACCGGCAGATTCTCCATCAGGATCGACGGCGCGGAGCGGAAGTCCTCCGGCCGGCGGGTGACCTCGATCAGGTGACGGTGGGTCGTGATCGCCCAGTACCCGTAGTCGTCCGGAACCTCGATCAGCTGCGCCTCGAACGGCGGCTGCCAGGTGATCGGCCGCTCCCGGCGCAGCACCGCGAATGTCTTCTCCCGCTCGGCCGCGGTCGCCCACCAGAAGGCCTCCGCCGACAGGTTGATCTCGTCGTAGGGCCGGTCGGGATTGCCGCTCGCGTTCGACAGTTCCTCGTTGTCGAACCAGATGTCGGTGGTCATCGGCCGTCACCTTCCGCAGCGCTGCAGTTCGGGTGGTACGACGCTAGGAACTGACGACACCCGGTGCCCATGGTCCGCCGCACCAGAGGTCGCCCGGTCCGCCGTGGCCGGGGCACAACAGCTGTTGACGGGGCGTCACGTCGACGGCCGTAGCACGGCCGGTCCGAGCACCCGGCAGGCGCGCAGCGCCAGCTCGATGTCCGCGCGGTCCGAGCGGAAGGGCCGCCCGCGCAGCGCCTCGGCCTTCGCGATCCGGTACTGCACGGAGTTCTTGTGCAGGTTCAGCGTCCGGGCCGCGGCGGTGTGGCTGGACCCGAGGTTGAGGAACACGCGAACGGTCTCGCGCAGGCGTTCGGTGTCCTCGTCGTCGACGGCGAGCGCGCCGAGGGTGTCGGCCACCCAGACCCGGGTGGCCGCCAGATCGGCGCACAGCAGCGCGATCGCCCCGACGTCGGAGAACGAGGTGACCCGGGCTGCGGCGGGACCGGCCGCGAGCGCAACACTCCGGGCCTGGTCGGCCTGCCGGTGGCTGGCGCGGAAACCGTCCACCCCGAACTCGGGGCGGCCGAGCGCGACCCGCGGGGCAGGTTCCCCCAGGGCCCCCGCTCGTCCGCCCAGCACCCGTACGAGGTCGTCGAGGTCCTCCAACTCGTCCGGCACGCTGATCCAGACCGAAGCGCTGGCCTCGTCGGTCGGCAGGAAAAGATGCTGCCCCTGGTGGACGGCCGCGGCCGCCGCCGTCAGCTGCTCGAGTCGGCGCAGCTGCTCGCCGGGTTCGGCGGACGGCGCCTCGAACCAGAGCAGGGCGGCCAGATGCGTCTGCCCGAGCCGGTACCCGAGCGCGGTCTCGGTGGCGGCGAGGTCCACCGGTTCGCCGTCCAGGAGCGCAGCGATCCGCGCGGTCCGCACGAACGAGCGGTGCTGCGTCCACGTGGCGCGTTCCTCCTCGTACGCGACGACGAGGAGCTCGGAGACCGAGTCGACGTAGGCGGTGGAGACGCGCAGCAGGTGCACCCCCGCGGCCGCGGTCTCGGCCGGGCTGCAGTCGGGATCGGCGGCCAGTTCGGACAGGGCGGCCTCGATGAAGGCCGCGTGGCCCAGGCGGTAGGCGCGCAGCAGGGCGGACACCGGGATGCCCCGCTGGGCGAGTCGGCGCGCGTAGGCGAGCGCGGCCGGCGGCGCACCGAGCAGGCGGGGGTCCACGCCCTGCTCCAGCACGTACAGGCCGGCGGCCACGCTCTCGTCGGTGGACGCAGCCAGCAGGCTGCGCATCGGGTCGTCGTGCTGCAGCGGCGCGATCTCGGCGGCGAACAGCGCGACCAGGTCCGCGGTCAGTGCCGCACGGGAGGCCGCGAGACGTCGGACCGCCGCGGCGATCTGCGCGGCCGCGGTCAGGTCAGCGCCGCCGGACACGCCCCCACACAACCACGTCCCGCGACCCAGGTCACCGGCGTCCGCTCGAATTCCCGATCTCACACTCCGCAGTCGCCGGCGCGCGATTCGGTGTCCGATTTCGTCACGATTGTGCAACCGAACGGTCGGGCCGGCCCCGGGCGTCCGCGGGGCTGGTCCGGTGAGCCCAAAGGGGGCGACGGAGATTGTGCCCGTGTGACAGTGACCCCAATCACGTCGATTCGTACCTTTGACCACACGTCTTTGGTCCCGCAGCACAACAAGTCCCCGGAGTTGAACGTGCCCTCCTCCCGCTCGCTCTCATCGGTCCGACTGGTCGCGCTCCTCGCGGCCGGTGCCCTGGTCACTGCCTGTGGTGCCTCCCAGGAGGTCAAGGAGTCCGTCGCCGCGCAGCGGGCGGCCGGTCCGGCCGCCGGTGCCGCGGGGCCGGACCTCGGTGGCGGCGCGGCGGCCCCGGCGGCCGGCGCCGACGTTCCGGGAGCGGTCGTCCCCGGCGCGGGCGCGGCGCCGGCGGCCCAGGGCGCCGGCCCCGCCACCGCCCCCGACGCGGCCGCCGCCGGCGACAAGAACAAGTCGGCGACGACCAACGACACCGGCGCCACGGCCACCAAGCCGGCCGGCGGCACCGTCGCCTGTGGCGCGGCCGCGCCGGCCGGCGGCAACGGCGGCGCCACGGACACCGGGGTCACCGAGACGACCATCAAGATCGGCGCCACGTTCTTCAACGGCGGCTTCCTGGACAAGTACAGCCAGGTCTCGCAGAACGCGGCCACCGCCTACTTCAACTACATCAACAGCCAGGGCGGCATCTGCGGGCGCAAGATCGTCTACTCGCCGTGCGACACCGGCGGGACCGCCGACGGCACGACCGGCTGCCTGTCCAAGCTGGCCGCCCAGGACAAGGTCTTCATGATGGGCCCGTCCCTGGACTTCAACCTGGACATCGTCCAGAAGACCCTGGCCGACAACAAGCTGCCGTGGGTCGGCTCCTCCGGTCTGTACGACCAGGAGTTCACCAGCCCGTGGATGTACCCGACGCAGATCCCCGGCGGTTCGGTCGGCGCCCTCATCACCACCCACGCGGTGAAGACGCTGGGCGTCAAGCGCATCGGCGTCTCGCAGCTCCGTAACGGCGCCGGTCCGTCCTGCACGGGCAAGGTCAAGTCCACCGCCGAGGCCCTCGGGGCCCAGATGGTGTCGGTCGCGCTCAACGCCGACGTCGAGACCAGCCTCGACAGCCAGGTCGCGGCGCTGAAGAACGCGAACGTCGACTCCGTCCTGTTCTGCAACGACCCGGTGAACACGATCAAGTTCATCCAGGCCGCGCAGCGCACCGGCTGGAAGCCGATCTTCTTCGGCGGGTTCGTCGCCGCGGACGACGTGCCGCTGGCCGCCGGCGCGTACGGCAAGGGCATGTACGGCCTGACGATGTACGACTTCTACAAGTCGGACTCGCCCGGGCTGCGCGAGTACAAGAAGATCACCGAGTTCTACTACCCGAACACCTTCCACCACTTCTACGAGCAGGCCGCCTACGTCGGCGCCGCCGCGATCGTGGCCACGCTGAAGGCGATCGGCCCGAAGGTGACCCGTACGGACTTCGTCAAGCAGCTCAGGACCATGCGCTCCTTCGACGTGGGGCTCGGCCTCAAGCTCGACTTCGCGAACCTGAAGAACGCGGTGCCGAGCGGGATCATCCTCAAGGCCGACGACAACCTCGCCTGGCAGATCGAGTCCAAGCGGTTCTCGCCGGCCGGGGCGAAGTCCAGCGTCTCGGAGAGCGTCCGTCCGGACTTCGTCGCGGACCGGACCCGCAGCCGGATCGCCCCGGCGCGGACGTTCTGATCCATGGAGCGGTTCTTCGGATACCTCGTCACGGGACTGGCCAACGGAGCGATCTTCGCCCTGGTCGCTCTCGGCGTGGTGGTGATCTACCGGGTCAGCCGGGTGATCAACCTCGCCCAAGGTGCGATCGGCGTCTTCTCGGCGTTCGTCTTCCACTACACGCTGATGGGCGACTTCGGCCTTCCGGTCGCGGTCGCCACGGCGGGGGCGATCCTCGTCGGTGCGGTGCTCGGTGCGGGGGTCGAGAAGTTCGTCGTCCGGCCCGTGCAGTCGCGCGGCGCGCTCGCGACCCTGACCGCCACTACCGGCGTCCTGCTGCTGCTCACCGAACTGACCGTGCAGCTGTGGGGCCCGAACAACCCGGTCATCGCCTCGGTCTTCCCGGACACGCTCGTCCGCATCGGCAACACCGGTGTGACGGTCCACCAGATTGCGACGGCCGGCCTGGTCATCGCGCTGGCGGGGGCGCTCTACTGGATGCTCGCCAAGACCTGGGTCGGTGTCGGCATCACCGCCATCGCGCAGGACCCGGGTGCGGCCCGCATCGTCGGGCTACCGGTCCGCTCCATCGTCACGCTGACCTGGGCCATCGGCGGCGCGAGCGCCGCGTTGGCCGGCCTGATGTACATCCACCTCAACAGCCTCGACCAGATCAGCCTGACCTTCGTGCTGATCTCCTCCCTGGTCGCGGCGGCTCTCGGCGGGTTCAACAGCCTGCCGCTGGCCGGCGCGGGCGGGGTCGCGGTCGGGCTGATCTTCAGCTTCGGCCAGGGGTACCAGCCGGTCGCGGGCATCGGCCAACTGCTGGTCTTCATCGCGCTGCTGGGAGTCCTGCTGGTGCGGTCGAACAAGCCGACCCTCGACGTCGTTTCGGAGTTCTGATGGCTGGGGGCGTGCAGGCGGGCGTGAAGAGCGTCCAGAACGCGGCGGATCGCGGCGTTCGGCTCACCGGCGGTCCGTTGATGAACGGCAAGGCCCTCGAAGTGGGCACCGTCACGGCGATCGCGATCGGCCTGCTGGTCTGGCCACTGCTGACCCCGCAGGTCGCGCACTTCTACGGCAGCCTGTCGGCGATCTACGCGCTGATCGGTCTCTCGCTGGTGATCCTCGTCGGGTGGACGGGCCAGATCAGTCTCGGGCACGCGGCCTTCGTCGGGGTCGGGTGCTACTTCGGCGCCAAGTTGCTGAACAACGACGTGCCCCTGGTTCTGACGGTTCCTCTGATCGGGCTCATCGGTGCCGCCGTCAGCCTGATCCTCGGCATTCCCTCCCTGCGGCTCCGCGGCGTGTACTTCACGATCGCCACGCTGGCGTTCGGCGCCGCGTGCCAGCAGTACTTCTTCACCCGCCCCGAGGTTCGTGGGATCGCCGCCGACCAGGTCCCGCGTGCGAACCTGGTGGGCATCCAGACGACCTCCGACCGCGGCCTGTACTACGCGGTCCTGGTGATCCTGGCGATCGCCCTGGTGCTGGCCTACAACACCCGACGCACCGACGTCGGCCGCGTGCTGTTCGCCATCCGTGACTCCGAGCAGGCCGCCCAGGCCATGGCGATCAAGATCGCGCCGTACAAGATCGGCCTGTTCGCGGCGTCCGCGGCGCTGGCCTCCATCGCGGGTCTGTTCTACGGGATGTTGTTCCAGGCGACGCCGGCTCCCGAGCAGTTCAGCGTGCTGCAGTCGCTGTTCTACCTGGCCATGCCGGTGCTCGGCGGTGCCGAGGCGCTGCTCGGGGCCCTCGTCGGCGGGACCTTCCTCGCCGTCGGTCAGCCGCTGGTCAACATGTTCGACGTCCGCCTGTTCCTGGTGACGTCGATCGCGCTGCTCCTGACCCTGCTCTCCGGCTTCGACGGCGTCACCGGCGCCCTGAAGGCGGCTCGCAAGGCCGTGGCGGACGCGGTGCGCGGCGAACCGGTGCGCTACGGCTCGTTCGTCCCGCACGACGAGGTGGATCACACGCCGCCGCGGGTGCACGCCACGGTCTCCGACAGCCCCCCGCCGGTGGGCAGCGTTCTTCGGGTTCGGCTCGTGCCGGGGGTGCGTTCATGAGTGGCCATCTGATCGGCACCGGCCTGACGAAGCGGTACGCAGGCCTCGTGGCGAACGACAACGTCGACATCGAGGTCCGCCCGGGCGAGATCGTCGGGCTGATCGGCCCGAACGGTGCCGGCAAGACGACCTGCTTCAACTGCCTGACCGGTGCTCAGAAACTGACGTCAGGTTCGATCACGCTCGACGGTACGGACATCTCGAACATGCCCGCGAGCGAGCGGGCGAACATGGGCCTGGCCCGCACCTTCCAGCAGGCGCAGCTCTTCAAGCATCTGTCGGTGGAGGAGAACCTGCTGCTCGGCCGCCACCGCCACTACCGCGCGGGCGCGCTTCGGGCGGCACTCGGCCTCGCCGGCGCCGCGGAGCGCAAGTCGCGCGAGATCGTCCACTCGATCGCCGCCCAGTGCGGGCTCACCGACGTGCTCGAAGCCCCCGTGGGCGACCTGCCCTTCGGCACCCAGCGGATGGTGGAGGTGGCACGAGCAATCGTGCTCGAACCCACGGTGCTGCTGGTCGACGAGCCCGGCGCCGGGATGGACAGCACCGAATCGGCCTATTTCGGGGCACTTCTTGCCCGAATCAGCCGTGAACGGAACATGTCGGTGCTTATCATCGAGCACGATGTCGCGATGATCCTGTCGATCTGCGACCGAATTTACGTTCTGAATTTCGGCAAGCTGCTCGCCCAGGGCACCCCGGCCGACATCCGGGCCAACGCCGAGGTCCGTGCGGCGTACTTCGGGAGCACGGTCCAGGAGGCCGCGGTATGACAGTCACGTCGCAGAGCGATCCGGTCAGCTCCCCGGTTCCCGCTGCCGTCGCCGCCGTGACCGGGGCGGCCAAGCCGATTCTCGCCACCCGCGCGCTCGACGTCGGGTACGGCAACGTGCTCGCCGTCCGTCGGCTCACACTCCAGGTCAACCCCGGCGAGATCGTCGCTCTCCTCGGACCCAACGGCGCGGGCAAGACCTCCAGCCTCCGTGGCATCACCGGTCTGGTGCGGCCGCAGGCCGGAACCGTCAGTGTCAACGGCGTCCGGATCGACAACCGCGGCCCGGCCGTGGCCGTGCAGGCCGGGCTCGCGCACGTGCCCGAGGGCCGCCGGGTGTTCCCCGAGATGAGCGTGGCGGACAACCTGCGCCTCGGGGCCTGGTCCGTGCGTCGCCGGTCGAAGGTCGTCGAGTCGCGCCTCGCCGACGCCTACGCGTTGTTCCCCCGCCTGGCCGAGCGCCGCGCGCAGCTCGCCGGCTCGATGTCCGGCGGCGAGCAGCAGATGCTCGCCATCGCCCGGGCGCTCATGAGTGATCCGAAGCTGCTGCTCATCGACGAGCTCAGCCTCGGTCTGTCCCCTCTCGTGGTCGACGAGATCCTTGCCCGGCTCCTGGAGCTGAACAAGGAAGGACTGTCCATCCTGCTCATCGAGCAGTTCGTGCACCGGGCCATGGACGTGTCGGACCGGGTGTACGTCTTGAAGAAGGGGCACGTGGCGTTCAGCGGAACACCGGCGGCTGCCATCCGGATCGGCGCGGTCGAGGAGGCCTACCACCTATGAGCAACTCGAAGAGACAGCTGCTGCGAAAGCGGGGAGTGCAGACGGCGGCGGGATCGACCGCCCTGCTGCTCACCGCCGGCGTGGCCATCCTGTGGGACGCTCCCGCCCGGGCCGCGGCACCGGACAACCTCGCGGTGTACTACGCCGCCAGCCAGGCGACCCCGGCCAGTGTGGTCAGCCGCGTGCCCGTCGAGACGGCCGGTGGCTACCTGCTCTCGCAGAGCTCGGTACAGCTCGGCAAGTCCCAGGCCCTGGCCGCCGGGTTCACCCTCGGTCCGCTCGGCGACGCGTTCGTGGTCACCTCGGCGCCGCCCGGCACGATGACCCAGTTCCCGACCGTCGTCAACGCACAGGACCCGCCGTCGGAGCTCGCGCCGCGCGAGAACTCGCTGTCCGCCGGCAACGGCGGCGGCCCGAGCCTGGGCAGCGAGGTCCGCAACGCCGACCTGTCCGCGCGCGCCAGTGACAGCCCGAACGCCATCGCCAGTGCCTCCGGGCAGAGCGTCACCACGCCGGTGTACACGGCCGGCGCGGGCATCTCGCGCAGCGAGAGCGCGGTCCTGCCGGACGGCACCGTCCAGACCAAGGCGATCAGCTCGATCCAGAACCTCCTGATCGGTGGCCCGACGGGCTTGAAGATCGCGAACGTCGACAGCATCGCGACGATCACCATCGCGCCGGGTCAGAAGCCGGTCACCTCGCTGCAGGTGCACACGTCCGGAGCGTCGTTGGCCGGCGTGCCGGTCATCCTCGACAAGAACGGCCTGCGGATCTCGGACCAGATCCCGCTCCCGGCCTCCAGCATCGCGGCCTTCAACGCGGGCGTGGCCGGACTGGCGGAACAGGGCCTGACCTTCATGGCCTCGACGGAGACCGTGAAGGTGGGCGACGGAGAGGCCGAGCTGTACGGGTCGGCCTTCACCTTCCGGTACAAGCTCCCGGAGTCGGACATCGAGAAGCCCAGCGACATCGGGTCGGACGAGACGTTCGAGTACGGCAAGGTCACCGCCAAGGTGACCTCGCGCGCCCTCGGTTCGCTCGGCGGTCCCGACCTGGCGCCGGCCGCCGGGACCGACGGCTCGGCGCTCCCGGGCGTCGACACCGCCACCGGCGCGGACCTCCCCGCCACGGCCGACCTCGGCGCGCTGCCGGCCACGGCCGGCGCGTTGCCGACCGTGGGCATCAACGCCGCCGCCCCGGCCGCCGCGGCTCCGGTCGGCTTCACCCTCACCCGGCCCAGCCTCGCCCCGGACCAGTTCAAGGACGGGTACCGCTACCTGCTCCTGGCAGCGGCGCTGGGCATAGCCGGCCTGCTCGCCATCCTTCGCAAGCGCCCCATCGCATAGAGGAGCACCGATGAACGACCGCGTGAGAGATCTCCGACTGAAGGCACTCGCCGGTGCTCTGGTCCTGAGCGGCCTGGTGGGCGTGCTGCTCGGGTTCCTCGGTGTGCGCCGCAACGACGACATCGTGCTCCAGATGCCGTACCTCGCGTCCGGTGGCCTGGTGGGGCTGGCGCTGATCGGCCTCGGCGCCATGGTGATGATCCAGCAGCAGATGCAGGAACAGAGCCGGCGGGCCGCGGCGGTGACCGAGTCGCTGGAGGAGTGGAAGGAAGCGGCTCTCGCGGAGCTGCGCGCCTTCCTCGAGAGCGCGACCCTCGAGCTCGAGGTCCGCAACCCGGCACCGGCCCACCGCCTGGAGAACAGCAGCGTCGGCGCCCCCCGGGACCACGTCTAGCAATTACCCCCGTCGAGTCCCGTAGCGCCGCTCAGACCGAGCGGACGCTGCGGGACTTCGGCGTGCTGGGGGCCGGTGCCGCAATCGCGATGACGCGATTCCACAGCAGGTCGCACACCAGCAGGGCCACCTCGAGGTCGAGGCGGCCGTCGCCGAGAGGCCGGCCGCGCACCTCCTCGGCCTTGCGGATCCGGTAGCTGACGGTGTTCTTGTGCAGATGCAGCCGGGCGGCAGCCTCGGTGAAGCTGCCGTTGGCGTCGAGGAAGCAGCGGACGGTCGCGCGGAGCCGAGCGGTGGAGTCGTCCGTCGCGGCGAGACCGCCGAGGACGCGCTCGGTCCAGTTCCACAGTTCGTCCGGGTGGTCGGTCAGCAACGCCGCGATCGCGACCTCGTCGAACACAACGAGCTGGTCGTTGCCGCTCATCGTCTCGGCCACCTTGCGGGCCCGTTGGGCCTCGCGCAGCGTGCTCCGGAACCCGCTCAGCCGGGCCCCCGGCGAACCCAGCGCGATACGCAGTCCCGGGTGGGCGATCAGGCGCTCCCGGAGCAGCGGGAGGTCGACGAGCGGCTCGCTCGGTCCGCTGAGCCAGGCCCACATGGTGTGGTCGTCGGCCAGCAGAGTCAGGGGATTGCGGCCCGAGGCCTCGATCAGCAGGCGGTTCGCCGCCTGCAACGCGGCGTCCGGATCGGGCGTCGCCGGCGCCACCCACACGATCGCGGCCTGGTGCCGACCCGAGAGCGGGGTGCCCAGCAGGTGCTCGGCCGAGCTGTCCGTCAGGTTCTCGTTCTCCAGGATCGTGCGCACCTGGGCGGTGCGGGCCGCGCCCGTGCGGCTGTTCCAGCGTCGCAGCTCGGCCTCGTAGATGTCGATCAGCCCGGCGATGACCTGGTCGATGTAGCGGTTGACGCGCTGGGTGATCTCGGCGACGGCGGCGAGCGCGCGGTCCGTCTCGAGGTCAGGCATCTCGCGCAGCAGCGCGAGGGACCACTCGGTGAGCCGGTGCTGACCCAGCCGGTAGGCCCGCAGCAGGGCCTCGAGCGAGAGCTCGTGCTGGGCGAACCGACGGGCGTACTCGGCGGCGGCGGCCGGGACCGCGATGCTGTCGACGGGAATCTTGTGGGCGAGCACGTCGACGATGGCCTCCAGGTTGGAGGAGGTGCTCGCGACCATCAGCTGCCGCACGGTCTCGTCGTGCTGGAACTCGGGGATGACCTCGACGAAGTAGTCCGTCAGTTCGGTCGTCAGCTCAGGCAGATTGGTGTCGATGACGCGCGCGATCTCGGAGACGACCGCGTCGACGTCGACTGGCATGGGGCGCAATATACGCCGGGCTGTTGATGAGTCGGGTTCAAAAGCCCTTCGGAAGACCTGAGAGGCAGGTGAACCGGCCTCCGCTGGGCGCGGTGTAGCCGGTGTTCGTCAGGTGGAGCAGGCCGTAACAGTCGTTGGGCGATGGAGGCGCTTCGCGGTGGAACGTGATGCGCGGCGCGAGTCCGTCCAGGGTTTCGTTCCGGACCTGCCACAGTCCCTCGAGCAGCAGTCCCCGGGTCAGGGCACCGGCGCGGGCCTGCGTCGCGACGTTCGCGAACGCCTGCTCGAACAGCCGTCCCGAGGTGTACTGGCTGATCGTGTTCTGGTCGATCGAGGTGCCCGGGGCGAAGCGTTCGTAGGCGGCCCGGAACGCGCGGACACCCACACCCTCGGTCGCGAGGAACGGGACGTTGCCGGCGCCGAGGAACGCGCCGAGCCTGCGGACGTTGGGGTCGAGCGCCGCCTCGGCGGTGACCGCCAGGGCGGAGGTCGCGACGGCGGGGGTGTATCCGAGCGAGAGGCAGGACCGCGCGAAGCGCGCGTTGCCGGAGCCCTCGAGCGCGACGAAGACCGCGTCGGCGCCGGCGGACTTCAGGGCCTGGCACTCGGCCGTGTAGTCGGGCGAGGTGATCGACGAGATCTTGCGCAGCACGACCTGCAGACGCGACGCCTTCGCCATCGCCTCGAAGTTGGCGTTGATCTGGCCGCAGATCGAGGCCTCGACGCAGTAGACGAGCCCGATCCGGTCCGACCGCGCGGCGCGCGCCGCCTCCTTCATCGCTCCGGCGTACGCGGCGAGCGGCCCGCCGCCCTGAGGGAAGAACCAGGGGCTGGAGAACCACGGCGCCTCGATCAGGTCGCCGCCGACGAACGGCACCTCGTGCTGCTCGGCGAACCGCTTCGCGGCGGCGAAGGTGGTCGGGACCCCGGCCCCGACGATCGCGATCGCCTTCTTGTTGTGCACGAGCTCGTTGAGGTTCGACGTCACGCGCGCGGGGTCCGCGGCGTCGTCCATCTGGTACAGCTGCACCGGGTGGCACTGCACCCCGCCGCGGGCGTTCACGTCGCGCAGCCAGAGCGCGAGCCCGGTGCGCATGTTGAAGTTCGAGGCACCGATGATTCCCGAGCTCGGCGCGGTCTGGCCGATGACGACGGGCGCCAGTGCCGTCGTGCAGGGCGAGGCCGCCCCCGCCTGCACTGGAGAGAACATCTCTGGTGCCGGTCGGTCGCGCCGGGCCGCGGGTGCGGCGGCGGTCGTCGTGCCGGCGGCCGTGGTGGTGGCGGGCCGATCGCCGGTGGCGCCCCCGCCGGTCGTCGGCGGTGCTGCGACGTCCCGCTCGGCCGGGAGGGACGCGCTCGCGTGGACCGGGGCCGCAGCGGCGGCGCGCATCGCGGCGGTCCCGTCGGCCGCCTCGATCGCGTCCTCCGACATCCGCGTCCCGCAGCCGCCGAGCGCGAGACTCAGCGTCAGAACGCCGATGAGGGCGGAAACCTGACGCCTCATCGGGACGCGTGTCCTCTCATCGCGTGCTGATGCGCCTCGAACCAGATGCCCTGGCACGGGCCGAAGCCGACCCCGCCGTCGTCGGTCTCCCAGCGGTAGACGCTGTCGTAGGTGAAGGCGTGCGGCCAGGAGACGATCGGGGATCCGGCGATCGCCCGGCCGGTCAGACGCAGCACGTGACCCGCCGCGTCCTCGGCCTCGATCTCCTGTGCGAGCGGGTAGAACAGCTGCGGGTGGATCTCGGTGACGGTGCGTTCGACGCGGACGAGTTCGCGGATCTCGTCGCCGCGGCCGAGGAAGGAGAACATCGCGTTCGGGCCCTCGAACCCGACCTGGTTGAAGTACCGGCCGTCGTCGAGGTACACCGGCGTCCACGAGATCGGGGCGTCGAACCGGCCGCGGCGGTCCTCGGTCCGGTCCTGGTTCCACGAGCGGTCGCGGATCGTGTTGCAGTCGATCCCGTACGTCCGCCCGTGCAGCGTCAGTTCGCCGACGCAGTGCATGAACTGCTCGCTGCCGCCGGGTCTGATCGGGCCGACGAGGTTTTCGCCGGGAATGACGGCGGCGCGGCCGACGAGGGGGCTGAGCGCCGTCTGCTCGATCTCGAACGCAGCGCGGCCGTCCGCGCTGCGGTAGGTGATCCGGGCCTTGCGGCCGAGTTCGCCGAACTCGATGCGGTAACCACGGCTGGTGGTGATGACGTTGCCGTCGACCTCGGGCCAGGGGAGCGTCATCGAGTAGTCGAGGTGTGCCATGTCGAGGACGCAGGAGTTGTCCAGGCCCTGGAAGATCTGCACGCTGCCCTGCATCAGCGGGAAGTACGGCTGGTAGCGGATGTAGCTGTAGCAGCCGATCTCCGCCTCGGGGATCTGGAACCCGAAGTAGTGCGTGTGCGTGGTGTGGGGTGCGTAGGCGCCGGCGTGCTCGCGGGGGTCGAGGCCGATCAGGTCGGTCTCGCCGGGCAGGAGGTGATGGGTCATCAGCGGTGCCCCGCCCATCCGGTGACCTCGCCGGCGGGGACCTCGACGCCGAGGTAGTCGGCGAGCATCACGCTGGCCGGGTTGATCAACCACATCGTCGAGTCCGGCGGCAGGATTCCGGCCTTGGTCATCAGGATGCCGGCCCGCATCACGGCGAGCGCGCCGAACGTCGCTGCGTAACGCTCGTAGTAGTCCAGGTGCTGCGGCGTATGGCCGGACAGTTCGGTCCAGCGCGCCAGGATCGCGTCCCGGCCGGGGAATCCGGGGGGGCTCGGGGCGCCGTAGCCCTCGGACCACAGGCGTAGCGCGTAGAGGAAGTACGCGAGGTCGACCTCGGGACTCCCGATCGAGGCGAGCTCCCAGTCCAGGGCGCCGGCGACGGTGAGGTCGTCGGCGAAGAGCATGTTGCCGATGCGGGCGTCGCCCCACGAGAGCGCCAGCCGCTCGTCCGTCGGCGCGTGCGTGCGCAGGTGTTCGAGGCCGGCCTCGATGACCGGGTGCGGCCGGTTCCGATGGCCCGTCACATAGAGGTGCTCGAGGAAGCCGATCTGTTCACCGATCCCGACGCGGCGCAGGCCCAGGTCGAGCGCGGCCCAGTCGACCTGCGCGACGGAGACGATCGTGGCCAGTGCGTTGTCGAGCAGGCGGTGCTGCTCGGCGGGGGAGAGGTCGAGGACCCACCCGGCGAGCGAGTACGGCGGGTCGTCCGGTGGCACACGGCCGGCGATGCGGTCCATGACGAGGAACCGGTCGCCGAGGACGGTCGGGTCGAGCTCGACGCCCACGACGTGCGGGGCGGGCACCGGCGTCGAGTCCGCCAGCGTCCGCATGATGCGGGCCTCGTCCTCGAGCCGGTACGTCGGGAACAGGCCGGTGCCGTCCGGTGGCGCGACGCGGGCGACGTACGGGCGCCCGCCCGCGGTGAACAGCACGGTCTCGCAGGACAGCCCGCTCGCGGTGGGGACGGACAGGTCGCGGACCGGCGCGCCCATCCAGCGTTCGAGGGTCGCGGCGGCGGTCGCCGGGTCGATCCGATTCGCCAGGGCCACGTCGTCTCCCAGTTCTTGTGTAGTGCCGCACCACATCGTGGACTTGTGTAGTGTCACTAGTCAATGGCTCCGACGACGAAACGACCGCGCCGCGCGTCCGCCGACGTGCGGGAGCTTTTGCTGCGCGCGGCCCGGGACGAGTTCCTGGCGAAGGGCTACGCGGGAGCGACCACGAAGGCGATCGCCGCCCGGGCCGAGGTCTCGGAGACGGTGATCTTCAACCAGTTCGGCGACAAGACCGGGTTGTTCACCGAGGCGTTCGTCAGCCCGTTCGGCGAGGTCGTCGCCGAGTACCTCGACGCGCGCAACGACCCGCAGAACTCCTCACCGGCCGAACGCGTCGAACGGTTCGTCGACCACCTGTCCGCGCTGGCGCGCGAGTACCGCCCGATCCTGATCGCGGCGATCAGTCACCGCCTCGACGGCACCGGCCCGGCCGAGGACGACCTGCTCGACCGGCTCGCCGCCGAGCTGCAGAAGATCCTCGGCATCGGCGAGCTCACCGAGGTTCCCGGCTTCGGTCCCGTCGGCCCTGCGACCCGCGCGAGCGCCGCCGCCATGGTGCTCGGAATGGCGCTCCTCGACGACCTGATCTTCCCCCGCGGCGCCGACCGTCCCTCCGACGCCCGCCTCGAGGCCGAGATGACCGCCGCGATCCTCAGCCGCCTTCGCGACCCCGACGCCCCGCTGTCCCACTGACCTCGCTGGGACGGGTGAGGTCTGTCAGGCGACGCCCTTGCAGGGGGCGTACAGGGTGTTCCAGACGATCGCGGTGTAGGCGTCGATCAGGGACTCGACGGTGGCGTCGGTGGCGCCGCGGACGAGCTGGTGGAGTCCGCGCTCGGCCATCCAGGTCAGCCACTGGGCGACCTCGGCGGCGGGGAGGTCCGGGTCTACGAAGCCCTCGCGCTGGCCGACCTTGATGTGCTTGCGGAGGCCGGCGGTGTTGTGGGCGATCAGGCCCATCGCGGCCTCGCGGACGGCCGGGTCGTACGCGGCAGCGTCGAAGGCGGCGGCCATCAGGTTGGTGTGGGGCCGGTAGATCATGACGATCCGGGACAGGGCCTTGCGCAGGTCGTCGCGGTCGGCGGCTGCGTCGAGGTTCCACCAGTCGGTGGCGGAGTCGTCGAGGGAGTCGGTGATGTCCTCGAGCCAGGCGCGGAGCAGCTCGCCCTTGTCCTCGAAGTACACGTAGAACGTGGAGCGGGCGACGCCGGCCTGGGCGACGAGGCGTTCGACGGAGAGCTCGGTGAAGCTCTCGCCCTCGGCCAGCATCTGCTCGACGGCGGTGAGCAGCTTCGCGCGGATGTCGTCGCGCCGCTGCGCCCGGCTGCTCTGGGCCTTGCGCGTGATCGAGGGCATGGGCGCATTGTGACCGAACGGACGGTCCGGATCCACTATGTGTCTGGACGGGATGTCCGAGATTTTGGCCACGGGTCGTAGGATGTGTCTGGACGCACCGTCCGATTCCGAGCCCTGCTGTCGAGGAGTTCTGTCGTGCCCGAGGCCTACATCGTTGATGCCATCCGCACCCCGGTCGGGCGCCGCAAGGGCGGTTTCGCCGAGGTCCACCCCGCGGACATGGGCGCCCACGTCATCTCCGCCGTGGTCGAGCGCAACAACGTCGACCCGAACGCGATCGACGACGTGATTCTGGGCTGCCTGGACAATCTCGGCTCGCAGGCCGGCAACATCGGCCGCACCGCGGCGCTCGCGGCCGGGCTGCCCGAGGCCGTGCCGGGCGTGACGATCGACCGCCAGTGCGGGTCCTCCCAGCAGGCCGTGCACTTCGCCGCGCAGGCCGTGATGAGCGGGACGAACGACCTGATCATCGCCGGCGGCATCCAGAACATGACGCAGTACACGATCCTGTGCGCCTTCGCCGCCGGTGAGCACTACGGCCTCGGCCGCACCGACCCGTGGACCGGCTCCGAGAAGTGGGCTGCCCGCTACGGCACCGACGTCCTCTCGCAGTTCGCCGGCGCCGAGGGCATCGCGGACAAGTGGAACATCACCCGCGAGGAGATGGAGCAGTTCGCGCTGACGTCGCATCAGCGCGCGCTCGACGCCCAGAAGAACGGCCACTTCGACCGCGAGATCCTCGCCTTCGACACCATCACCGCCGACGAAGGTCCGCGCGCCGACACCAGCCTGGAGAAGCTCGCCGGGCTCAAGGAACTCGCGCCGGGCGGCAAGCTCACGGCGGGCGTCTCGTCACAGATCTCCGACGGCGCGGCCGCGCTGCTCGTCGCGTCCGAGGCCGCGGTGAAGGCGCACAACCTCACGCCGCGCGCCCGCATCCACCACATCTCGGTGATGGGTGCCGACCCGGTGCTCATGCTGACCGCGCCGATCCCCGCGACCAAGCGCGCCCTGGAGCGCACCGGCCTGAGCATCGACGACATCGACCTCTTCGAGTGCAACGAGGCCTTCGCCTCCGTGCCGATGGCCTGGGAGAAGGAGCTCGGCATCCCGCACGAGAAGGTCAACGTCAACGGCGGCGCGATCGCGATCGGACACCCCGTGGGTGCCTCGGGTGCTCGCATCATGACGACGCTGCTCCACGAGCTCGAGCGCACCGGCGGCCGCTACGGCCTGCAGACCATGTGCGAGGGCGGCGGCGTCGCCAACGTGACCATCCTCGAGCGGCTCTGAGGGGACGACCATGACCTGGCCCACCGAGGACGAGGCCGCACTCGCGACCGAGGTCGCGCGGCTCCTCGAGCGCACCGCCTCCCGTGAGGACCTGAAGGCGGCGGTCCAGCCGACGGACATCCGGCACGACGTCGCGTGGAAGCAGCTGGCGACGCAGCTCGGTGCGGCCGGGCTCGCCGTCGACGAGGACCGCGGCGGTGCGGGCGCGGACGTCGGCGCGCTGGCGGCGGTCGCGGAGCAGATCGGCAAGGCCTGCTCGGCGGTCCCGTTCCTGTCCACCGCGATCGCCACGACGGCGCTCACGGCGGTGGGTGACACCGAGGTGCTGCCGGTGGTGGCGAGCGGCGAGCGCTCCGCGGTGCTCGCCGCGCCGCTCGACGGCTCGCCGGTCACCGTGACCGCGGTCGGCGGAACGCTGACCGGCTCGGTCGACGTCGTCGACGCCCTGACCGCGGACGTCCTCGTGGTCGTGGCCAAGGCCGCCGGCGGGGTCGCGCTGTTCGTGGTCGAGGCCTCGACCGTGCGCCGCACGCCGCTGCACACCCTCGACCTCGGCCGGCCGCAGGCCCGCGTCGAGTTCGACGGCACGCGCGCCCGCGAACTGGCGGCCGACGCCAAGCCGGCGTTGTCGGCGGCCCGGCAGGTCGCGCGGCTGCTGCTCGCGGCGGAGAACCTCGGTATCGCCGACTGGTGCGTTGCGACCGCGGTCGAGTACGCCAAGACCCGCGAGCAGTTCGGCGTGAAGATCGGCACCTTCCAGGCCGTGAAGCACCTGTGCGCGGAGATGTTCTTCGCGACCGAGGTCGCCCGCGCGCTGCTGGTCTCCGCGGTCGACCTCTGCCGCGGGGAGGTTTCGGGCCCGGCCCGGACGGCGCTGAACGCGGCCGCGGTCGCGTGCGCCGAGGCCGCCGCGCAGGCGACCCAGGGCGCGGTGCAGGTCCTCGGCGGCATCGGCTTCACCTGGGAGCACGACGCCCACCTGTACTTCCGGCGCGCTCGCGCCAATGCGGTCCTCACCGGGTCGACCGCGACCGTCAAGGACGCGCTCGCCGAACTGCTGATCGCCGGCAAGGGGATCGCCGAACCGGTGCGGGCGACCAGCGACGACGTCGCCGCGATCGCCGAGCGGGCCCGCGGGTTCTTCGCGACCCACGGTCACGCGCGCGGTCGGGACGCCGACGAGGCCGCCCACGTCGCCGCGGCCCGTGCGTTCCGGGCGGCCCTCGCCGATGCCGGGCTCGCGGGCGTCACGGTGCCGAAGGAGTACGGCGGCCAGGGTCTGTCGATCGCGCACGACACCGCGGTGGCCCTCGCCGCGCGCGGCATGCACACCTTCGAGGACGTCTGCGGGATCGGGATCGGCATGTGCGTGCCGGTGCTGCTCACGCTCGGCACCGAGGAGCAGAAGCAGGCCTACATCGGGCCGTTGCTCCGCGGCGAGCAGATCTGGTGCCAGCTGTTCAGCGAGCCCGGGGCCGGTTCTGACGTCGCGTCACTGCGGACGAAGGCAGTGCGCGACGGCTCGGGCCCGGACGCTGACTGGGTGCTGTCCGGCCAGAAGGTCTGGACCACCTACGCCCACCACGCCGACTACGGCCTCGTGCTCGCGCGCACGGACCCGGACGCCCCGAAGCACAAGGGCATCACGATGTTCGTGCTCGACATGAAGGCGCCGGGGATCACGGCGCGGCCGCTGCGGCAGATGACCGGCGACGCGGAGTTCAACGAGATCTTCCTCGACGAGGTCCGCGTCCCCAACAGCGCGATCGTCGGCGAGCTCAACGGCGGCTGGACCGCCGCGCTCGTCATGCTGATGAATGAGCGCGTGCAGATCGGGCGCGACCCGCTCTCGATGAGCCCGCCGGTCAACTTCGCGATGCTGCGGGAGCTGATCGTCGAGCGCGGGCTCGGCGAGGACGCGACGGCGCGCACTCAGCTCGCCGAGGTGTTCGTCCTCGAACGGGGTCTGCAGCTGCTCGGGCACAAGGTCGCAGCGTCCCTGAAGCCGGGTCAGGACCCGGGTCCTTTCGCCTCGATCTCGAAGATGGGCGCCGCGCACCTCGCCCGGTTCACCACGCAGGCGGCCTTCGACCTCGGGGGCAACGCCGCGGCCGCGTGGTCGGGCGACGACCCCAAGGCCGGAGTGTGGTCGTACTCGATGCTCGCGGCTCCCGCTCTCGGCATCGCCGGCGGCACCGACCAGATCCAGCGGTCGATCGTCGCCGAACGCGTGCTGGGTCTGCCGAAGGGCTGACCCGAGCCCGGGGCGGCGCTGTCCGCCCCGGGAGCCTCAGGCTGCTGGCTCGTCGGGTGCGGGGCGGGGTGGTTGTCGGTCTTCCCCGGGTGCTCGGGGTCGGCCGGGTGGGTCGGGTTCGATCAGGGGTGGGATTTCGACGTCGTAGACGGCGCCGAGGCGGGTGATCCAGCGGACTCGATCGTGGCCGAGCCGGATGAGTTGCCACCCGCCTTTGGTCTTGAGGTCGTGGTCGTGCTCGCACAGGGGGCCGAGGTTCCCGGCCAGGGTCAGTCCCCCGCGGGCGTGGTCGATCGTGTGGTCGATCTCGGACCGCGCGGCGGGGAGCCGGCAGCCGGGGGCCTGGCAGGTCGTCATCCGCAGTTGGGTGTCCCGGCGTAGTCCTTGGCGGGGGAACCGACGCCGGGCGTCGTTCGGGTCTTCCGGGGTGGGCGGGCCGGCCGGGTTGTCCGGGTCGTCCCGGTCGGTGCCGGCGGTGGCGAGGAGGTGCTGGCGGCCGATCTCGACGAGCACGGGGTGCCAGAGCGCGATCTGGGGGCTGGTGACGGTCTGGTCGAGCAGGGCCTGCAGCAGCGTGGCGGGGATGAGCAGGTCGACGATGCCGTGGTCATCCGCGCGGCGCTTGGGCCAGTCGATGGGGCGGGCGTTGACGAGCCCGGAGCTGACCGCGTAGCCGTCGGGGCCGGTGACCGCGAACCGCCACTGCCCGGCGGACAACTGCTGGGCGAGGTCGCGGGCGTACTCGGCGTGGATCGGGCCCTGCCCGGCCAGCTCGGCCGGGTCGCGGTCGATCCCGAGCAGGGTGGAGACCTTCGCGGTCAGCTGCACCCCGTGGTGCGGGGACCGCGCCATCGGCGCCGGCTCGGGTTGCGGCTTCGGGGCGGGCTCCGGCTCGGGCGCCGCCTCCGGCTCGGCCTCGGCCTCCGCCTCCGGCTCGGCCTCGGGCTCCGCCTCGGGCTCGGGCTCCTGCTCGGGTTCCGGCGGGAACTCCTCGCCCGCGTCGGTCTCGTCGACCTCGTCGGTCTCGTCGTCGGTGGGGCGGGTGGTGGCGAGGTGGGCGAGGATCTGCTCGTCGGTGAAGTCGGCGTAGGTGCCGTCCAGCAGGTTGAGGGCGATCTCCGAGCGCAGGTGATCCACCGGCCGCGGGTCCCCGGCGCGTTTGGCGTCATCGGCCAGCTTCCGCACCCGGGCGATGGCGGCGGCGACGCGGGCGGGGTCCTGGTTCTGCGCGGCCAGGGTGGCGGTGCCGTCCTCGTTGCGCCAACAGATCACCCGCCGCTCCCGGTGGGCCTCGGCGAAGCGGCGTTGGGCCCAGTCCGGGTCGAGCTGGATCCCGAGTTTGCGGCACCGCGCCCCGATCTGCTCACTGGTCCACGGCCGGTCGGCGTCGATCGAGCAGTGCCCGAGGACCTCATCGATCACGGTGTTGGCGTGCTCGTCGGTCATGTCCCGGACCCAGAAGTGGATCACCCGGGCCCGTTCGATACTCAACTCCCCGGCCGCCATGGCGGCGTGCAGCTTCGGGAACCGGCGCACGACGGCCCAGGCGAAGTCGAGCAGCTCGTTGCCGGTGTACGCGGAGATCCGCAGCGCGGTGCGGACCTCATCGGCGCTCCAGCGGTCCGGGGCCGCCAGGCGCACGACCTCGTCCTGGGAATCCAGCCCCCGGGACCCGACCTCGGCCACCATGCCCAGCCAGACCGCGTGGGCGGCGTTCAGCTGCCGTTGCGTCGCCCGTAGGACCGCGACCGACTCGGCCCCGGTCATCGACGCGCGCTCGCCCTCGCTGGGCGCAATGCCCAACGAGATGCCCCACGCGCTCGGCGTGGGTGCTGCCGCTGCTGCCGATGTCCCTGTCATCACTGAGCAACCTAGAGGCCACCACCGACAGTCTGTTTTCGTCGCCCCTCGGGTCCGCCGCTGCCCCGGTAACCCCGGCTGCGCAACGTCTCTGACGCATCATCAGCACCACCCGCGTCTGCACAAGAGATGTCATCTCCAGTGCGGGGCGGCTGGCTCGCGGGCCGCCGTGTCTTGACGGGGGCAGTGCTGCGTCGGGCGCCGCGGGCGCGGGGCGACGGCTGAGGACGATCGCGTTGAACGAAACCGCCGAGGGCGACGGACCACTCTTCCCGGGGACGGCGCGGCCCAGCCCAAACGCACCCGCGGGGCCGTGGGGATCTCGGACTGCTACTTGACCCGGTTGTCCAGCCACTGGGCGCTCGCGCCCAGCATCAGGTCGACGTGCTCCTCCAGGATCGGGAAGTGGGACGCGCCGGGGATGCCCGCGCGCGTCACCTCCGGGCTCCCGAAGTAGCGCAGCTCCTGCTGCAGGATCGCCGGCGGCGGGAAGACGGCGTCCCGGGTGCCGAAGACGAGCAGCACCGGGACGTCGATCTCGCCCAGGCGCAGGACGTCGTTGCCGATCCCGGCCGTCACGGACTCGATCTGCCCGCACGGGTCCGGCGCCGGGGCCGGGACGCGCTTGCGGACCTCGGCCGACGCCGTCTGGAAGTAGAAGGTGTCGAGGGAGTCCTTCGCGAAGTGGACGTAGTCCTTGAGCGCGCCGGAGTCGCCGCCCTGGAAGCAGCTCGCCGTGGCCTGAAAGACTTCCTCGGCGGCGTAGGGGCTGGCCGCGAAGTCGCCGAAGCCCTGATTGATGAGGCCGTCGATGTTGTGGAAGCTGAAGGCCGTGATGTTGGCGATCATCCCGCCGACCGATGACCCGCCGAGGAAGACCTTCTCGAACGGCGCGGCGGTGCGCCCGGCGACCTCGTAGTCGCCGGACTTGAGCGCGTCCACCATCTGTCCCGCCACGTCCGCCTCGGAACCGAAGCACGTGGCCAGGCCCGCCGGCTTGTCGCTCGTGCCGTAGCCCAGGCGGTCGACCGCGATCGAGACGTGGCCGAGTGCGGCGAGCGAGCGCGCGTAGTTGTGGCCGGGGATGTCGAGGTGGAAGTACTCGGAGGTCCAGGTGACCGCGTGCAGGTACAGCGTCGCGGCCCGGCCGCCCGCGACCGTCTCCCGCGGGCCGATGACGACGCCGCGGACCGTGTAGTCCTTGCCGTCGCTCGCGCACGGGACCGTGGTGCGGTTGGTGTTCTTCACCGCGAAGCTGATCGGCACCTCGACGATGTCGACCGGGTTGTCGGCCGGAGCACCGGGGACGGTGGTCCCCGCGAAGGCGGCGGAGGTCCCGATCGGCGCGCTGAGGAGTCCGGCGGTCAGGACGCCGGCGACGAGGCCGGACAGGAGGGGACGCATCCGCCGATCATCTGTGGTTTTCTCAGGAGATCGCAATGGTCGCATTTCGGCGGTAACCCGAACGAACCGATCCGGACACAATGACTAGACACTCTGTCTGGTTTGGGCCAAGATTGGCCGCATGTCCTCTGCGAATCGCACCGTCGACGTCCTCGTGGTCGGATCCGGGCACAACGGCCTGATCTCCGCCGCCTATCTCGCCAAGGCCGGCCTGCAGGTGCAGGTCCTGGAGGCGTTTTCGACCCCGGGCGGAATGACCTCCACCACCGAGGTCGAGGACTGCCCCGGGTACAAGGTCAACGACGCCTCGATCCAGCCGTCGCTGTTCCGGACGACGACGATCATGAAGGACCTGCAGCTCGAGGAGAAGTACGGGCTGAAGATGCGGGTCATCGACCCGGTCCACCTGCAGCTGAACTACGACCACACCTCGCTCGGCCTGTGGCGGGACGCCCAGAAGACGGCCGACGAGCTCGCGTACTTCTCGAAGAAGGACGCCGCCGCGCTGAAGGACCTGTACTCGATCATCCACGCGGCCGTCGACATCGGCCTGCCGATGATGCAGACCTCGCCGACGCGGCCGGACCCGAAGGCGATCCTCGAGCTGGCCAAGCAGTCCCTCAAGCACCGGTCCGAGCTGCTCGCGGTCGGACGGTGGATGCGCGCGACGGAGATCGAGGTCCTCGACGAGTCCTTCGAGTCCGACCCGATCAAGGCGTGTGTGCTGATCGGTCTGCCGTTCATGTCCTACGACTCGGACTTCTCCGGCTGGTCGCTGATCTACCTCGGCATCATCACCAAGTACGGCGTCGCGATGTTCGAGGGCGGGACGGGACAGCTCCCGCGGGCCCTGATCGACCTGATCACCGACCACGGCGGCAGCGTCCGGTGCAACGCCGAGGTCGAGCAGATGGTCATGCGCAACGGTCGCTGCGTCGGTGTGCGCCTCAGGAACGGCGAGGAGATCTACGCCCGCCGCGGTGTCCTGACCGCGTTCAGCCCGAAGCGCGTGCTGCGCGACATGCTCCCGCCCGGCACCCTGCCCCCGCACCTGGCGAACCGCGTCGCGAACATCCCGACCCGGTCGCGCGGGTTCGCGGACATGAAGCTCGACGTGCTGACCAAGGGTCAGATCCGCATGGACAAGATCAAGGCCAAGCGGAACGACGACCTCGACCCCCGTCTGCCGGCCAACGGCTACCACAACTACGAGCAGGTGAAGGCGGCGCAGATCGCCTGCAAGCGCGGCGAGATGCCGCAGCACATCCCGGGCTTGGCCCAGATCTCCACGGCCCTGCCGTCGAACGCGCACTTCGCCCCGCCCGGGTGCGACGTCTTCTGGTTCTGGTCGGGTCTGACCCCCAACGACCCGCACATGGGCTGGGAGGCGGCGCGCAAGCAGGCCGCGGAGACGATCATCAGCCAGAGCGACCACTACTACGAGGGCATCGAGGAGCTGCAGGTCTACAGCCGGGTCCGCATGCTGCCCGACATCGAGGAGCGCTTCTTCGCGATGGACGGGTCGGTCTACCACACGGACCCCCTGATCACCCGGTTCGGCCCGAACAAGCCGGCCGTCGGCTTCGCCGGGTACTCGACGCCGATCCCGGGTCTGTTCCTCACCGGCTCCGGCACCCACCCGGTCGCGGGCATCAGCGGTATGCCCGGCCAGAACGCGGCCAAGACGATGCTCAAGGTCTTCCGGCGTGAGGACCGCAAGGGCCGCGGCGCGGCGGTCGACGAGGCGCGCTTCTGGGAGAGCGTCGAGAGCGCGGACGCCTACACGGGCTCGAAGCCGAGGACGCCGTAGCGGTCACATGAACGCCAAGGTCCAGTTGGCCGCGAAGGCGGCGACGGTCGGGGCGCACTGCCTCGCCGAGCGAATCCGCCCACCCGCGGTCCGCACGGCGGCGGACGTGCCGGTCTCCGGGCGGCGGGTGACGGCGGAGTGGCTCACGGCCGTGCTGTGCCGGGACGTCCCCGGCGCCGAGGTCTCCTCGTTCACGGTCACGGGCGGGAGCCGCGGCACCTCCGAGCGCGTCGGGTTGCGCGTCGTCTACAACGACGCCGGTCGGGTGGCGGGCCTGCCCACGGCGGTGTTCACCAAGGCGACCGCCGGGTTTGCGCAGCGGATGCTCCTCGGCGGCGCCGACGTGATCTCGGGCGAGCGACACTTCTTCATGGGCCTGCGCCAGCGCGTCGACATCGAGGCTCCGCAGGGGTACTGGGCCGCCGTCGACCCGGCGTCGTGGCGCTCCATCACCGTTCTCGAGGACATCGCGGTGACGAAGGGCGCGACGTTCCTCGCACCGACGACGGGCTTCACCAAGGGCGAGATCGTCGACCTGGTGCAGAATCTCGGGCGCCTGCACGGGCCGCTCTGGGGCGCCCCGGCGATCGCGACGCTGAAGACGCCGCGCCAGTACTCGGAGAACACCGACGCGTTCCTCGACTTCCGCAAGCGCGCCGCCGTCGGGATGCAGCGCTCGCGCGAGCTGATGCCGCCGCCGCTGCTCGGGGAGGCCGACCGTCTGCACGACGCGACGATCCGCTCGATGCAGTTGAGCACGGACTCTCCGAACGGCACCGCACGCACCTTGCTGCACGGTGACTGCCATGCCGGCCAGACCTACCGCACCGCCGCGGGCGCGATGGGGCTGTGCGACTGGCAGGGGCTCCTCCAGGGGAACTGGGCGTTCGACGTCGCGTACCTGATCAACACCGGCTGCGAGCCCGACGCCCGCAAGGCCTGGCTCGACGACCTGCTCGACGCGTACCTCGACGCGCTCGCCGGCGCGGGCGGGCCGCGCATTGCCGCGTCGGAGGCGTTGCTGACCTACCGTCAGCACGCCTTCTGGCCGTACACCGCGTGGGCGTTCACCATCGGGCGGGCGGTCTACCAGCCGAAGATGCAGCCCGTCGAGACCTGCTTGACACTGATGCGCCGCACCGCGGCCGCGATCCACGAACTCGACGCCTTCGAGGCGGTCGGCGTATGAGAGAGGTAAGGGACATGGCACCGGTCGACACTCTGGGGCAGGACCAGCCGGTCGGGGAGTGGGGTCAGGTGGTCGGGACCGGGCTCACCTTCGCGCTCGCCTTCTTTGCGGTCGGTTACGTCGTCACCGTGGCGCGGCGCGACCGGATCACCTGGCCGTTCTTCCTGCTGCTCTCCGGCGGTCTGACCTGTCTGATGGAGCCGCTGTACGACCACCTGTACGGCTTGTGGTTCTACGAGGAGGACCAGTGGAACCTCTACGAGACCTTCGGTAGCTCGCAGCCCGTCTGGGTGCCCGCGGCCTACGTCGCGTTCTACGGCGGCGCCTCGGTGTTCGTCGCGCGGACGCTGATGCGCACCCCGAACATGCGCACGGTGTGGACGATGTACTTCGCGGTCGCCGCGATGGCCGTCGTCGCCGAGATCGCCTACGTGAGCGTCTTCGAGCTCTACAGCTACCAGGACGACCAGCCGTACAAGTTCTTCGGCTACCCGCTGTTCCTCGGCTTCACGAACGCGATGTCGGCACTGGTGGCGGGCACCCTCGCCTTCCGGGTCGCCCCGATGCTGCCGCGGGCGGTGGACCAGGTCGCGATGATCGCGCTCGTCCCCGGCGCGTTCGCGTTCGGCCTGTTCGGCACCGGGATCCTGTACCTGTCGGTGCGTCACGGCTTCGAGAACCCGCCGATGCCGCTGGTCTACCTCGCGGCGCTCACCGTCCCGCTGGCGATCGCCTCGACCGTCCGGCTGCTGGGGATCTGCCTGGTGAAGACCGCGACCTCGGCACCGGTGGAGTCGCGCCCGACCTCGGTGCACGTCTAGCCGTGGGGGTACGCGACCAGCTCACGCTGACCGGCTCCGTCCTGCGGGTGGGAGCGACCGTCGCGGCCGAGCGGGCACGGGGCCGTGGCCCCGTCACCGCGCCGGACGCGGTGCCCGCTCGCGTCGAGGACCTCACCCCGGAGTGGCTCACCGCGGCCCTGTGCCGGGACCGGCCGGGCGCGCGCGTCGTCGGCGTCGAGCTCGGCGGCGGGTCCGAGGGCACGAGCTCCCGGCGGGCGCTGACCGTGTCGTACAACGAGGCCGGGACCGGCCTGCCGACCGCGGTCTACACGAAGTCGACGCCCCGTTTCGTCTCGCGCGTGCTCGTCGGCGTCACCGGCGCGGCCGGCGCCGAGGCGCTGTTCTACGACCGCATCCGGCAGCACCTCGACATCGGTGCCCCCGCGGGCTACGCCGGTGCCTGGGACCCCCGCAGCTGCCGGTCGATGGTGCTCGCGGAGGACGTCAGCGTCACCCGCGGCGCGACGTTCCCGGACGCCGCCGTGCACATCGACCGCCGGGGCGCGGAAAGCATGGTGCGCGAGATGGCGCGCTACCACGGCGCTCTCTGGGAGGACCCGCGGCTGGACCGCGAGTGGACGTCGCTCCGCGACGCCCTGACGTGGCAACGGAAGTTCAACGCCTCCACCGGCATGGACGCGGGTGCGGTGTTCGCGTTCCGGTTCGCCCGCGAGGAGATCCCGGACGCCCTGCACGCCCGGCGCCGTGAGGTCCGGCCCGCGTTCGCGCGGTCGCTGGAGGTCAACGTCCGGCTCCCGCGGACCCTGCTGCACCAGGACGTTCACCCCCGGAACTGGTTCCACCTGCCCGACGGTGCGCTGCACCTCTACGACTGGCAGGGCATCGCGAAGGGCAACTGGGCGCTCGACGTCGCCTACGCGCTCAGCGCCGCGCTCGACGTGGAAGACCGGCGGGCCTGGGAACGCGATCTGATCGCGCTCTATCTCGACGAGCTCGCCGCTGCCGGCGGTAAGTCGCCGTCGTTCGAGGAGGGCTGGCTCGCGTACCGGCAGCAGATGCTCCACGGCCTGATCTTCTGGACCTACACCCTGCTCGTCGGCAAGGTGTCCGAGCTCCAGCCCGAGACCTACGTCCGCACCTTGATCCGGCGCACGTCTCAGGCGGTCGTCGACCTGGAGACGCTGAACCTGCTGCGGACCTGATTCTGCTGACGCAGAGTCAGACGGCGTCGAGAACGCCGAGGTCCGCGGCGGCGATCGTGACGCGGCGGACCGTCTCGAGCATGACGTCCTCGGGGTGCGCGACGGGGAGCGGCTTGCCCAGCCCGAGCGTCGCCAGCCAGACGAGCATCGGTTGCATCATCTGCTGCCGGTAGAGCAGGAACGCCTCGTCGGGGGACGGCGGCGTGATGCCCTGCTTCTCCAGGTGGGCGCAGTACACGGCGAGCAGGTCGCGTTCCCACTCGCGGCGGTCCTCGGGCGGCAGGTGTGTCGCCAGCGCGTAGGAGACGTCGCGGGCCCAGCCGCCGGTGGGCGCGCCGGCAGCGTTGCGTTCAGGCGGTCGATGTACTCCACCGGGTTGCGCACCCACCGGCCGAAGCGCCGGAGGATCGGGGCGTCCCAGTACCGGGCGTGCAACGTGGCCAGGACCTCGACGACGCCCTCGGCCTGAGCCTTCGTCAGACGCCGCGTCAGCACCGTGCCGAAGACGGCGCCACGGGTCCGGCCCACGTCCTCCAGCAGCAGAAAGGCGCGTTCGGTCAGCGGGTCGTAACCGGCGTAGTAGCCGAGCGGGGACTCGATGTCGAGCTCGGGCCGCAGGTGCGTGTAGAAGGCCGTCTCGACCTCGTTGAGGTTCACCGCGGCCGAGAGCAGACGGGTGGTGAAGGTCGGCGTCGACTTGGTGAACAGGTGCTCCGGGAGTTCGGCGGCGCGGCCGGCCGCGTTGTACTCCACGGTCAGGTGGCACCGCGCCGTGGCCCCGGAGTGCCGATCGCCGAACCGGAACGACGTGACCTCCGCGCCCGGCACCCCGTCGCAGAGTGCGAGGGTGAGCCATTCGCGGGTCAGCGCCTCCGGGCCCGGCGGGACCTCCCGCAGCGTCGTCGGCCGCGGCTTCGTGACGCGCTCGGCCACGACGCTGCGCGCCACGCGCGCGGTCATGCGCACGAGCTCGACGCGGGGGTCCACGCCGGTCAGTCGGTCGTCGCGGGCAGCGGCTGCTCGCTCTTCGGGAGCATCCGGAGCAGCAGCGGCACCATGACGATGAACCAGGCGCCGAAGACCACGACCGGAATGTAGAAGCCGAGCAGGCCGTTCCAGGCGAGCGGGCCGGACTCGAAGAGCGGGATGAAGCTCGGCGGCACGAGGCCGATCGCGACCCACAGGTTGAAGTACGCGACCCATCGCGGCACCAGCGGCTTCGGCATCTGCAGGATGATCATCGCGATCGCCGCGTACTGCAGGAAGAACGGCGCGGCCGGGCTGAACGTCAGAATGAAGCCCAGGTCGTGCAGCGTCTGGGTGGTCTCGTTCGGCCCGTCCGGGCGGAAGCCGGCGACGGCGAGGATCAGGAAGTTGAAGCTGAAGTAGACCGTCCCGAAGACACCGATGACGGTCTGCGTGATCGGCATGACCGCATCCGGCGTGCACTTGCGCAGCATGATGCCGATCGCGAGCGTGAAGGTCGCGTAGAGCGTCCCGCCCATGAAGCAGACGATCATCCCGGCCTGCTTCAGGCGCTGTTTGTCGTTCCAGACCTCGGCCACCTCGGCGCCCGTGAGTTCGGGCGAGGGCGGCGGGAAGAACCCGGCCATCACGAACAGGCCGAAGAAGACCAGAAGGACGCAGATCGGCCCGGTCCACACGAGGATCCGGAGGTTCGTGATCGTCGCCCGCGGGAGGCCCGCGAAGGGGTGGGCGGGCGCGGCGGTGCCCACGGCGGACTGTTCGAGAACCATCGACGCCTCCATGGGCGATGACAAATCGCGCCAGATGTAAACAGATCGGCTCCGTTGTACGCTCCGAGTCGTGCCACCGTCAACCCGTACCGCGCACTCCGCGCGGGCCCAGGCGCGCGAGCAGGTCCTCGCCGCGGCCCGCGCGTGTTTTCTGCGTGACGGCGTGAAGGCGACGACGATGGAGCGCGTCGCCCGCGAGGCCGGCGTCAGTCGCCAGCTGGTCTACAAGCTCTTCCTCGGCCGCCGGGAACTCGTGGAGGCCGCGGTCTCCGCCCGCACTCGCGAGATCGCGGACGAGATCGCGACCGAGCATGCGATCGAGGGCCCGATCTCCGACGTCGCCGAGCTGTTCACCACCGTCTCGGTCGCGGTGATCGAGCGACTGCGGTGGGACTCCGAGCTCGCCGTCCTCCTCGCCCCCGGTGGCCCGCTCACGTTGCACGAGGCCCTGTGGAGCGAGGAGCTCACCGAACGCGGCGAGCGGTTCTGGTTGCCGATGCTCGAACGGGCACGCGCCGAGGGTCTGCTGCGCGCGGATCTCTCGACCCGCGACCTGTCCGACTGGCTGCGCACGGTCTACACGTCGATGATTCTCCGCCCCGACCTGCATCCGGACTCCGAACGCGAGATCATCCAGCGCTTCGTGCTGACCTCGCTCGCGATGGTTCTGCGTCCGAACTGACCAACCGATGAAATTCTGACGTGGTGACCGTGCTTCCTCCTGAGCTCTTCAACTACCGCGACCTCGGTGGCCACTCCGTGCCCGGGGGAAAACTGCGGACGGGACTGCTGTTCCGGTCCAACGCCGTCGTCGGGCTGCCGAACGACATTGCCGTGCGCCTCGGGTTGCGTACGGCGCTCGACCTGCGGGAGCCGGGGGAGAAGTTGGCCGAGCCGCCGACCGCCGGTCCGGCGCAGGTGCACGAGGTCGAGCTGATTCAGGCGGACCCGGCCGCCCCGCACAACTTGCGCCCGTTCACTCACTGGCTGGCCGAGAATCGCGGCCACCTGCTGGCGGAGGCGGTCCGCGTCCTCGCCCATGAGCCGATGCCGACCGTTCTCTTCTGCTCGTCAGGCAAGGACCGCACCGGGGTGCTGGCCGCCCTGGTGCAGTCGGCCCTCGGCGTGGCCGAGGACGCGGTGATCGAGGACTACGCCCGGACCGAGAAGCTGATGCCGCCGGACTACCTCGCGCTCGCGCTCGAGCGGTCGCGGCGAGCCGGCCTGCCGGCAGACCAGTCGCTCGACGACTTCGGCTCTCCGCCCGACCTGCTGCTCGCCGTCCTCGACGGCATCCGCGAACGGCACGGCGACGCCGCCCAGTACCTGGTCGACCACGGGCTGGATCGTTCCGATCTCGACCGGTTGCGCGAACGACTGGTGGAGATCTGACCTTCCCTCAACCGGCCGAATGTCACACAATGACATTTCCGACCTGACGAGAGGACGGCACCACGATGAGCGGCGTGCGCACGGGAATCGGCCTGTGGGGATCCCGGTACCTCGGCCCGAGGATGGGCATCCCCTACGCGCAGGCGTTGGAGGCGACCGGGCAGATCGACCAGGTCGTCGTCTGGGACCAGCTGCAGAGCTGGTGGCCCGACGCGCTGTGGACGCCGGAGAACTCGCCGATGGCGGCGATGCTGCCGGACATGGACTCGGTCTCCGACCCGTTCATCACGATCGCGTTCGCGCTCTCGGGCCTGGAGCGGACCGGCTTCGCCGTCTGCACCGACGCGATCCGCCGTGAACCGCCGGAGCTCGCGCAGACGATGTCGACGCTCGCGACGGCCACACCCGGCAAGGCGACGCTGTCGCTCGGTGCCGGCGAGGTCCGCCACGTCACGCCGTTCGGGCGCAAGCGGTCGATCGGTCTCAAGCGGCTCAACGAGGCGCTGCAGATCCTGCGACTGCTGTGGGACGCGAAGGAGCCCGTGAACTTCGAGGGCGAGATCTGGACGCTGAAGGACGCGTGGATCGGCGCCGGCGGCCAGCAGAACCGGCCCGAGGTCGTCGCGATGGGCGGCGGCCCGAAGCTGATCGAGATGGCGCTGAAGTACGCGGACGGCATGGGCACCGGTGCCCCGTTCGTCTACGCGAACCCGGCCAAGTACGGCGAGGCCGTGACGGGGTGGAAGCAGCAGCTGGAGGCCCTCGGCCGCGGCGCGGACGACTTCACCTTCGCCCTGCATCACATCACGTTCATCCTCAAGGACAAGGACGAGTTCGAGCAGTACGTCGACAACCCTCTGCTCAAGTGGTACGCGGCCACCGGTGGGCGTATCAACATGGCCGACTGGGCGCCGGAGGGCATCGAGCCCGTCATGCCGCTCGACTGGCACTACGCCCTGCACATGAAGCCGAACTCCACGCCGTACGAGCAGATCCAGGACGTCATCAGCCGGGTCACACCGGAGATGGTGCGGAAGACCTTCTTCCACGGCACCCCGGCCGACATCGCCGCGGAGATCAAGCCGTTCGTGAAGGCCGGGGCGAACCTCAACCTGATCGCCGACCTCGCCCCGTTGCTGATGCCGGTCGACCCGGCGCAGACGATCGAGGCCTCGGCCGAGATCTGCCGGCTCGTCAAGGAGTAGCTCGCAGTTTCACGCATGTCCTGCGGCAAGAACTCTTGCGTCCGTCGGTGGCGGCCCCTATACTCGAACATACGTTCGAACCGATGGGGGTTCCGTGCTGGTCGAGTTGGCGGACCGGGCCGACGTGGGGTGCGAGCCCCCGTGGGTCGATGGTGGCCGCCCGCCCGCGCCCGGGGATCCGGACTACGCCTCCTACCTGGACTACTGCGCGTACGAGGCGCGGCGGGATGCGTTCTGGTCCGCTCACGCCGCGGGCCCGGTCCTGCCGGTGGATGCGCCGATCGATCTGACCGCGGCCCGTTCCGACGCCGAACTGGTCTGGGAGGTCGCGGACGCCGACCGGTTGGAGAACGCCGCGTACGGGGCGAAGTGCCGGGCGGTGTCGAACCTGGCGCTGCGCAAGCTGCGCGACCCGGACGCCGATTACGACCCGGAGTATCTGCGCCGTTCGGTCGAGGCCGAACTCGGGTGCCTGCTCAAGCTCTCCCCGGCGGCGGTGCAGAACCTGTGCCACGTGGCGATGGAGTTGACCCGCCGCTACCCCAAGACCTTCGCCGCGTTGGAGCGTGGGGAGGTCAACCGGGTGCAGGTGCAGGCCATCGTGGACGAGGGCGCGGACCTCGACGTCGCCCAGGCGTCCCGGCTTGAGGACGCGGTGCTGCCCGAGGCCAGGGAACGAGGGGGGCGTTCGTTCCGGGACCGGGTCCGCCGCGAGGTCAAGGCCATCGACGCCGACGCGGTCCGCAAGCGGGAGAAGCGTGCGAAGGAAGAGCGCTGCGTCTACATCCGGCCGGAGTACGACGGCATGGCCACTCTGTGCCTGTTCATGCCCGAGGACGAAGCCAAGCGCATCTTCCGCGCGCTGAAGGACAAGGTCCACGCGGATCGGGCGGTGCAGAAGGAACAGGCCGCCGAAGCGCCGCTGGTGATCCCCCGCAGAAGATGACGAGAGCGGCAGTCTCGAGCCAGGCGGGCCCTGCGCATGCTGACGGGCTTGCCGGTAGGCGTGGCGGCCCACGGCCGGGCGTCGGAGCCGCGGAATCGCGTCTGGGAGGGGCGGAGCTCGGGTTGTCCGGAGGAGCGTCAAGCCGACCCGCGTGGCCGAAGGACACGCGAGCAGGACGCGCGGGCGCCAACCGTCACCATGCACCCACGCGGTCCGCGCGTCCGGGAGGTCAGCGACGGAGGACAACCCGAGCGCAGCCACTCCCCCACAGAGGTGCTCCGCGGCGGAACCCGCTACTGGAACCTCGGGTGCCTGTGCCGCTTCCACCACCAGGTCAAACAGATGCCCGGCTGGCACCTCGAACAAGACCGCGGCCGGTTCATCTGGACCACCCCCACAGGCCTGCGGTTCATCACCTACCCCGGCGCGGACGACCCCGACGCCGAACTACCGGACTTCATCAAGGACCTCACCGCCCCGGTCCCGTTCTGAGCAGCCGTCACACTGCGGTCCGTCAGCGGCGGCGCCGCGGTTCGATCACGTCGAGGCCGGCGCGCATGTGTCCGGCGAGCGAGACCGTTGGCTCCGCCACCCAGACCCGCAGCGCGACGCGGCAGGCCGCGACGACGGAGCCGGCGAGCACGCGGGAGGGGAGATCGGTCGCGGGATCCTGACGCCGCTCGGCGGCGAAGATCCGCGCGATCACCTCCTCCCACTCCTGGCACACCTCGAGGAACCGGACGTAGAGCGCCGGCTCGCGGTGAATCAGGGCGGTGCGGTGCTGAGCGAGTTCCTGGCCCTCGGACTCCCAGCGCTCGCAGTTGTCCATGAGGATCGCGGACACCGCGCGCCAGGCGCTCTTCGGCGGGGCGTCGAGCAGCGCCTCGAGGCGGCTGAGGATGTCCGGGAGGTCGAAGAAGACCACGTCCTCCTTCGAGGAGAACTGCCGGAAAAACGTGCGCGGGGAGTAACCCGCCGCGGCGGCGATGTCCTCCACGGTCGTCGCTGCGAAGCCGCGGCGCTCGATCTCTCGGATCGCGGCCTCGGCGAGATCGCGGCGCGACCGGCCGTAGGGCCGCTTCGTCCGCTCGGCCGCGGCGCGCTCGACTGACACTCGGCCATTCTCGGACAGCGGCGATGCCTCGCGGCGCACGGTCAGGTCGGAGTGTCCTGACCGGTCCACGTCGCGAGGGCGGCCGGGGCGAAGTCGGGCGGTGGTCCGTCCGCGTCCAGGGCATCGCGGCTCGAACATCGAGGCTGGACACGGTGTTCATACGGTTGGTAGACACAGCGCCGTGACTGAGCGATCTGAGGGCGCGTTCGGGGCCTTGGCCCGGCTGATCGTCGAGCGACCACGGGTCGTGGTGCTGCTGACCGTGTCGCTGATCCTCGCGGGTGCTGCACTGTTCCTGCGCTTCGACTCCAACCTGCTGGGGGTCGGCTACCAAGTTCCGGGCAGCGAGTCCGAGCAGGCCTCGAAGTTCATCGAGGAGCAGACCGGTTTCACCGAGACTGACCTGCTCGTCGTCGCGTCCGATTCGCTGACGTTCGACGACAACGAGTTCCAGCGCAGCTTCGACGCGGCCGTCGACGCGATTCGCGAGGAGAACGACGAGCTGCGCGTGGTGCCGCCGGGCGAGCCGGGCGGCGGCGCGATCTCGGAGGACCGCCACGTCGCCACCGCGACCGTGTATCTGACCGGGGACGTGGCGGACCGTCAGAAACTCGCACATCACCTTCAGGACGTCATCGACGACGTCGTCGACGACCCCCTGCGGGCCGGGTTGACCGGGAACTCGCCGGTTCTCGCGGACCTCGTGCACACCGAAGAGATCGACGTCGCCAAGGCCGAGCTGGTCGGTTTGCCGATCGCGCTGCTGCTCCTGCTCCTCGCGTTCGGCAGCGTCGTGGCGGCCCTGTTGCCGTTGATGATGGCCTACGGCGGACTGATCGCCGCGATCGGCGTCGTCGCCCTGCTGATGTTCCTGCTGGACTTCAACAGCTTCGCCGAGACGTTCATGGTGATGTTCGGTCTGGCGCTGGGCATCGACTACTCGCTGCTGTTCGTCCGGCGGTTCCGGGAGGAACGGCGGCGCGGCGGCACCGACCGGGAGGTCGTCGAGCGGACGCTGCGGACGGCCGGCCGGACCGTGCTGTTCAGCGGGACCATCTTCGCGGCTGCCCTGATCCCGGTGCTCCCGAGCGGGCTCCCGTTCTTCTACGACACGATGCTCGCGGTGATCGTGGTCGTCGTGATCGAGCTGCTGCTCCTCGTCACCCTGCTGCCGGTGGTGCTGCTCAAGCTCGGCGACCGGTTGGACAAGGGCCGACTCCCGGGCCGGCTGGGGGCAGGCCGGCTGAACGAGACCTCACCGCTGTGGAGTCGCTGGGCCCGCGTGGTCATGCGGCGCCCGCTGGCCTTTCTCGCCGGCGGCGTCTTCCTGCTCGGCGCCGCGGCCACCCCGGTGCTGGACGTCGAGACCGGGATCGATCTGAACGTCCGGGCGTTGAGCGGGAAGGAGTCCGTCGAGCCGATCACCGATCTGCAGGAGCACTTCCCGAACGCCGCGATCGCGCCGATCGAGGTTCTCGTGCGGGGCGACCAGCAGGCGATCCAGAGCGCCCAGGCGGTCCTTGACCGCGCCGGCCTCACCGGGATCGCGACCACCGAGATCGGACCCGGGGCGGTGGTGATCACGGGTCAGTCCGCGGCCACGGTCGACTCCCTGGAGTCGTTCGAGGAGATCAAGCAGCTCCGCGCGAACCTGGCGGACGCCGTTCCGACAGGCGAGGTTCAGGTCACCGGCGTGATCGCGGAAACCGTCGACTACGCCGACAAGACCGCGACCTGGCAGCCGTGGATCATCGGCGGCGCGTTGGTCCTGTCCTTCCTGCTCCTGCTGATGATCTTCCGCAGCCCGCTCCTGGC
The DNA here is from genome assembly GCF_000384115.1 of Sporichthya polymorpha DSM 43042. Classification (NCBI taxonomy): domain Bacteria; kingdom Bacillati; phylum Actinomycetota; class Actinomycetes; order Sporichthyales; family Sporichthyaceae; genus Sporichthya; species Sporichthya polymorpha. The sequence goes on from NZ_KB913029.1 coordinate 2,589,861, forward strand.
TGCCAAGGCGATCGTGATGAACCTGCTCAGCATCGGGGCCGCGATCGGCTTGACTGTGCTGCTGTTCCAGGACGGGCACGCCGAAGGCCTGCTCGACTTCGAGAGCCCCGGCTACCTGCAGCACTGGATGCCGCTGACGCTGTTCATCATGTTGTTCGGGCTGTCCATGGACTACGAGGTCTTCATGGTCTCCCGCATCCGCGAGGAGTACGCCCGTCTTGGCAACACCCAGGACGCCATCGCCGTCGGCCTCGAGCGCACGGGCAGCGTCATCACCTACGCGGCCGCGATCATGATGGTCATCTTCGGCGCCTTCTGCCTCAGCACCGTTCCCGAGATGAAGCAGCTCGGCATCGGACTCGCGCTGGCCGTCCTGATCGACGCGACGATCGTGCGGATGGTCCTCGTCCCCGCCTTCATGCGCCTCGCCGGCGACTGGAACTGGTGGATGCCCCGCTGGCTCGACCGGATCCTGCCGACGATCCATCACGACACCCCGGCCGCGAAAACGCCAGTGCCCCAGGACTGAGGACGGACCAGCTGATTCTCACGCGCTCCCTGAACGGAGGACTGTCATGTCCGGAGCGACCGCGTTGCCCACCGCCCTCGACGGCATCACCGCCGACTGGCTGACCGGTGCGTTGAGCGTCCGGACGCCGGGGACGGTCGTGCGCTCGGTCGAGGTGGAGTCCGTGATCTGGGGAACCGCGACGAAGGTGTTCCTCCGGGCCGGGTACGAGACCTGCCCGCCGGACGGTCCGCCGCCGGCGCTGTGCCTGAAGGGCGGCTTCGACGACACCATGCGGGCCGTCGCCGGGATCGGGTACCAGGTGGAGGCGCGGTTCTACCGCGACATCGCGGGTCTGCTCGGCGACGCGGTGCCCCGCTGTTGGTACGCCGCCGAGGACCCGACGGGCAACCAGGGGCTGCTGATCGTCGACGACCTGCGCGACGCCGGCGTCGTTTTCGGTGGACCGTCGGTGCGCTTCGACGTCGACCAGGTCGCGCAAGGCCTCGCGACTCTCGCCTCCGTCCACGGGCGGACCTGGCAGCGTCGTGGCGTCGGGTCGCTCGACTGGCTGACCGTCGGCTCGATGCTGTTCCGTCCGGTGGTCGAGAGCTTTCTGACCCCGGCCCACTGGGACGCGTACCAGGAGCTGCCGCAGACCGGCTCCTTCGACGACGCGCTGCGCGACCGCGATCGCGTCGACCGTGCCGTCCATCTGCTCTGGGCGGCCGACGACGCGGCTCCGCTGGCGGTCTCGCACGGCGACCCGCACGTCGGCAACACCTTCGTGCCCGCCGACCGCGTCCCGCGCTTCCTCGACTGGCAGACCACCTGCCTCGCGCCGTGGTCCGACGACGTCGCGTACTTCCTCGTCGGCGCGCTCGAGATCGAGGATCGCCGCAAGCACGAGGAGGATCTGCTTCGGCACTACCTCGACGCCCTCGCGGCCGCCGGCGGCGAGGCCCCGCCGTACTCGGAGGCCTGGGACGCCTACCGGCGCCACCACCTCCATGGCCTGATGTTCGCCCTCTGCCCACCGGAGATGCAGCCCGCCGAGGTCTGCCGGCAGATGGGGGACCGTTACGCCACCGCCGCTCGCGACCACGGCACCCTCGACCTGGTCCTCGCCGACGCCTGACCCCGCCGGCGTCAAGAAGGGGTGACACCCCCTACTGCGCAGTAAGGGGTGTCACCCCTTGTGACTAATGGGCTTAGATTCGGGGCCATGACGACCTTCGGCGTCGCGGTGCCGTTCTACGACCACCAGGCGGACTACGAGTCCCTGCTGGCGTTCGCGCGGCGGGCGCACGAGCTCGGGTTCGACGGGCTCTGGCTCTCGGACCACCTCGTGGTCGGGCCGCCGCCGGAGGAGTCGCGGACCTGGTACGACGCTCCGACGCTGCTGGCCGGGTTGGCGGCGCACGTCCCCGACATGACGCTCGGGACCGACGTGCTGATCGTTCCCTACCGCCACCCGTTCCTCGCCGCGAAGATGCTGGCGACGCTCGACGTGATCAGCGGCGGGCGGCTGATCGTCGGCGTGGGGGCGGGGCACTCCGAGCATGAGTTCGACGTCCTCGACGCTCCCTTCTCCGGCCGCGGCGAAGTCATCGACGAGTACCTCCAGCTCTGGAAGGCCGTCTGGACCGACGGGCCCGCCGTCTTCAGCGGCAAGCACGTCCGGCTTGACGAACCCGAGCTCGGGCCGCGGCCGATCTCGAAGCCGCACCCCCCGATCTGGGTCGGCGGCAACGGCCCGGCCGCGATCCGCCGCGCGGCGATGCACGGCAACGGCTGGCACCCGCTCGCGCTCCCGCCCAAGGCCTACGCGGCCGGCGCCGCACAGCTGGCCGAGCTCGCCGACCGCGCCGGCCGGCCGACCCCGACGCTGTCGTACAGCGGCTACTTCGGCGAGATCAGCCCGAAGCCGGTCGACACCGACCGCCGCGTCCCGCTCACCGGTGGCGTTCAGCAGGTGATCGACGACATCGGCACCTACCGCGACCTCGGCGTCTCCAACTTCGTCTTCCGCCTCGCCGCCCCGAACCTGACGAATGATCAGATCCTCGCCCAACTCGCACTTGTCGCGTCCGACATCCTGCCCCACGCCCGATAGGAGCCCCTCGTGCCGACCGCCCTCGCCGACGTCCCGCCGGAGCTGCAGACCGACTTCGACATCTACGACCCGTCGCTCGCGGCGCCGGTCGACCGTGTCCAGGAGGAGCTGGCGGCGCTGGCGAAGCGAGGCCCGATCCTGTACTCCAGCAAGCACGGCGGGCACTGGATCGTCCTCGGCTACGACGAGGTCCACGAGGTTCTGCGCGACCCGGAGCGGTTCTCCAGCTTCCCGAACAACATCATGCCCCACGGCGGTGAGAAGACCCTTCCACTCGAACTCGATCCGCCGGAGCACACCGCCTACCGGCACGCGCTGCAGCCGCTCTTCAGCCCCACCCGCATGCGCGCGCTCGAGGAGCAGATCCGCGCCACCGTCACCGAACTGCTCGACGGGTTCGCCGCCCGCGGCGAGGCCGAGTTCGTCTCCGAGTTCGCCCACGAGCTGCCCGCGCGGGTCTTCCTCTCGCTGATGGACCTGCCGCTCGAGGACGCCCCGCTGTTCACCGAGGCGACCAACACCTACATGCTCGGCAAGCCCGGAGCCACGGAGGAGGAGTCCAACGCCGCGCGCGAGGATGCCATGTTCCGGATGTGGAGCTACTTCGGCGACCTCGTGACGGAGCGCCGGTCACGTCCGGTCCCGGGCGACGACGTCACCAGCCAGATCATCTTCGGCGACGTGACGATCGACGGCGTTCCCCGCAAGTTCACCGACGCCGAGCTCCAGAACATGTTCTTCCTGCTGCTGATCGCGGGCCTGCACACCGTCCAGGGGTCGCTCGGCTGGGCGGTTGCGCACCTGACCGCACACCCCGACCAGCACCGCAGCCTCACCGAGGACCCGGCGCGCATCCCGGCGGCCGTCGAGGAGATCCTCCGCATCGAGGCCGCCGTCCACCCGGGCCGCCGCGTCGTCGCCGACACCACGCTCGGCGGCATCGCGCTGCGCGCCGGCGACCAGCTCCTGCTCAGCCTCGCCGCCGCCAACCGGGACGGCCGCCAGTTCGACGCCCCGGAGAGCTTCGACGGCACGCGCGAGCCCAACCGCCACCTCTCGTTCGGCTCCGGTCCGCACCGGTGCCTGGGCTCGCACCTCGCCCGCGTCGAGCTGCGGATCGCGCTGGAGGAGCTGCACCGTCGGATCCCGGACTACCGTCTCGCGCCCGACGCCGTGACGCTCTGGCACGCCAGCCAGGTCCGCGGCGTGCTGCAGCTCCCGATCGTGTTCACGCCCGAAGCCTGACGGCCGGTGTGACGCACTCGGGTTAGGTCCATTCTGGACGGTTGTGGTTCGATCAGGAGTTACCAGCGAGTAGAAGCGAGGAGAGCCCGTGGCTTTGTCGACCCGGTTCACCGACCTGTTCGGGGTGCAGCACCCGATCGTGTGCGGGGGTATGACCCGCGTCGGTACGCCCGAACTCATCGCAGCGGTGGCGAACGCCGGCGCCCTCGGGTTCATGCCGGCGCACAACTCGCCGACCCCCGAGGACCTGGTCAAGGACATCGCGCGGGTGCGTGACCTCACCGACCAGCCGTTCGGCGTGAACTTCACGATCCTCCCGGCGCGGCAGCCACCGCCGTGGGAGGAGTACATGCGGGCGACGGTCGAGAGCGGCGTTCGGGCGATCGAGACCGCCGGCCAGAACCCCGAGCCCTTCCTCCCGCTGTTCAAGGACGCCGGGGTCAAGGTGCTGCACAAGTGCACGAGCGTGCGGCACTCCCTCAAGGCCGAGCGCATCGGTGTCGACGCGGTGAGCATCGACGGCTTCGAGGCCGCGGGGCACCCGGGCGAGGACGACGTCCCCGGCCTGGTCCTGATCCCGGCCCTGGCCGACAAGATCGGCATCCCGTTCATCGCCTCCGGCGGCTTCGCCGACGGTCGCGGCCTCGCCGCCGCGCTCTCGCTCGGCGCGCAGGGCATCAGCATGGGCACGCGCTTCATGTGCACCGTCGAGGCGCCGATCCACGAGAACGTGAAGAACCAGATCGTCGCGAACGACGAACGCAGCACGAACCTGATCTTCCGTCAGCTGCGCAACACCGGCCGCTACGCCAAGAACGGCGTCACTGACGAGATCGTCCGCATCCTCAACGAGGGCGGCACGTTCGAGGATGTTGCCCACCTCGCCTCCGGCGAGAAGGGCGCGGTCGTCCTGCAGACCGGTGACCTGGAGGCCGGCGTGTGGTGCGCGGGGCAGACCCAGGGTCTGATCTCCGACATCCCGACGGTGGCCGACGTCGTCACGCGCATCGTCGCCGACGCCGAAGCCGCGCTCGACCGCGTGGCGGCGCTGCGGCGGTAGATCCCGCCGGCGACACGTCGCCGACCAGCCGAGGGGCACAGCATCGAAAGGTGTTGTGCCCCTTGACGACTCGAGGGAAATCTATACCCTGTAGGTAACGCACACAGGTATGGAATGGTCAGTGGCTGTGTGCTTACCTAAAGGAGTAAGGTTTTGTCCGAGGAGCTCGCTTCAGGAGTCGGGATGGACGAGGTCGCTCTCGATCGGGAACGCCGCATCCGCCGGGCGCTGCAGTTGCTGCGCGAGAACACCACCGACAAGTTCGACGGCACGGTGACCTTCACCTCCGGCGAGCACGTCGACCCGGTCGTTGCCGAGCGTGAGCGCGAGCTGATCTTCGGCCGCGTGCCCACGATCGTGGCGCACAGCAGCGAGATCCCGCAGCCGTACGACTTCGTGACGCTCCAGCTGCCGCGCAACAAGGTCATCGTCGCCCGCCAGCCCGACGGCGGTGTCAAGACCTTCGTCAACCTCTGCCGGCACCGCGGCGCCCTCCTCGAGGAGGAGAGCTTCCAGGGCTGCGGTCGTGCGCGCCTGTTCTCCTGCCCGTACCACCGCTGGTCGTACAACATCGACGGCTCGCTGCGCACGATCACCCGCGCCAGCACCTTCGGTGACGTCGACAAGACCAAGCAGGGCCTGATCGAGCTCCCCACCGAGGAGCGGCACGGCTTCATCTGGGTCGTCGACAACGCGAACGCCACGATCGACGTTCAGACCTGGCTCGGCCCGGACATGGACTCGATCCTCGAGGGCTACGGGCTGGCCGACCTGGTCGCCGTCCGCGCCGAGGGCTTCGACGAGCCCGTCAACTGGAAGATCATGCAGGACGCCTTCCTCGACGGGTACCACATCGCCTACGCGCACCCGAACACCGCGGCGAAGCACATCCACACCAACGTCATGGCGTTCGAGGACTTCGGCCGGCACTGCCGGTTCATCGCTCCCCGGAAGACCATCGACAAGTGGATCGACGTCGACCCGCCCGAGGACGAGAGCCTGGTCCCGCACGTCACCGAGACGCAGTTCCTCGGCCCGTGCCACACCCTGCTCAAGCAGCCGGACCACTACCAGCTGCTCACGTTCCGGCCGGACCCGGTGCACCCGGACCGCTCCTACATGGAGATGCGCCTCATGGTGCCGCCGCAGGAGCGCACGTCGCTGACGCCGGAGAAGTGGCAGCGGCTGTGGGACAAGAACTGGGAGATCCTGCTCGCCGTCCTGCACGCCGAGGACTTCCCGTTGCTGCGCGCCTCGCAGACCGGTATGGGCAGCAAGGACGCCGGCACCATGGTGATGGGTCGCAACGAGACCGCGAACCAGGTGTTCCACCGCGAGGTCCGGCGCATTCTGGCCGCCGCCGACGACGAGGTGGCTCCGCCGCTGCCGGCGACCTCGGTCGGCGTCGTGGCGCCGCCCGTCGTCGAGACACCGGTCAAGTCCTGACCTGCTTTCACGCCGTCAGAAACGTTGAGGTAGAACCACTTCGATGATCACGGTCGAGGTACGCGACGAGCTGTCCGAGGAGGAGAGCGCCGAGCTGTCGGCGCTCATCTCCTCCTCCGCCGTCTACGACGAAGAGGCTGGTTTCTCGACGGTCGACCTGCAGGCCGACCTCGACGACAACCACGAGGTCTTTCAGGTCCTCGCGCGCTCCACGCCGGGGTTCCACGGGTCGGAGGAGACCCCGCTCGTCGCGTACTTCCGACTGGCCGTCGACCGGGCCGGCGGCGCGGTCGCCCAGATGCTCGTGAAGCCGGAGTTCCGGTCGCTCGGCATCGCCACGCTGATGGTCGAGACGCTCTCCGAACGTCCCGGCGAGGGCTTCGCCGGGACGGGTGCGGTGAGCATCAGCTGCTGGGCGCGCGGGAACCATCCCGCCGCCGACCGCATGTCCCGCCGCTTCGGCGCCGAGGTCGAGGGCGCCACCTGGACGCTGTACCGCGGCTCGGAGAAGCTGATCGTCGACCCCGAGGATGAGGGTGCGGTTCTGAGGGCCCGTCACGACGGGTTCGTGCACGACCAGACGGACGTCCGCTACGTCTGGCGCGTCCCCGCCGTTCCGCTCGTCGGCTGACGCTCTCTCGCTGAGAGCCGGGTGTCAGACGACGCTGACGCCCGCCTGCACCATCGCGCCGCGGAGCATCGCGCGGACGACCTCGGCGAAGAGTTCCTCCGTGGTGTTCCACGGGTTCGCGGCGACCGCGCGGGCCAGGTTGGTGTCGGTCGCCGGGTTCAGCGCCGGGAACGGTGTGCTGCGGTTCTCGGCGCCCTTGGTCGCGGTGATCAGGGCCGCGCCGACGGTCAGGGTCTCCAGGCCGTCGAGGACGAGCGCGTGCACCTCGACGGGCACGCCGGCCTCGGTCATCAGCTCGGCCGCACTGTCGTAGAGCACGGAGAGCTGGTCACGCGGGAGGAATTCCAACAGGATCGGCGCCACGTTGGGGTGCTTGAGGATCGTCCGACGGAAGTTCACCGCCTGCTCGACGAACCAGTCCATCCACTTCTCGGGGTCCCGCTCCTTCGGGAACGGCGTCTGCCGGACCACGAGCCGCGCGACCTCGGCCATGATGTCCGCCCGGTCCGCGAAGTGGTGGTAGAGCGAGGGCGCCCGGACGCCGAACTCCCTGGCCAACCGCGGTGTGCTGCAGGCCGTCAGGCCTTCGGCGTCGATGATCCGCAGGGCGGCGGCCACGACGGACTCGCGGGTCAGCAGCGGCTGGGACGGGCGTGCCATGAGGGCAGTATGCCCTACTACCTGAAGGTTTCTGACCAGACCGACGTGATGTTTCCGCAGGTCGGAGGCCTTGGACGGAATAACCTACAGTGATAAGGTTTAGGTAGCCGAAGCGAAGGATGCTCTCCGCCCATGCATCGCTATCTGAACTTCGTCGACGGTGCCTGGAGCGACAGTGCTGCTCCGCGCCTCGACGTGGACAACCCGTCCACCGGTGAGGTCGTCGCGACCCTGCCGGACTCGACGACGGTCGACGTCGACGCCGCGGTCGCGGCCGCCCGCCGCGCGTTCGTCGACGGCCCCTGGGCCCGGATGACTCCGGCCGACCGCGCCGACGTCCTGCGCGGCCTCGCCGGTGCCCTCGAGGCCCGGTTCGACACCCTGGCCGACGGCCTGGTCGCCGACACCGGGACCACGGCCCGCCTCGCGCCGATGCTGCAGGCCGGCGCACCGCTGGCCCACCTGCGGGACTTCGCCGACATGGCCCCGCTGCTGAGCGAGCCGGTCCCGTTCCCGATCCAGACGACGCCGGGCCTCGGCCAGTGGGAGCTGCACCGGGAGCCGCTCGGCGTCGTCGCCGGCTTCACCGCCTACAACTTCCCGCTGTTCCTCGCCGTGTGGAAGGCCGCGCCGGCGATGCTCGCGGGCAACACCGTCGTGCTGAAGCCCTCGCCGCTCACGCCGTTCGGCCTGAACGCGCTCGCCGAGGCGTGCCTCGAGGTCGGTCTCCCGCCGGGCGTGCTCAACATCGTCCACGGTGACCGCATCGCGGGGGAGGCGCTCGTCGCGCACCGCGACGTCGATCTCGTGACCTTCACCGGCAGCACCGCGGTCGGCAAGGCCGTGATGGCCGCCGCGGCCGGCACGGCCAAGGAGGTTCTGCTCGAGCTCGGGGGCAAGTCGCCCGGGATCGTGCTCCCCGACGCGAATGCGGAACTCGCGGTGCGGGGAACGCTGTTCAGCAGCATGATGAACAGCGGCCAGGCCTGCGTGGCGACCACCCGGATGCTCGTGCCGGACTCGCGCTACGACGAGTTCTGCGAGCTCCTGGCCGCGCGCGCGCGTGAGATGGTCCTCGGCCCGGCCGACGACCCGCTGACCGACGTCGGCCCGGTCGTCAGCGCCCGTCAGTGCGAGAAGGTGGAGAAGTTCATCGCCACCGCCGTCGAGCAGGGCGCCCGCGTGCTCGTCGGCGACGAACGGCCCGAGGGCCTCCCGGCCGGCGGGCACTACGTGAGCCCGACCGTGCTCGTCGACCTCGACAACGACAACGTCGCGGCCAAGGACGAGATCTTCGGCCCGGTGCTCTCGGTTCTCCGGTACTCGGACGTCGAGGACGCGATTCGCATCGCCAACGACAGCGAGTACGGATTGGCCGCCTCGGTCTGGGGCACCGACCTGGGACGCGCCCGCGCGGTTGCCAGCCGCATCCAGTCCGGTCTTTGCTGGATCAACGACGTCGCCCAGGCGGACGTGCGGCGGACCCCGTTCGCGGGCAAGAAGCAGAGCGGTGTCGGTTCCGAACTGGGGACCGACGGTCTGTACGCGTACACGAAGACGAAGAGCCTGTACACCGCGCTCGACGCGGACATCGACGCCCGGCCGTACTCAGCGGTGGGCGGTGAGTGGGAGTGACGCAGATGAAGGTCGACATCGACCGCGAGAAGTGCGCCGGCCACGGCCGTTGCTACGTCTTCGCCCCGGACGTGTTCGAGCCGGACGACGAGGGCTTCGCGGTCCCCATCAACAAGACCCCCGGCGAGCGTGACCGCGACGCCGTTCTGAAGGCCCAGCGCAACTGTCCCGAGCAGGCTGTCATCGTGGACGAGACCACGAAGAGCGAGGTGGCGTGATGACCGACGTGATCGCGGAGCCGCAGGCGGGCGGCTGCCCGTTCAAGACGGCGGAGTCCCCGGAGATCCAGACCGACTTCGACATCCACGACCCCAACCGGGTCGAGACGGTCCACGGCGACTACGCCGAGCTGCGCGACCGGTGCCCGGTCGCCCGGTCCACCACGTGGGGCGGCCACTGGGTGATGACCCGCTACGAGGACATCATGGAGGTCATGCGCAAGCCGGAGATCTTCTCCAGCGAGTGCGTGAACATCCCGCCGACCATCGGCCAGGACGGGCCGATGATCCCGCTCGAGGTCGACCCGCCGGACCACACCACGTACCGGCAGATCATGACCCCGCTGTTCTCGCCGACCCGTATGCGCAAGCTCGAGCCGGAGATCCGCGCGCTGGTCCTCGAGCTCCTCGACCAGATCGGCGACGCGAGCGAGATCGACTTCGTCGAGGCCTTCGCCAAGGAGCTTCCGACCCGGGTGTTCCTCAAGCTGATGGGCTGGCCGGAGACCGACGCCGACCGCATGAACGACTGGGTCGACCGCATCGTGCTCGGTCTCCCCGGCGCCTCCGAGGAGGACAACACCGCCTTCCGCATGGAGGCCGCGCTCGAGACCTACGCGTACTTCGCGGAGATGATCGACGACCGCATCGAGCAGCGCGACAACGAGGGCCAGGTCGAGATCGACGCGGACACCGCCGACGTCACCGAGGTCCTCGTCAACGCGAAGTTCGGCGACCGTGAGCTCACGCAGTTCGAGATGCTGAACATCTTCTTCCTGATGATGATCGGCGGCCTGCACACCGTGCAGGGTCAGCTCGCGCACAGCTGGATCCACCTCGCGCAGAACCCCGCCAAGCGCAAGGAGCTCGTCGAGCACCCCGAGCTCATCCCGTCCGCCGTCGAGGAGATGCTCCGCCTCGAGGCCGCCGTCGCCGGCGCCCGCGTGGTCAAGGAGGACGTCGTCGTCGGCGGCGTGCAGCTCAAGGCCGGCGACCGCGTCCTGATCCCGCTCGCGGCCGCGAACCGCGACCCGGAGAAGTTCGAGAACCCGGACGACATCGACTTCACCCGTGAGCCGAACCCGCACGTCACGTTCGGCGGCGGCCGGCACCGTTGCCTCGGTTCGCACCTCGCGCGCATCGAGCTCAACATCGCTTTCGAGGAGTGGCACAAGCGGTACCCGGACTACCGGCTGCACCCCGAGAAGCCGTACAAGAAGCACCTGAGCCAGGTCCGCGGCGTCGAGAGCCTGCCGCTGCTGCTCAACCAGTCCATCTGACCGGCCCCCGCCACCACCGCACCACCACAGACTCGGGAGAACCCAATGGCAGTCAAGCTCGGAACCGTCGACTTCTACCAGGCCATGGCCGATGCGCTGAACAGCGATCCGGAGTGGGCGGAGAAGGGCAAGAACCTCAACTACCGCATGGTCTACAACTACGAGGCTCCGATCGAGGGCTCGTTCCACGCGAAGTTCGAGAACGGCAAGGTCACCGAGGTCCGCGACGCGTCGCCGCAGGACGCCGAGGAGGCGGACTTCGTCATCAGCGGCTCGTCCGACACCTGGGCCGGGGTCTTCAAGAAGGAGATCAACCCGACCGTCGCCCTGACCCGGGGTCAGCTCCGTGTCCGCGGCAAGATGTCGCAGCTGCTGAAGAACATGTCGGCGTTCCAGTACGTGATCGTCGCCATGACCCAGGTCGAGTTCGAGTAGGTCGCACGCCTTGACGACGCTCCAGCGCTTCGGGCTCGAGGGCCCTTCCCACAACCGACACGACGAAGGCCACTGGGACGGCCTGCGAGCGGGTGAGTTCCGGATCCAGCGCTGTACCGCGTGTGCGCGCTGGATCTGGATCGCCCAGCCGCTCTGCCCGTCCTGCCACACCTTCGACCCGGGGTGGGAGGCCGTCGAGCCCGCCGGCGTCGTCTACGCCTGGACCCGCACGCACAAGGCGTTCCACCCGACCGCCGAGGTGCCGTACACGACGGTCCTGGTCGAACTGCCCCAGGCCGGCAACACCCGGGTCCTCGGTCTCTACGCGGGCACCGAGGACCCGGTGATCGGCTCCCGGGTGGTGGGGACCTTCGAACCCGCCCCGGACGAGAACAGCTGGCCCCTGATCCGCTGGAGTGCGGCATGAGCATCCGCGGAGCAGCCGCCGTCGTCGGCGTCGGGCAGACCCCGTACTACAAGCGCAACACCGCCCCGCGCAGCACGCGGGGTCTCGTCGCCGAGGCCGTGATCCAGGCCGCGCAGGACGCCGGCATCGACCCCCGCGACATCGACGGCTTCGCCTCGTGGGGCGACGACCCCACCGAGGGCACCCACATCGCGACCGCGCTCGGCGTGCGCGAACTCCGTTGGTCCTCGCTCGCATGGGGCGGCGGTGGCGGCGGGCAGGTCCCGTCGATCCTCCAGGCCGTCGCGGCGATCGCGACCGGCATGGCGGACTGCGTCGTCGTCTACCGCGGCATGAACCAGGCCGAGGAAGGCCGGCTGCCGTACGCCAAGGGTCACTTCGACACCCAGTACTCCGCGCACGGCATCCTCACGCCTGTCCAGACCTGCGCGCTGCGCACCCAGCGGATGCTCGAGATCGACAAGGTCCCGCCGTCCGCCCTCGAGGCCCTCGCGCTCGCGGGCTACCACCACGCGCAGAACAACCCGCGTGCCGTGGCCTACGGCCAGCCGCTCGACGCCGAGGCGTACCGCGCCTCGCGCCTGATCTCCGAGCCGCTGCGCCTCAACGACTGCTCCCGCGAGAACGACGGCGCCGGGGCGATCCTGCTCGTGTCCGCCGACCGCGCGAAGGACACCCGGGGCAAGCCGGCCTACGTACTCGGCGGCGTCCAGGGTTTCGTCGCCGGCTGGGGCGAGCTGACGGAGAACCACAACCCGTACACCTCGAACGGCCTGCTGCCGCCGATGGTCGAGCGGCTGTGGCGCGAGTCCGGGGTCGGTGTCGAGGACGTCGACGTCACCCAGGTCTACGAGAACTTCACGGGTCCCGCGGTGGCCGCGCTCATCGACGTCGGTCTCGTCCCGCCCGGCCCCGCCGCCGGCGAGGTGATGACGCTGGAGAACCTGACGGTCGAGAAGGGCCGACTGCCGATGAACACCGCCGGCGGCAACCTCGCCGACGGGTTCGTCCACGGCATCGGCGTCGTCCTGGAAGCGGTCCGCCAGATCCGCGGGGACTCCCCGAACCCGGTCGCGGACGCGAAGGTCTCGCTGCTCCTCGGCGGCCCGATGGCCCCCCAGGTCGGCGCGATGCTCTTCGGTTCCGCCGACGCGCTCGCCTGACGCTGAGTCAGTCGGCGGGTCAGTCACCGGCCCAGTCAGCGGGTCAGTCGGCCGGCTGTCGCAGCGCGGCGATGACGTAGGTCGACATCCAGTCGCGGATGCGGTCGTCGTCGAGGCCGAACCCGGCGGAGTTCTCCACCAGGGCGAACTGGGCGAACATGATCCACTGGATCAGCTCGTCCAGCGGGCGGTCGGTCCGCAGACCGTGGTGCTCCTGGGCGTCGGTGAGCAGGGGAGTCCAGAACTCGCCGAGAATCGCGAGCACGCGCTCGGACTCCAGGAACATCGGCGTGAGCTGCGCGAACTCGGCGTCGACCAGCAGCCGCACGTACGGATTGGCGAGGGACTCCGCCACCGTCAGGTAGGCGGCGTGCGCCACGCGGTCCAGGCCGCGGCCGCGCAGCCGGCGGCGGGTGCTGTCGAGGAGCTGCTGCACCTGCCGGGCGACGACCTCGAGGATCAGGTCGTCCTTCGACGCGAAGTAGTAGTACACGGTCGGGCGCGAGACGCCGAGTGCGTTCGCGACGTCGTCCATGTTCGTCCCCCGGATGCCCTGCTTCTCGAAGCAGGCGAGGGCGGCGTCGTGTATCCGCGTCCGCGGGTCGGTGCCAAGGGCCGACTTCGGGCCGCGCTTGCGGCTCCCGGTTTCGTCGTCCCCCATGGCGGCGAGTTTAGGGCGGCCGCCTGAACCGGGGCTCAGCCGAATCGAAATATTGACAGATGTGCGTTGAAGTCAGTATTTATGGAGAGCGACGAAACATACTCCACGTAACGTGCCAGGTCAGACGCGAGTTACCTACGTGTAGTAAGTGCCCGCTCGCTTCGAGTGAAGATGTCCGGATCGTGTCCGGGGTTCCCGTTCGCCCGTTGACGGCGTGGTCATGTCTCCTTAGACTAAAGCCTGTAGGTTTCATCGGCGTTGCTGCGGACGCCGTCCCGACGATCACCCGTTCGGGGGCACCGCGGCCAGCAGTGAGGGGTCACCAGGGTGACGATCACGTCGAGGGCAGCGGTCCTCTTCGAAGCTCCGGGGGAATGGGAGATCGTCGAGGTACAGGTCGACGAGCCCAAGGAGCACGAGGTGCTCGTCCGGTACGTGACCGCGGGCCTCTGCCACTCCGACGACCACGTCGCCAAGGGCGACGTGCCGATGGCGCACCTGCCCCTGTGCGGTGGCCACGAGGGCGCCGGCATCGTCGAGGCCGTCGGCCCGGGTGTCCGCAACCTGCAGCCCGGTGACCACGTCATCGCGGCGTTCATCCCGAGCTGCGGGCACTGTCGCTGGTGCGCGACCGGGATGCAGAACCTCTGCGACAACGGCGCCTTCATGATGATGGGCACGCAGCTCGACGGCACGTACCGCATGCATCACAAGGGTCAGGACGTCGCGCAGACGTCGCTGGTCTCCACGTTCTCCGAGTACGCCGTCATCCCCGAGTGGGGCGCGCTGAAGATCGACAAGGACCTGCCGCTGCAGTCCGTCGCGCTCCTGGGCTGCGGTGTCCCCACCGGCTGGGGTTCGGCGGTCAACGCCGCGCAGGTCCGCCCCGGTGACGTCGTCATCGTCATGGGCACCGGCGGCATCGGCATCAACGCCGTCCAGGGCGCCAAGCACGCGGGGGCGGCGCGGATCATCGCCGTCGACCCGGTGCAGTTCAAGCGCGAGAGCGCGCTGAAGCTCGGCGCCACCGACGCGGTCGAGAACATGACGCAGGCGACCGACCTCGCGCAGTCCCTGACGAACGGTCAGGGCGCCGACTCGGCCATCGTCACCGTCGGCGTCGCCAAGGGCGAGCACGTCGGCCAGGCCTTCGCCTCGATCCGCAAGGCCGGCACCGTCGTGCTGACCGCGGTCTCGAACATCGACGAGGCGAACATCCCGGTCAGCCTCTTCGAGATGGCCATGTTCCAGAAGCGGATCCAGGGCGCCCTGTTCGGCATGATGTCGCCACAGGCCGCGATCCCGCACTTCCTGAACCTCTATCGGCAGGGTCAGCTGCACCTCGACGAGCTCGTCTCGAAGCGGTACCCACTGGAGGAGATCAACACCGCGTACGCGGACATGCACGCGGGCACCAACATCCGTGGGGTGGTGGACTTCTGATGGCGGCAACCCTGGTCTCGGCGCTCCGATGGTGGGCGCGCACCCGCGGGAACGACGCCGCGTGGATCCTCGAGGACGACACCGTCTTCTTCCGTACCGCGCAGGACTGGACCTCCCGCATCGGTGAGGACCTCGCCGCCCGCGGCGTGCAGCCCGGCGACCGCGTCGGCGTTCTCGGCGGCAACTCGCTCGAGTGGGCGGCCGCCGCTCTCGGCGTGCTCAAGGCCGGCGGCGTCGTGGTTCCGCTGAACCCGCGTCTGGTCGGGCCGGAGCTCCACAAGATCCTGTCGATCGCCGGTGCCACGACGATCATCCACGAGCCCGCCTTCGAGCCGGTGCTCAAGGAGGTCGCGGGCATGGGGCTCGAGCTCCGGACCGTCGCCCTCGACGCCGTCACCGACCTCCGCCCGGAGGCGGGTGCGGCCCCGAACGACTTCGTCGTCGACGTCGACCCCGAGGCCCCGGCCATGGTGATCTTCACCAGTGGCTCCACCGGCCTGTCCAAGGGCGTCATCTGCACGAACCGTCAGCTGCTCTCGATCGCCTTCGAGGCGAGCCTGACCGAGGAGGGCATGCGCCCCGGCGGCCGGACGCTCCTCGTCCTCCCGCTCGCGTTCACGCCGGGCCTCGTCTGGGGGCTCGCGCTCTCCGCGATCCTCGGCACCACGCTGGTCGTCGAGAAGACCCTCGACCCGACGCGGGCCGTCGACCTGATCGAGAAGCACAAGATCGGCGCTCTGTTCGGTGTGCCGCTCATCTTCGGCGCGATCGCCTCGGCCCCGAACTTCGCGAGTGCCGACCTCTCGTCGCTGACGTCCGCCTTCACCGGTGGCGCCCCCGTGCCCGTCCCGCTGCTCCAGGCCTGGGGCAGCAAGGGTGTGAAGCTCCGTCAGATCTACGGCATGACCGAGGCCGGCGGCGTCGCGACCGCGACTCTCGTCAAGGACGCCGAGCAGCACCCCGACTCGTGCGGCCACGGCTCGGTGTTCACCGAGTTCCGCATCGTCGACGCCGAGGGCAACCCGGTCGCCCCCGGTGAGAACGGCGAGATCCTGCTCCGCGGCCCGGGCATGACGCCGGGTTACTGGGGCGACGAGGAGACCACCGCGCAGGCGATCCGGGACGGCTGGATCCACAGCGGCGACCTCGGCACCACGACCGAGGACGGCCGCCTCAAGTTCGTGGACCGGCTCAAGGACCTGATCATCACCGGCGGCATCAACGTCTCGCCGGTGGAGATCGAGCAGGTCATCGCCGCGATCCCCGGTGTGACCGAGGTCGCAGTGATCAGCGCGCCCGACGAGAAGTTCGGCGAGACGCCCGCCGCGATCCTCTTCGCCGACGGTTCGGTGACCGTGGAAGCGGTCGTCGAGCGGTGCAACGAGCAGCTGTCCAGCTACAAGGTTCCGCGGTACGTCGTCCTCTCCCAGGAGCCGCTCGCCAAGCTCCCGAACGGCAAGCTCGCGAAGGTCGCCATTCGTGAGCAGTACGCGGATGTCGCAACGACCCATCCAAAGGTTCGCTAAACCCGCACGCTCGCCGTAACGCCGACGGATCATCTGTCGAATACCTTTAGATAAAGCCCCGATCTTCACCGCACGGCACGAAGGGACCCCACCCATGAGCGGTAAGCACAAGCGATCCAAGTTCGCCGGAAGCCGGCGGCGGGTCGCGGCGACGGCGATTGCCACGGTGCTCACCCCGGCGGCCGCCACGTTCGGCGCGCCGGCCGCCTCCGCCGCCCCGGCGGAGGAGGACCCGTTCGGTGCGGTCTCCGACTTCGGGTCGGGTACCTATGCGGGCAAGGCGTCGGCGGACGGTGTGCGTGCGACGGTGGCGCTGCGGGACTACCTGATCATCGAGGACTTCGTCGACGGTGGCGGCCCGACCGCCCAGGCGGCGCTGGACAGCCTCGGGGAGTCCACGGCGTACTCCTCGCTCCCGTACCCGGGCGCGACCGGTGTGGCCCTGCCGGGTCTGGTCTCGACGTTGTCCGGCAAGTCGGTCCCCTCGTACCCGTTCTACGTGACGAGCCAGAACCCCTCGAACCCCGTCGAGACGGTCCGTCAGCCCGGCTACCTGATGCACGCGGAGTCGGCGGCGGAGCGGTCGGCCGCGCAGACCCAGTTGGGTTCGTCGACGAACACCGGTGAGGAGCTGGGCACCTTCGCCAACGCGAGCGTGGACTTCGTCGGCGGGACGATCACCTCCCTCGGCGAGGCGCGTACCCGGCTGGCGGTCGGTGCCCTGCAGCTCAACGGCGCCTTCTCCCGTGCGGTGGTGACGGTGGCTCCGGGTGGCAAGGTCACGAAGTCCTCGACGTTCGAGACCGCCCTGCGCATCGGCAACACCGTGATCGGTGTGACCGACAAGGGCCTGGTCGTCGGTGACCAGAACGCTCCGCTGGACCCGGCGCGGCAGGTCGAGCAGGCCATCACCCAGGCCGGGGTGACGGTGAAGTTCCTGCCGGCGGTGGAGACGGCGGACTCGATCCTGTCCTCCGGGCTGGAGATCTCGATGCAGCAGGCGATCCCGAACGTCGGGACCGCCAAGGGCGTGGTCTCCTACATCATCGGCCGCACGTTCGCCCAGGCGACCGCGTCCGGGTTCACCTCGGGTGCGACCGGGACGGGTACGCCGCTGCCGGCCTCCCAGGCTCCCGCGGCCCCGGCCGCGCCGGTGGCCGGTGTGCCGACCACCGGTGAGGTCGACGCCGGTGCCCTCCCGGGCGCGCTGCCCGGCGCCGTGCCCGGAGCCGTTGCCGGTGGCGCTCCGGTGCCGACCGCGAACTTCGTGAACGCGGGCATCGCGCAGCCGAAGCTGACCGAGCTGGAGTTCTACCCGATCCTCGCCGCGATCGTTCCGATCCTTCTGCTGGCCGCTGTCGGCGCCCGCCGCTTCGTCTAGAAGGCGCAGCGTGCAGAGTCGGCACAGCGTGTGATCGCCAGCTCCTAGACCTCCGAACCAACCGATCTGAGGACCCGAAGATGGAATTCGTGAAGTGGTGCCGCCTGCAGTGGGACCGGGCCTTGTCCGTGGCGGCGATCCTCGCCGGTGTTGTTCTCGTCATCCTGGGTTGGATCGGCGTCTCTGACACCCCGTACATCGCCAAGCAGGTGCCGTTCGTCGTCTCCTACGGCATCGGCGGCCTCGTGCTGATCATCATCGGCTCGACGCTGTGGCTGTCGGCGGACATGAACGACGAGTGGCGCACGCTCGACCGCCTCGAAGAGGCGCAGCGCGCCAACACCGTCGACCGTTCTGAGCTGACGGCTCTTCAGGACCGTCTGCGCGCGCTGGAGAGCCGCGCGGACGCCCGGGCGTCCGAGCTCAGCCGCTCCCACTGATGGCTGGGAGCACGGTTCTGTCGCGTAGCGCGGGAGCCGGGAGCCGCGCCGCCGGACGGCGTCGGCCGGGCTCGCCGCCCAGCCTGATCGCCGCGGCGATCCCGGGTGCGCTCGGTGTGCTGCTGCTGGTGCTGGGCTGGATCTCGGTCAGTGGTGAGGCCGCGTTCGACGACCAGCAGACCGGCCTGAACCTCGCGATCCTCGGCGCGCTGGTCGTGCTGATCGGGTGCGGGTTCTACCTGTTCATGTTCCGCCGTCGCATCGCGCACCGCATGCGTGCGGTGCGGAGCTCGATCTTCGGTGCTGAGTACGGGGAGGAGGAGGACTGATGGACACCTGGTTGCCCTTCGTCGTCATCGGCATCACCGCCGGTGCGATCTACGGCCTGGCCGGCGTCGGCCTCGTCCTCACCTACCGGACCTCGGGCGTGTTCAACTTCGCCCACGGCGCGCTGGCGACCGCCGGCGTGTACCTGTTCTACGAGCTCTCGGTGCAGCGCAGCTGGCCGTGGTGGCTCGCCGCGATCGTCTGTGTGGCGGTCTTCGGTGTGCTGATGGGCCTGGCGCTCGAACAGGTCGCGCGCCGGCTGGCCAAGGCGCCGGCGTCGGTCATCGTCGTCGCGACCGTCGGCATCCTGCTGATCATTCAGGGCGCCGCCGCCGAGCGGTACGGCTCGCAGACGATCACCATCGACCAGTTCCTGCCGACGGACACCTTCGACATCAGTGTCTCGGTCGGTTACGACCAGCTGATCACGACCCTGGTGGGTGTCGCGATCGCGGCGGGCCTGGCGATCCTGCTCGGCCGGACCCGCATCGGTATCGCGATGCGCGGTGTGGTCGATGACTCGGACCTGATGGAGCTGACCGGTCTGTCCGGCCCGGCGATCCGCCGCTTCGCCTGGATGATCGGTGGTTCGGTCGCGGTCGTCTCGGGCATCCTGCTCGCCCCGACCATCGGTCTGGACCCGGTCCGTCTGACCTACCTGGTCGTGCAGGCCTTCGGCGCCGCCGCGATCGGCCGTTTCCGCTCGCTGCCGTGGACGTTCATCGGTGGTCTGATGATCGGTGTCGCGGCCGCGATCGGGCAGAAGCTGGAGGCGGAGCACTCGGCGCTGCTGGGTCTGCCGGCCTCGGTGCCGTTCCTCGCCCTGTTCGTGATGCTGATCGTGGCGGGCAAGCGTGGTCTGCCCACCCCGGCGCCGGTGCGCCGCCAGCAGCCGGAGCACTTCACCCCGCTCCCGCTGGGTGTCCGCGCGGGCTTCGGTGTCGCGCTGGGCATCCTGGTGATCGCGCTGCCGGGTCTGGTGGACGCGCGGCTGCCGGTGTTCACCCAGGCCGTGGGTCTGGCGATCATGTTCCTGTCGCTCTCGCTGCTGGTGAAGATGTCGGCGCAGGTCTCGCTGTGCCAGGCCGCCTTCGTCGCCGTCGGTGCGGTCGCGTTCTCCCGCCTGTCGACCGAGGCGAACCTGCCCTGGCTGCTGGCGCTGCTCGGGGCGGGTCTGATCACCGTCCCGCTCGGCATCATCGTCGCGCTGCCGGCGGTGCGCCTGGCCGGTATCTACCTGGCGCTGGCCACCTTCGCGTTCGGCCTGCTGATGGAGAACCTGATCTACCGCAAGGACATCATGTTCCCGCAGGGCGGGGTGCGGGAGGCGCCGCGGCCGAACATCCCCGGTTCGGGTCAGGCCAGTGACAAGGAGTTCTTCTACATCGCGGTCGCGATCCTGGTCGCGGTCATCGTCGCGGTCGTGGTGCTGCAGCGCTCCCGCCTGGGTCGTCTGCTGCGGGCCATGGCCGACTCGCCGCTGGCGCTGTCGACCTACGGCACCGGCACCACGACCACGCTCATGCTGCTGTTCGCGATCTCGGCGTTCTTCGCCGGCATCGCCGGTGGGGTGCTCGCGGTCGGCACCGGCGCGGCCGGTCCGGGTGGTCTGGGGTCGCTGCAGTCGCTGCTGTGGGTGGCGATCATCTCGATCACCGGGTCGAACCTGATCCGGTCCTCGATCATCGCGGCGCTGCTGCTGGCGGTCATGCCCTCCTACGTGACCGAGCTGAACCCGAACTACCAGTCGATCATGTTCGGCGTCGCCGCCGTCCTGGTCGCGCTGCTCGCAGCCAAGGAGTTCGACCCGGTCGCGTGGATCCGCGAGAACCTCGCCACCTCCTCCCGCGTCGGCACCCGGGGCCCGATCCCGAGCCGGGCGACGGACGGCGGTTGGCGCCGGGCCGCGAGCTCGCGCCAGCCCGTTCCGGCGGCGGCCGCGCGGCGGGCTGCCGGTGAGGGCGACGAGGACGACGACCAGCCGATCGAGCTCGCATCGACGGGAGGCTCCCGATGAGCTCACCGAGCGCCGACACCACGGCAACCCTGCAGATCCACGAGCGCAAGGATCTGCCCGGGCTGAACATCGACGGTCTGACGATCCGCTTCGGTGGCCACACCGCGGTGAACCACCTGACGATGAGCGCCCCGATCGGTCAGGTCACCGGCCTGATCGGCCCGAACGGCGCCGGTAAGTCGACGACGTTCAATGCCTGCTCCGGCTCGCTCACCCCGTCCGAGGGGTCGATCTTCTTCGACGGTGTCGACCTAACGAAGGCGCCGGAGTCCAAGCGGGCGCACCTGGGCATCGGGCGCACCTTCCAGCGGATCGAGCTCTTCGATTCCCTGACGGTGCGTGAGAACGTCCAGCTCGGCCGCGAGGCCCGGCTGGCCGGCACTTCGCCGATCACCCAGCTCCTGCCCCGCAAGGGCGAGCGCACGATGGTCGCCGAGGCGGCCGAGCGCGCGATGGAGCAGTGCGGAATCCTCGACGTCGCCAATGCCCGCGCCGGCCGGCTCTCGACCGGTCAGCGCCGGCTCGTCGAGCTCGCCCGCGCGCTGGCCGGGGACTTCCGGCTGCTGCTGCTCGACGAGCCCTCCTCGGGTCTGGACCACTCCGAGAGTGACGCGTTCACCGCGCTGCTGCTCAAGGTGGTCGCCGAGAACGGCGTGGGCATCCTCATCGTCGAGCACGACATGAACGTCATCTCGGGGCTCTGCGACTACACCTACGTCCTGGACTTCGGCCAGCTGATCTTCGAAGGCCTGCCCCGCGAGGTCCTGTCCTCCGAGATCGTCCGCAAGGCCTACCTCGGCACCGAGGACCTCGGAATCGAGGACAGCGACGAGACGGACCCGCCCCAGGACTCCGGCGCGTCGGGCAACCTCAACGGAACGGGGCCGCACCGTGACCACGCCTAGCACCGACCAGCGCACCGCCCAGCGCACCGACCAGGCCACCGAGCAGTCCAGCGCGCGCCCGATCCTCGAGGCGCGTGGGGTGACCTCCGGCTACGGCGAGAAGACCGTCGTCCGCAACATGAGCCTGACGCTGCCGGCCGGTGGCTCGATGGCGATCCTGGGCCCGAACGGCGCCGGGAAGACCACGTTCCTCAAGACGTGCTCGGGTCTGCTCAAGCCGACGGCGGGTCAGATCCTCGTCGACGGCAAGGACATGACCCGCCGCTCCACGCACGAGCGGGTCAAGGCGGGGCTGTGCCACATCCCCGACCCCCGCGGGATCTTCCCCTCCCTCACGGTGAAGGAGAACCTGATCCTGCAGGCCCCGCGCGGGCAGGCCTCGGCGGCGATCGAGAAGGCGGCCTCGGCGTTCCCGCGCCTGGGTCAGCGCCTGAGCCAGGTCGCCGGGACCATGAGCGGTGGTGAGCAGCAGATGCTCGCGGTCGCGCGCTCCTACATCCAGTCCCCGAAGGTCGTTCTGCTCGACGAGGTCTCGATGGGCCTGGCCCCGAACCTGGTCGACGAGATCTTCGAGTTCCTGGCCACGCTCAAGGACGCGGGCGTGGCGCTCATCGTCGTCGAACAGTTCGTCCACCGTGCGCTCGCCCTCGCCGACAGCGTTGTCGTCGTCGCGCGCGGAACGATCCGCCTGGCCGGCCGCTCCGACCAGTTCAGCGAGGACGAGATCTTCGCCGCCTACGCCGGGACGAACACCGGCGGCGGCCCCCAGGTTGTGCAGCAGGGAGGAACCGTCA
Organism: Sporichthya polymorpha DSM 43042; assembly: GCF_000384115.1. Taxonomy (NCBI): domain Bacteria; kingdom Bacillati; phylum Actinomycetota; class Actinomycetes; order Sporichthyales; family Sporichthyaceae; genus Sporichthya; species Sporichthya polymorpha. The sequence goes on from NZ_KB913029.1 coordinate 2,612,179, forward strand.
GTGTCTGATATCCGATTCGGCCGGCGCGCGCGGACGACAGCTGTCGTCGGCGTGGCCGCGCTCTCCGTGTTGCTCACCGGGTGCGGGGGCACCCGCATGAGCGACGAAGCGATCGTCGAGGCGGCGGGCGCTGCGCAGCAGGCGCAGGCCGGCGGCGCCGTCACCGACGGCCTCGGCGCGGTTCCGGGTGTCGACCCCGGCACCGGTGCGGCCCCCGCCGCCCCCGGCGCGGTCGGCAGCGACCCCGGCACGGTTGCCCCCGGTGCCACGACCGGCGGCGCGACCACCGGCGGTGGCTCGACCAACGCCGGCGGCGGCAAGAACAACGCCGGCGGTTCGACCAACGCCGGCGGCGCCACCACGGGTGGCGGCCAGGCGTCGGGCGGCCAGGCGGCCGGCCCGGTCACCCGCAAGTCCGTCATCAAGCTCGGCGCGGTCGGCACGTTCTCCGGCCCCGTCGGCGGTCTGGTGAAGGACACCGTCACCGGTATCCGCGTCTGGGCGCAGGCTGTCAACGCGGCCGGCGGCATCAACGGCCACCCGGTCGAGATCCTCGTCGGTGACGACGGTGGTGACCCCGCGCGCTTCAACTCGATCCTGCAGCAGTTCGTCGAGCAGCAGGGCGTCCAGGCGTTCCTCTACACGACGCTCGGCTTCGCGCCGAACGGCAACAACAAGTACCTGGACTCGAAGAAGATCTTCACCTTCGCGCACGAGGGTGGCCTCGAGGTTCCCTACAAGAACCCGTACGTCCTCACGCCGGCCCCTGCGGGTCTGACCTACGCGGACGTCATGGTGCTCTCGTTCGGCGCGGGCATCGGCGCGAAGGGCGGCGTCAAGCTCGCCTCGTTCGCCTGCAGTGACTTCGGTCTGTGCGACAACTTCGACAAGCGCTGGAGCGACAAGAACGTCCTCGACAAGGCCGGCTTCTCGCTGGTCGCCCGTGGTCGTCCGTCGCTGACCCAGCCGGACTACACCTCGCAGTGCCTGGCCGCCAAGCAGGCCGGCGCCGAGGCGATCATCGTCGCCCTCGACGGTGCGGCCATCCGCCGCTTCGCCAGCGACTGCGCGCGGCAGAACTACCGTCCGAAGCTCTCGTCCGCCGACCTGGTCATCACCAAGGACCTCCCCGGCGACAAGAACGTCGACGGCCTGGTGATCGGCACCAAGATGGCGCCGTTCACCAACACGGGCGTTGCGGGCATCAAGGAGATGCACACGGCGTTCGCCCGCTTCGCGCCGGGCCAGGTCATCACCGGTGGCATCTCGTACGGCTGGCTGATCGGTGAGTTCTTCGCCGCGGCCGCCAAGAACCTGCCGGACAAGCAGACTCTGAAGGACATCGAGGACGGCATCTACTCGATCAAGAACAACAACCTGAAGGGCATGACGTTCCCGATCACCATGACTCGGGGCAAGGCGATGGACCGTCAGCTCTGCTACGGCGTCGCGGTCGTCGCCGGTGACAAGTTCGCCACCGGCTCGGGCAAGTCGTTCACCTGTGCCAAGAACGGCAAGCCGCTGAGCAACCCGGACGACTACTCGTCCCAGATGGGTGCGGCTGCCGGTGCGGTCGAGCAGGCCTCGCCGACCCGCGCCGCTCTGCAGGCGTCGACCCCGGCGGCGGCCCCGGCCGCCCCGGCGACGCAGCAGCAGGCGTGGCTGCCGGAGCTGAACCCGATCGTGGGTGTCGTGCCGGCCCGGGCCCGCGTGGCCACCTCGGCGCCCGCCCGTAACGCCACCGCCGGTGCGACGGCGACCGGCCAGCCGGCGGCGGACACCTGCCCGCCGGACCGGGTCGCCGGCCTGTCCTACCTGCTGGACGCGATGCAGACCGGCAGCGCGGCCGGCCCCGGTGTGGTCTACGGCATCGCGCTCGCGGTGCTCGGAACCCCGCTGCCCGAGCCGCTCGGTCAGTTCCAGGGCCAGCTGCTCGCGGAGTCCGCGAAGTTCGTCGAGCAGTTCAGCAAGGACGCTCCGGCGGCCATCGCGGACTTCCGGACCTTCATCGAGCCGCTCGCGGCGTACAACGAGCAGGCCAACGGCTTCATCGACGCCGGCGCCGAGGCGCTCGACGGCATCGCGAAGGACTACGGTCAGTTCATCCAGCCGGGTGACCGCAGCCTGCAGCAGCTCGCGGCTTCGTTCCGCGACGCGAAGGCGACGAACACGCCCTGCTAGAAAGCGGACACCCCTCCGGTGGGGTCTCCGCTGCCGGAGACTCCACCGGAAGGGGGAACCGATGCGTACCGCCCGTCGCATCTGCCCGTTGTGCGAGGCCATGTGCGGCCTCGACGTCACGCTCGAGGTCGCGCCCGACGGGACGGAGGTCGTCACCGCCGTCCGCGGCGCCGACGACGACGTGTTCAGCCGCGGCTACCAGTGCCCCAAGGGCATCAACCTCGGGGCGCTGGACAGCGATCCGGACCGCCTGACGGTCCCGCTGATCCGCACCGACGACGGCTTCGTCGAGGCCTCCTGGGAGGAGGCCTTCGCGGCCGTCCGGGCCGGCCTCGACGCGGTGCGCGAGGCCCACGGCTCCGAAGCCTTCGCGCTGTACCGGGGCAACCCCACGGCCCACAACTTCGCCGCGGTGCCCTACCTGCGCGTCCTCATGGGCGCGATGAAGACCCGTCAGCACTACACGGCCAGCTCGGCCGACCAGATGCCGGCGCACGTGGCTGCCGGCGCGGTGTTCGGGTCCCCGATGTCGATCCCGGTCCCGGACATCGATCACACCTCGTACCTGCTGATGCTCGGCGCCAACCCGCTGGTCTCCAACGGCAGCCTGTTCACCGCCCCGGACCTGCCGCGCCGGCTGCGGGAGCTCAAGAAGCGCGGCGGCTCGCTGGTCGTCGTCGACCCGAAGCGCACCGAGACCGCCCGCCGCGCCGACCGGCACCTCGCGATCCGCCCCGGTACCGACGCCCTGTTCCTGCTCGCGCTCCTCGCGGAGCTCGACGCCACCGGCAAGGTGACGCCGGGTCAGCACGCGGCGGCCTTCGCGGGCCTCGACGAGGTGCTCCGCCTCGCCGCCCCGTTCACGCCGGAGCGCGTCGCGGGCGCGACCGGCCTCGACCCGGCCGACATCCGCGCGGTGGCGCAGGACCTGGCCGCCGCCTCGACCGCCGCGGTCTACGGGCGGATCGGGACGTGCACGACGGTCCACGGCACCCTCACGCAGTGGCTGATCATGGTGCTCAATGCCGTGACCGGGAACCTCGATCGGCCCGGCGGCGCGATGTTCCCGCGCAGCGCGATCCGCCCCGCCTACCTGCCCGAGGCGCCGATGAAGGTCGGGCGCTGGCACAGCCGCGTGCGGAACCTGCCTGAGGTGATCGGAGAGTTCCCGGTCGCCACCCTCGCCGACGAGATCGCCGAGCCCGGGGCCGGGCAGATCCGCGCTCTGATCACCGTCGCCGGCAACCCCGTCATCTCCGCGCCGAACGGCGACCGGCTCGACCAAGCCCTGCCGACGCTCGATTTTCTGGTCAGCGTCGACCCGTATCTGAACGAGACCACTCGGCACGCGAACGTGATCCTGCCGCCCCCGCGGGTGATGCAGAACGGCCACTTCGACTGGCTGCTCAGCGGTTTCCAGGTCCGCGCGGTCGTCCGCTACACGCCGGCCGCGGTCGACCTGGCGCCCGGTCAGCTCTCCGAGGCGGACATCCTCGCGCGCCTCGCGGCCATCTGCGCCGGGAACGACACCCCGGCCGCGGCGGCCGCCGCCGGCGCCAAGCTCGTCGATGGCATCCTCACGCGCGCCGTGACGATGCCCGGCTCGCCGGTCGAGGGCCGGGACCCCGCCGAGTTGCTCGCCGCGGTCACCGGCCGCAGCGACCTCGAGCGCCACCTCGACGTGATGCTGCGCCTCGGCCCGTTCGGCGACGGCTTTGGCGCGAACCCCGACGGGATCACCCTCGAGAAGCTGCTGGAGCACCCCGAGGGCATCGACTGCGGGCCGATGGAGCCGCGCCTGACCGAGGTGACGATCCACCCGGACGGGCTCGTCCGGCTCTGCCCGGCAGAGTTCGCCGCGCAGGTCGAGACTCTCGCCGCCGACCTCGACCGCGCCTGGCCGGAGTACGTGCTGATCGGCCGCCGTGCGCTGCGGTCCAACAACAGCTGGATGCACAACCTGCCGGACCTGATCGGCGGCTCGACGCGGTGCACGTTGCAGATGCATCCCGACGACGCGGCCAAGCTCGGGATCGCCGACGGCGCCGATGTGACGATCACGTCCGCCGCCGGATCGGTGACGGCTCCGGCCGAGCTCACGCCGGCGATGCGCGCCGGTGTCGTGAGCCTGCCCCACGGATGGGGCCACGACGTCCCCGGCGTCCGGCTGAAGGTCGCCACCTCGGCGGCCGGCGTCAACGCCAACGCCCTGACCGATCACCGCGTGGTCGACCCGCTCTCCGGCACCGCCGTTTTCAACGGGGTGCCGGTCGAACTGACCCCCGCTTAGCAACCCGCACGCAAGGAGTACGTATGTCAGGCCCGCTCGCCGGGGAGATCGCGCTCGTCACGGGGGCATCCGGTGGTCTCGGCCGCCGGTTCGCCGTCGCGCTCGCGGAGCAGGGGGCGACGGTCGTCGCCACCGCTCGACGCAAGGACCGGCTCGACGAGGTCGCCGCGGAGATCGCGAACGGCGGCGGTCGGTGCGTCCCGTGGGCGCTCGACCTCGAGAACGACGACCTCGGCGAGGCGCTCGCCCGGATCTCCGACGAGGTCGGGCTGATCACGATCCTCGTGAACAACGCGGCGGCGGTCGACGGCCGCCGCGCGCACAAGATGCCGGTCGAGCTGACCGACACCGTTCTCGACACGAACCTGCGAGCGCCGTGGCTGCTCGCCACCGGCGTCGCCGCGCGGTTGATCGAGGCCGGCCGGGGCGGGCGCATCGTGAACATCTCCTCGATAGCCGCGACCAACTACGGCCCGGACTCGGCACCGGCCGCGCTCTACTCCGTCACCAAGGCCGCGCTGAATCGCATGACCGAGGTCCTCGGGGTCGAATGGGCGCGGTTCGGGATCAACGTCAACGGCATCGAGCCCGGCTTCGTCCACACGGAGATGGTCGGCGGGATGATGGAGCGGACCGGTCTGACCGTGGATCAGGTCGCCGCCCGGCAACCGCGCAAGCGGATGATGACGCCGGCAGACCTCGACGGCACCCTGCTGTACCTCGTGGGCCCGGCCTCGGCCACGGTCACCGGCACGGTCGTCGTCGTCGACGACGGCGGGTTCGGGCGCTGACATGGCCACCGACCTCTGGGCGCCCCGCCCGTTCTTCGACGCTGACCACGAGGCGTTCCGCGACGCCGTCCGCACCTTCGTGACTCGGCACGTCGCGGGAGAGATGGACCGCTGGGAGCACGAGGGCATCGTGTCCCGCGACGTCTGGCTCGAGGCCGGGCGCCAAGGCCTGCTCGGCATCTCGTTCCCCGAGAAGTTCGGGGGCGGCGGTGTCGAGGACTACCGCTTCCGCTGCGTGGTGATCGAGGAACTGCAGCGCGTGGGAGCGGCCTCACTCGCCGTCAGTTTCGCGACACAGTCGGACATCGCGGCGCCGTACCTGCGCGACTTCGGCTCTGTGGAACAGCGGGAGCGCTGGCTCCCCGGCTGCTCCACGGGTGAGCACATCGTCGCGATCGCGATGACCGAGCCCGGCACCGGCAGTGACCTGCAAGGGATCCGGACGACTGCCCGCCGCGACGGGTCGGACTGGATCCTCAACGGGTCGAAGACCTTCATCAGCAACGGCATCCTCGCCGACCTCGTGGTCGTCGTCGCCCGCACCGATCCGGACGCGGGCAGCCGCGGGTTCAGTCTGTTCGTCGTCGAGGAGGGCATGCCCGGGTTCTCCCGCGGCCGCAACCTCGACAAGGTCGGTCTGCACGGGCAGGACACCGCGGAGCTCGTCTTCGAAGACGTGCGCGTCCCGGAAGCGAACCTGCTCGGCGAGCCCGGTGGGGGCTTCTCGATGCTGATGCGCCAGCTCGCCGGCGAACGGATGAGCATCGCGTACACCGCGTGTGCGGGCAGCCGGGCCGCGCTGGCGTGGACGTTGGAGTACGTCCGCGACCGCTCTGCGTTCGGCCGGCGGGTGGCGGACTTCCAGAACACGCAGTTCGTCCTCGCGGAGTGCGTGACCGAGCTCGACGTCACCCAGGCCTACGTCGAATCGCTCGTCGACCCGCTGAACCGCGGCGAGCTCTCCGCGGTCGACGCCGCCAAGGCGAAGTGGTGGGGCTCGGAGATGCACAAGCGCACCGTGGACCGCTGCCTGCAGCTCTTCGGCGGCTACGGCTACATGGAGGAGTACCCGATCGCGCGGGCCTACCGGGACACCCGGATCTCGACGATCTACGGCGGAACCACCGAGATCATGAAGGTGATCATCGGCCGCGACCTGGTCGGCTGAGTCTCCGGTAATCTAAAGGTATTAGACAGCGTTGTCTCGGCTGGATCAGCACCGAGAACGCGCGTAACCTATACCTTGTAGGTTAGTGGGTGGAGAGATGCCGGGAGGCGGAGGAGTGACGGACCTGTCCGCACGGGTCGACGCGCTGCTGGCGCAGTGCGACCCGGCCACGACCGCACCGCAGGAGTTCCTGCGGGCGCGGTTCGACGCGGGCCTGGCACGGGTGGACTACCCGGTCGGGCGCGGTGGGCTGGGCCTGGATCCCGTGCTGCAGGAGACCGTCGACCGCGCGCTCTCCGCGGCCGGCGCCCCGGGCAACGACCCGGACAACAACGTCATCGGGCTCGGCATGGCGGCCCCGACGCTGCTCGCGTTCGGGACGCCGGAGCAACTCGACCGCTGGCTCCGGCCGCTGTGGACGGGGGAGGAGCTGTGGTGCCAGCTCTTCTCGGAGCCCGGCGCCGGGTCCGACCTCGCCGGTCTCGCCACCTCAGCGGTCCGGGACGGCGACGCCCCGGACGCCGACTGGGTCGTCAACGGCCAGAAGGTCTGGACCACGCTCGCGCATCAGGCCCGCTGGGCGCTGCTCGTCGCGCGGACCGACCCGACGGTGCCGAAGCACCGCGGCCTCACCTACTTCGTCGTCGACATGCAGGCGCCCGGGATCGAGATCCGGCCGCTGCGTCAGATCACCGGTGAGACCGAGTTCAACGAGGTCTTCCTGACCGACGTCCGCGTTCCCGACGCCTACCGCATCGGGGCCGTCGGCGCGGGCTGGGCGGTCACGCAGGGCACGCTGATGAACGAGCGGGTCCAGTACACGTCCGGCCCCGCCCCCCGCGGGTCCGGACCGATCGGTTGCGTCGTCGAGGCCTGGCGCGCGCACCCGGAGCAGCGGACCGCCGGCCTCCAGACGCGCCTGCTCGAACTCTGGGTCGACGCCGAGGTCGCCCGGCTCGCCGCCGCGCGCCTCGGTCAGCAGATCGCGGCCGGTCAGCCGGGCCCGGAGGGGTCGGCGGCCAAGCTCGAGTACGCGCGGCTGAACCAGGCGATCTCCTCCCTCGAGCTCGACCTGCTCGGCGACGACGGCCTGCGGTACGCGGACTACACCACGCGCATGCCGGTGATGGAGCCCGAGGAGACCAAGGAACCGGGCTGGCGCTACCTGCGCTCGCGGGCGAACTCGATCGAGGGCGGGACGTCGGAGATCCTGCGCAACATCGTCGCGGAACGCGTGCTCGGCCTGCCCGCCGAACCTCGCGCGGACAAGAACACCGCGTGGAAGGACCTGCCGCGATGAGCGTCGGAGACCTCCTCTACACCGACACCGAGGAGCAGTTGCGGGCCAGCGTCCGCGACCTGCTCACCGACCGGGCTCCCTGGCCGGCCGTGCTCGCACGGACCGAGACCGCGGAGCCGGTCGACACCGACCTCTGGCGGCGCCTGGCGCAGCTCGGCGGCGCCGGCCTGGCCGTGCCCTCGGCGTGGGGCGGCGTCGACGCGTCCTGGCGCGAGGCGGCCGTCGTCGCCGAGGAACTCGGGCGGGCCGTCGCGCCCGTGCCGTTCCTCGGGCACGCCGTCGCCACCGCGCTGCTCCTGGAGCTCGGCGCCGAGGACCTGCTCCCCGCCGTCGCGGCGGGGGAGCGCACCGCGGCCGTCGTCGTGCGCGCCGCCACCGCCGCGCACGAGAACGCGGCTTCCGTGGACCTCCAGGACGGTCGGCTGCACGGTTCGGTGCCGGCCGTCCTGGACGCCACCACCGCCGACCTGCTGCTGGTCCGGGCCGGGGACGCGCTGTACGCCGTCGACGCGGCGGACGCCCGCGTCACGCCGGCGCCGTCGCTGGACCGGACCCGCCCGATCGCGGACATCAGCTTCGACGGGGCGCCGGGCACGGTCGTGGCCTCCGGGCCGGCGGTCGACGAGGCGCTCGCGAAGGCGCTGCAGATCGGGGCGGTCCTGCTGGCCGCCGAGCAGCTCGGGCTCGCTCAGCGCTGCTTGGAGATCGCGGTCCAGTATCTGCAGACGCGTCGTCAGTTCGGTCGCCTGATCGGGGAGTTCCAGGCTCTCAAGCACCGCGCCGCCGACGTGTGGGTCCGCAACAGCGGCGTCCGCGCCGCCGCGCGGTACGCCGCCGACTGCGCCGCCACGGACGCGGCCGACCTGCCCGTCGCGGCCGCGCTCGCGCAGGCCGCCGCCTCACCCGCCGCCGAGCTCGCCGCGCAGGAGTGCCTGCAGCTGCACGGCGGCATCGGTTTCACCTGGGAGCTCCCCGTGCACCTGTACCTGAAGCGGGCCAAGAGCTCGGCGATCCTGCTCGGGACCGCGGACCGGCACCGGGCCGCGATCGGCGACCTGGTCGGGATCCCCGCGGTGCCGACCGGAGGGGCCGCCGCATGATCGACCTGACCGGACTTCACGTCGTCGTCACCGGCGGCAACTCGGGCCTGGGCCTCGGCATGGCCCTGGGGGTCGCGCGGGCCGGGGCGAACGTCTCGATCTGGGGCCGCAACGCCGAGCGCAACGCCGAGGCGGCCGCGCAGGTCGCCGCCCTCGGGGTGCAGGCGCTCCCCGTCGAGTGCGATGTCACCGACGAGAAGGACATCGCCGCGGCGATGGACCGCACGATCGAGTCCCTCGGCCCGCTCGGGTGCATGGTCGCGAACGCCGGGATCGCCGGCGAGACCAAGCTCGTCGACACCTCGCTGGACGAATGGCACCGCATCATGCGCGTCAACGTCGACGGCGTGTTTCTGACGGCCCGTGAGGCGGGCCGGCGCTTCGTCGCGCAGGACACGGGCGGCTCGCTCGTCCTCGTCTCCTCGACCGCGAGCCGGTTCGGTGCCGGCGGGCTCGGCGCCTACGCCACCAGCAAGTCCGCCGTGGTCGGCATGGGGCGCACCTTCGCCGTCGAGCTGGCCCGGCACCGCGTCCGCGCCAACGTGCTCATCCCCGGCTGGACCCGTACCGCGATGAACGAGCACCTGCAGGCCGACGAACGCTTTCTGGCGGCGACGACCGCTCGTACCCCGGTCCGCCGGTGGGCCACCGCCGACGAGTTCGAGAAGGTCGCCGTGTTCCTCGCCGACCCCAGCCAGACCTTCCACACCGGCAACGAAGTCGTCGTCGACGGCGGCTACTGCATCTTCTGACCCGACCGCCCGACCGCCCGACGCCCTAGGTAAGGAATCGCATGGACAGGCTCTCGCTCTACATCGACGGCGAGCAGGTCGCTCCGCTCGACGGGACGACCCGCGACGTGGTCGAGGCCGCGACCGGTGAGGTGATCGGGACCGCCGCGCTCGGCGGTGTCTCGGACATCGACCGCGCCGTCACCGCCGCCGCGCGTGCGAAGAAGGGCTGGGCGGCCACGCCGGCGAAGGAGCGGGCCGACCTGATCGACCGCATGGCCGGCGCGCTGTTCGAGGCGGGCAAGGAGACGGCGGCCCTCGTCAGCCGCGAGAACGGCATGCCGATCCGCTTGTCGATCGGGGCGAACAAGTTCGCCCCGGCCGCGATCTTCCAGTACTACGCCGGCCTCGTGCGCGGCGACGTGGAGAACGACGAGCGCAACGGCCAGCTGGCGCGCACCCTCGTCCGCCGTGACCCGATCGGTGTCGTCGCCGCGATCACGCCGTGGAACTACCCGCAGGCGCTCGCCGCGATGAAGCTCGGCCCCGCGCTGGCGGCCGGCTGCACCGTCGTCCTGAAGCCGGCGCCGGAGACCGCGCTCGACGCGCACGCGTTCGCCGACGCGGCCGCCGCCGCGGGTCTGCCGCCGGGCGTCCTCAACGTCGTCCCCGCGGACCGTGAGGCGGGCGCGGCGCTGGTCTCGCACGCCGAGGTCAACAAGGTCGCGTTCACCGGGTCGACGGCCGCGGGCCGCGCGATCGGCGCCGAGTGCGGGCGGTTGCTGCGTCCGGTCACGCTCGAGCTCGGTGGCAAGTCCGCCTCGATCGTCTGCGAGGACGCCGACCTCGAGCTGTTCGCGAAGGCGCTGCTGGAGATCTCGCTGCCGAACAACGGCCAGACCTGCCACGCCTGCACGCGCATCCTGGCCCCGGCCGGCCGGTACGCCGAAGTCGTCGAGGCCGTCACCGATACCGTGCGCAGCCTGCGGATCGGCAACCCGCTCGAGAAGGACACGCAGATCGGCCCGCTGGTCAGCCCGGCGCAGCGCGACCGCGTCCTCGACTACGTGAACATCGGGCGCACCGACGGTGGCCGCGTCACCGTCGGCGGCGAGGTCCCGGCCGACCTGCCCGGCTGGTACGTGCAGCCGACCGTCTTCGCGGACGTCGACAACAACGCCCGGATTGCACAGGAGGAGATCTTCGGCCCGGTCCTCGCGGTGATTCCCTACCGCGACGAGGACGAGGCCGTCGCCCTCGCGAACGACTCGGAGTACGGCCTCGGCGGCACGGTGTGGACCGGCGACGTCGAGCGCGGCATCGCGATCGCCGACCGCATCGAGACCGGCACCGTCGGCGTGAACCACTACGCGCTCGACTTCGGCGCTCCGTTCGGCGGTGTGAAGGCCAGCGGCCTCGGCCGTGAGCTCGGGCCCGAGGGCCTCGCGCCGTACGTGCAGACCCGGTCGGTCTACCTGGCACCGGTGGCGCGATGAGCAACGACGACCGGACGGCGGCGATCGCCGGGCTCGGCATCACCGAGCTCGGGAAGGTGTACGGCCGCTCGTCGTCGAGCCTGGCTGCCGAGGCGGTCCGGCTCGCCGCCGCCGACGCGGGCCTCCCGCTGTCGGCCGTCGACGGGCTGCTGATCAGCTCGGGCCAGAAGCAGGACGTCGGGATCACGCTCGCCAACGCGCTCTCGACCGGCCCGCTCGGTCTCTGCGCGACGATGAACTCGTTCGGCGCCACCGCGGGGATCATGGTCGCGACCGCGGCCAAGGCCATCGCCGAGGGCGCCGCGACGACGGTCGCGTGCGTCTTCGCCGACACTCCGCTCAAGCCGAAGCAGAGCACGGGCGCGGCCTGGGGTTCGCCGCGCGCCTCGACGCGTGAGATCGCGGGCCTCGGCGGCTGGTCGCTCGCCGGCGGCGCGACCAATCCGAACATCCTCTACGCGATGTGCGCCCGCCGGCACATGGAGCGCTACGGCACGACGTCGGAGCAGCTCGGCGAGATCGCCGTCGCCCAGCGCGCGTGGGCGCAGCACAACCCGCTCGCCGCGATGCGGGAGCCGATGACGATCGCCGACCACCAGAACTCGCGCTGGATCGCCGACCCGCTGCACCTGCTGGACTGCTGCCTCGTCAGCAACGGCGCGGTCGCGGTCATCGTCACGTCCGCCGACCGGGCGAAGGATCTGGCGAAGCCTCCGGTCCACGTCTGGGGCTGGGGGCAGGCGCACGAGGTTCGGCGGATGCACCGCGGCTCGGACTGGGGTCTCGTCACCCCGGCCGCGCGGTCCGGCCCGGCCGCGATGCGGATGGCCAGCATCGGCGTCGACGACGTCGACGTCGTCGAGCTCTACGACTGCTACACCTACACGGTTCTCGTCACGCTCGAGGACTACGGGTTCTGCGGGAAGGGCGAAGGCGGCTCGTTCGTCGAGCACGGCCGGCTGGCCCCGGGCGGCAAGCTCGCGGTCAACACCGGCGGCGGCCAGCTGTCGGGCTATTACATGTGGGGCATGACGCCGCTGTCGGAGGCGATCATCCAGGCCCGTGGCGAGGGTGGCGCGCGGCAGGCGCCGCGCAACGACGTCGTCCTCGTGTCCGGCAACGGCGGCATTCTCGAACACCACTCGACGCTCGTGCTCAGCCCGCACGCGCGCAAGCTCCCCGCGGAGGTGACCGCATGAGTACGCCCGAGGTCTCGGAGCTGCCGCCCCCGTTCCCGGCGGTCCAGCGCGACGCCGCCACCGAGGCGTTCTTCGACGCCGCGGGCCGGGGTGAGCTGCTCGTCCAGCAGTGCGCCGGCTGCGGCACCGTCCTGACGCCCGAGGCGAAGACCTGCTTCTCGTGCGGGTCAGTAGAGCTCGGCCCGACCGTGGTGTCGGGCCGCGGCCGCCTGATCACCTGGGTCGTCGTCTCGCACCCACCGGTCCCGGTGCTCGCGGGTGCGGTTCCTTACGTGACCGCGGTCGTCGAGCTCGACGAGGGCCCGTGGCTGATGGTCCGTCTGATCGACGCGGATCCCGAGGTGTTGACGGCCGGCGATTCCGTCCAGGTGGACTTCGTCCGCTCGGGTGCGGGGGAGAACACCGGAGAGATGCTGCCGGTGTTCCGGCGGGTTGGCTCCGCGGACAAGGCGGAGGACAAGGCGGGGGACAAGGCAACGGAGGAGAAGGCATGACCGAGCCGGCGGCGAAGCTGGAGAAGCGCGGCAACATCGGGATCCTGACGCTGAACCGGCCGGATGCCCTCAACGCGGTGAACGCCGACCTGGCGATCGCCGCGGGCGCCGCGCTGGAGGAGGCGCAGAACGACCCGGAGATCCGCGTCGTCGTGCTCACCGGGGCCGGTCGCGCGTTCTGCGCGGGCGCCGACCTCAAGGAGCTGGCGAAGGGCAACCGCATCGACGACCGCGAGCACCCGGAGTGGGGTTTCGGCGGGATCGTCCAGCACTGGATCTCCAAGCCCACGATCGCCGCCGTCAACGGCTTCGCGCTGGGTGGCGGCACCGAGATCATGCTCGCCTGCGACCTCGCGGTCATCGACGAGGCGGCGTCGCTGGGTCTGCCCGAGGTCAAGCGCGGGTTGCTCGCGGCGGCCGGCGGTGTGATCCGGCTGCAGCGACAGATTCCCTTCAAGGTGGCGCTCGAGGCGATGCTCACCGGTGAGGCGATGACCGCCGCCCGGGCCTACGAACTGGGTCTGGTCAACCGGGTCGCCCCGGCCGGCACCGCGCTCGACGTCGCGCTGTCACTGGCGGAGAGCATCGCCGCCAACGCCCCGCTGTCCGTCGAGCAGAGCAAGCACGTCGCGTACACCACCGCGGCTCTGGGCTCGGATTGGGAGCCCGAGGTCTGGGAGGTCAACGCGCAGGCCGCCAAGATCGTGTTCACCAGCAAGGACGCCATGGAGGGCCCGCGCGCCTTCGCCGAGAAGCGCAAGCCGGAGTGGCAGGGACGATGAGCAATCTTCCGCTGCGGGGACTGCGCGTCCTCGACCTGACGAGCGGCGCCGCGGAGGCCTGCGGTCGCTACCTCGCCGACCTCGGCGCCGACGTGCTCCTCGTCGAGCCGCCGGGCGGGTCGCCGAGCCGGGCCGACGCGATCGGCTTCGGCCTGCGCAACGCGAACAAGCGCGGTGCGGTGCTCGACCTGACGGAGGCTCAGGGCCGCGAGCGGCTGTTCGCGCTCGCCGGCGAGGTCGACGTCGTGGTGGAGTCGCTGCCGCGGGAGCTGGTGGAGTCGGGCGTCACCCCGGAGGCGCTGCTCGCCGCGCATCCCGGGCTGGTCGTCGTCTCCGTCACCGACTTCGGCCGGACCGGTCCCTACACGGATTACGTCGGCACCGATGCGGTGCTCGCTGCGATGGGTGGCGTGCTCTCGCGCTCCGGCCTACCCAGCCGGCCCCCGCTGCTCCCGCCGTCCGGCATCGTCGCGCAGACCGTCGCGGTGCACGCCGCGTGGGCCGCGCTGGTCGCACTCGCGAAGCGGCTGCGTACCGGTGAGGGCGAGCTCGTCGACGTCTCGGCGTTCGAGGCGGTGGTCCACGGCTTCGACCCCGGCTTCGGCACGCAGGGCTCGGCAGCCGCGGGCCGCAAGGAATCCTTCCCCCGCGGCCGGCCCGACGCCGCCGCGTTCTACCCGGTCTTCCCGTGCGCCGACGGGCACGTCCGCATCGCGCTGCTCGCCCCGCGGCAGTGGCAGTCGATGTTCGACTGGCTCGGCCGGCCCGAGGAGTTCGCGGACCCGAAGTACAACCACATCGCGGTCCGCTTCGAGGCGTCCGACCGGCTGCACCCGCTGATCGCCGCGCACTTCGTGAACAGCCCGCGTGCCGAGCTCGTCGCCGAGGGCACGCGCCGCGGCATCCCGATCTCGGCGGTGCTCAGCCCGTCCGAGGTCCTCGCCGCCGACCACTTTGCCGCGTCGGGTGCACTCGTCGACGCGGAGATCGTCGACGGCGTCCGCGCCCGCGTGCCGCACGGCTACCTCTCGGTCGACGGCGAGCGCGCCGGCCTCCGCCACCGCGCGCCGCGCGTGGGGGAGCACGACGGCGAGGCGTTCCCCGGCGCCGACCGGCTGACCTCGCTGGACCTCCCCGGTGACGGCGAGGGTCCGCTGTCCGGCGTGCGCGTCCTCGACCTCGGCGTCATCGTCTTCGGCGCGGAACTCACCCGACTCCTCGCCGACCAGGGCGCCGACGTGATCAAGATCGAGAACTCCGCGTTCCCCGACGGTCTGCGGCAGACCCGCAAGAACTCGACGATGAACGCCTCGTTCGCGTGGGGCGCGCGGAACAAGCGCGGCCTTGGCCTCGACCTCCGCAGCGAGGAGGGGCGCGCGATCGTCCGCGAGCTCGTCCGCACCGCCGACGTCGTCACCGGCAACTTCAAGCCGGGGACGCTGGAGTCGCTCGGGCTCTCGTTCGCGCAGCTGGCCGAGATCAACCCGCGGATCGTCGTCTCCGACTCCAGCGCCTTCGGCTCGCGCGGTCCGTGGAGCGACCGCATGGGCTACGGGCCGCTCGTCCGCGGCGCGTGCGGCGTCTCGACGCTGTGGCGGTACCCGGAGGGCGACGCGGACCACGACACCTACTGCGACGGGTCGACCGTCTACCCCGACCACATCGCGGCGCACGTCGGCGCGGTCGGCGTGATCGCCGCGCTGCTCGACCGGGCGCGGACCGGTCGTGGGGCCGGGCTGGAACTGGCGCAGGCCGACGTGGCCGTCGTCCACCTCGGCCCCCTGCTCGCGCAGGAGTCGCTGCAGCCCGGCACGGTGGGCCCCGCCCTCCGTCCCGAGGCCGGTGGCGTCGGTGCCGGCGTCTACCCGTGCGCCGGTGACGACGAGTGGGTCGTGATCGACGTGCGCGACGAGGCCGACGCGAAGCGGCTCGCCGAGGTGACTGGCGGCGAGGCCTTGGAGGCCTGGACCGCCGAGCGCACCCCGGCCGAGGCCGCGGAGGTGCTCCAGGCCGCGGGCGTCCCCGCGGGCCCGATGCTCCGGCTGCCCGACCAGCTGACGGACCCTCAGCTCGTCGAGCGCGGCGCGTTCCGGACCCTGGAGCACCCCGAGCTGAAGGCCCCGATCCCGACCAATGCCCACGTCGCCCGGTTCTCCACGATTCCGGACCCGCCGCTCCGCCCCGCCCCGCTCCCGGGCGAGCACACGGTCGAGATCGCAACCAACGAGCTCGGTCTCGACGAGACCCGCATCGCCGCCCTGATCGAGGCCGGCGTGCTCCAGGTCCCCGCCGCCCCCGCCGCCCCCGACGCCGAGTAGCCGCCGGCCCTGACACGGCCGGTCGTCTGTCAAGAAAGGGTGACACCCCTTACTGCGGAGTAAGGGGTGTCACCCTTTTTTGGCGCCAGAAAGGGTGTCACCCCCAGTGGGGCGGGTGGGGCTGGTGCGACGCCGGGCCGGCGACGCCGCAACCAGCGCCGCAACCTGAGCGATTTCCGAAAGCCTTGTCGCGACCGGACTCCGTTTGTTATATCTAAAGGTATTAGACACGCATCGGAGGGGAACCATGGCCGGCAGACTCGAGGGCAAGGTCGCGATCATCACCGGAGCCGGGTCCGGCCTGGGCCGGGAGGCGGCGCAGCTGTTCGCCGCCGAAGGCGCGAGCATCGTCGTGATGGACGTGCTCGGCGACCGGGCCGAGGCGACGGTCAAGCTGCTGGAGGACGCCGACCGCCCCGCCGTTGCCGTCGTGGGTGACGTCTCGGTCGAGGCCGACGTCGAGCGGACGGTCTCGACCGCCCTGGAGCGCTTCGGCAAGCTGGACATCATGTGGGCGAACGCCGGCATCGTCTCCCGCGGTGGGGTTCCGTCGGTGATGGGCGGCGAGGAGCTGGCGTTCGAGGACTTCCCGCTCGAGGACTGGCACGAGGTGATCGGGGTCAACCTGACCGGCCCGTTCCTCTGCGCCAAGCACGCGGTGAAGCCGCTGCGGGAGAACGGTGGTGGGGTCATCCTCATGACCTCGTCGGCGTCGGCGTTCGCCGCCTACCACGGCATCGCGCCGTACATGGCGACCAAGGGCGGGGTGAACAGCCTGGTCCGTAGCCTGTCCCTGGACCTGGGCAAGTGGGGCATCCGCGTCAACGGCATCGCCCCGACGCACGGCATGTCGCCGAACTTCCTCATGGAGCGGGGCGCCCCGGTCGTCGGCCAGTCCTACGAGCAGGTCGCCGGTCCGTGGGACAAGCGCGTCACGCCGATCCCGCTCAAGCTCGACCGCCCGCCGACGTTGCGCGACAACGCGAACGTCGCGCTGTTCCTGGTGTCCGACGAGGCCGCCTACCTCTCCGGCCAGACGATGGTCTCGACCGACGGCGGCACGCTCGCCCGCGTCGCGATCCCGTTCCCCGAGGACCAGCCCGACCTCAGCTGACGCCCCCAGCTGACGCATCATCACCCGCCGAGCACGACCCGCTGCAGCCGCCCGTATCACCGCCCCCAGGAGCATCGATGCCCACCGAGTTCGAGTCCGTCCCCGAGCGCCTGCGCACCGACTTCGACATCTTCGACGAGTCGATGGCCCAGCCCGTGGACCGCGTGCAGGACATCCTGGCCGAGATGGCGAAGAAGTCGCCGATCCATTTCTCCAGCAAGTACGGCGGTCACTGGGTCGTCCTCGGCTACGAGGAGGTGCACCAGGTCATGCGTGACCCGTACACCTTCTCCAGCTATCCGAACAACCTCGTGCCGCACGGCGCCGGCAAGTTCCTCCCTCTCGAGCTCGACCCGCCGGAGCACACGCTCTACCGGCACGCGCTGCAGCCGCTGTTCAACCCGAAGCGCATGGCGGCGCTCGAGCCGAACATCCGCCGCATCGTGAACGAGCTCATCGACGGGTTCGCCGGCCGCGGCGAGGCGGAGTTCGTCTCCGAGTTCGCGCACGAGCTGCCCGCTCGCGTCTTCCTCGCGCTGATGGACTGGCCGCTCGAGGACGCCGACTTCTTCACCCACGCGACCGACGTGACGCTGCACGGCGTCCCGGGCGGGACCGAGGAGGAGTCGCACGCCGCGCGCATGCAGGCCGGCGTCGACATGTTCACGTACTACTCGAAGGTCGTCGCGGACCGTCGTGCCCGTGGCCCCGAGGCCGACGACATCACCTCGCAGATCGTCCACCAGACGATCGGCACCGGTGACGAGGAGCGCGCGCTCACCGACGAAGAGCTCGCGAACATGTTCTTCCTGCTCTGCATCGCGGGTCTGCACACCGTGCAGGGCACGCTGGGCTGGTCGATGATGCACCTGTCGGAGAACCCCGACGAGCGCAAGAAGCTCGTCGAGGACCCGTCGCTGATCCCGGCCGCGGTCGAGGAAATGCTCCGCATGGAGGGCGCCGTCTCCGCCGGGCGCCGCGCGACCAAGGACACCGAGATCGGGGGCATCCCGATCCAGGAGGGCGACCGCGTCCTCGTCGTCCTGTCCGCGGCGAACCGCGACGACTCGGAGTTCGACGCCCCCGACGTCGTCCGCATCACCCGCGAGCCGAACCGCCACCTCTCCTTCGGCGCGGGCCCGCACCGTTGCCTGGGCTCGCACCTCGCCCGCGTCGAGATCCGCATCGCGCTCGAGGAACTGCACCGCCGCATCCCGGACTACCGCATCGACCCGAGCAAGCCGAGCGTCTTCAACGCCGGTCAAGTCCGCGGCGTCGTGACGCTGCCGGTGCTGTTCACGCCGGAGCAGGTCCCCGCAGGGGCGTCGGCATGACCGAGCTCTGCACCGACGGCATCTCGTACTGGGCCCGGCAGGCGCCGGACCGGCTCGCGATCGTCTTCGACGGCACGGACCGCGTCACCTACGCCGAGCTCGACGCGTGGACCGACGCGGCGGCGCACTGGCATCTCGCCCAGGGCCTGCAGCCGGGCGAGCGCATCGGCATCATCGGCGGCAACAGCCTTGAGTGGGTCGTCTCCGCGATCGGCGCGCTCAAGCTCGGCGGCGTCGTGGTCCCGCTCAACAACCGCTTCACGCCCGACGAGCTGCAGTACCTCGTCGAGAACTCCGAGCCCCGGTACGTCCTCGCCGACGACGCACACGCGGAGCCGATGGCACAGGCCCTCGCCGGTGGACCCGGCGCGCTGGGTGTGAAGCAGTTCGCCCTGAGCGGGTTCACCGGACTCCGCGGGCAGACCCCCGGCCCGGTCGCGCGGCCCACCGCCGGCCCCGACGACATCGCCCAGATCGTCTACACCTCGGGCACGTCGGCGCGGCCGAAGGGCGTCATCTTCACGCACCGCTCGACGTTCAACCTGATCGCCGAGATGGCGTTCGCCGAGCCGGCGCTGCGCCCCGGTGCGCGGATGATCTACCTGCTCTCGATGTCGGGCGCCCCGGGTCTGCTCTGGCACTTCCTGCACCCGCTGACCCGCGGCATGACGCAGTTCTACGAGAAGGCCTTCGACCCGGAGAAGACGCTGCGGCGCCTCGCCGAGGAGAAGATCCAGGTCTTCTGCGGCGTGCCCGTGCTCTTCGAGCAGATGATGGCGCGGCCCGAGTTCGCCGACGCCGACCTGTCCTCGCTCGAGCTCGTCACCGTGGCCGCCGCCCGCGTCCAGGTTGCGACGCTGCAGGGCTGGCTGGCCAAGGGCGTGCTGATCCGGCAGGCCTACGGCATGACCGAGCTCGGTGGTTTGTCGACGATCAACCCGGCCGAGCGCGCGCTCGACCACCCGGAGCAGATCGGCCGCGGCACCGTGTTCAACCGGCACCGCGTCGTGCGCCCCGACGGCACCGACTGCGACCCGGGCGAGCCCGGCGAGATCATTGTCGCCGGCCCGGGCATCACGCCGGGCTACTGGCGCAACGAGGACGCGTACGCCGAGGCGATGAAGGACGGCTGGTTCCACAGCGGCGACGTCGGCGTCCGCGACGAGGACGGCTACATCCAGATCGTCGACCGTCTCAAGGACATGATCATCTCCGGCGGCTACAACATCGCGCCGTCGGAGATCGAGGCCGTCATCGCCGACGTGCCCGGCGTCCGCGAGGTCTGCGTGATCTCCGCCGACGACCCGAAGTTCGGCGAGGCGGCGGTGGCGATCGTGCATGGCGACGAGTCGGTGACCGTCGAGGCCGTGCTGGTGCGCTGCAAGGAGAAGCTCGCCGGCTACAAGCAGCCGCGCGAGGTCGTCCTGACGCCCGCCCCGCTCGAGCGCATGGCCAGCGGGAAGATCCCGCGCCGCAAGATCCGGGAGAACTACCTCGAACAGCAGAAGGAAGCGGTGAGGTCTTGACGACCGTCGGCATCGACCGGCAGCTGCGTATCCGCCGAACGCTGGAGCACCTCCGGCACGGCACGACCGACGAGGTCGGGGACGTCCTGCCCTTCGGGCCGGCCGACTTCACCGACCCGGAGATCGCTCGCCGCGAGCGCGAGGAGATCTTCGGTCGGGTCCCGTCGGTCGTGGCGTCCAGCGGCGAACTGCCCGAGCCGCACGACTTCATCACTCGTCAGATGCCGCGCAACCGTGTCGTGGTGATCCGGCAGGAGGACGGGTCGGTCAAGGCCTTCCTCAACGCGTGCCGTCACCGCGGAGCGGCGATCGAGGAGCGCGAGAGCGGCCGGTGCCGGCTGTTCTCCTGCGGCTACCACCGTTGGTCGTACGACCCGGACGGCTCGCTCCGGACCGTCACGCGCACCGAGAGCTTCGGGGACTTCGACAAGAGCAAGTACGGGCTGATCGAGCTGCCCGTCGAGGAGCGCCACGGCCTGGTCTGGATGGTCGACCGGGTCGGTGCACCGATCGACGTCGCCGACTGGCTGGGCCCGGAGATGGACGCCGAGCTCGCGAGCTACGGCCTGGATCAACTGGTGACCTTCCGCGCCGAGGGCTTCGACGAGCCGGTGAACTGGAAGATCATGCAGGACGCGTTCATCGACAACTACCACATCCAGTACGCGCACCCGAACACCGCGGCGAAGCACGTTCACACCAACGTTCAGACCGTCGAGGACTTCGGTCGCCACGCACGGATGACTTCCGCGCGCAAGACGATCGACAAGTGGCTCGAGGAGGACCCGGGCGAGACCGACCTGAGTCCTTACGTGACGGATGGTCACTTCCTGCTGCCGAACAGCACCCTGCTGCGCCAGCCGGACGACCACTACGAGCTCCTCACCTTCCGCCCCCACCCGACCGACCCGGGTTGGTGCCGGATGGAGATGCGTCTGTTGGTGCCTTCCATCGAGGCCAGCGGTATGCCGCAGGCCAAGTGGGAACGGGTCTGGGAGAAGAACTGGGAGATCCTCCTGCAGGTCCTGCACCAGGAGGACTTCCCGCTGCTG
The DNA here is from genome assembly GCF_000384115.1 of Sporichthya polymorpha DSM 43042. NCBI lineage: Bacteria > Bacillati > Actinomycetota > Actinomycetes > Sporichthyales > Sporichthyaceae > Sporichthya > Sporichthya polymorpha. The sequence goes on from NZ_KB913029.1 coordinate 2,633,055, forward strand.
CGTGATTCCCAGCTCGCCGTCTCCAGCGCCGACATGGCCGGCATGGTCCTCGGGCGCAACGAGGTCGTGAACCAGATCTTCCACCGGGAGATTCGCAAGCTGCTGTCCTGATCACGGGGCTGGGGGGGCCCACCACCGTCGAAGGAAGCCCGATGTACACACGTCGATCCACGCTGCCCAGAAGCAGTGCGACGAGAGCGGGAATCGGCACTCTCGTCCTGACCCTCGCGCTCTCCGCGTGCGGCGGCACCCGCCAGAGCGACGAGGCCATCGAGGCCGCCGCCGGGATCCGTCCGGTCGCCGCGGACGCGCCGGTGCCCGGCGTCGCCGCGGACCCGGCCGCCGGCCCGGTCGCTGCCCAACCCGGCGCGCCGGCGCCCGCGAACGTCGCGACCGACTCCGGTCCGGCCGCCGCCGGCGGTCCGGCCCGGCCCGGGACGTCAACGGGTGCTGACGGAACCGCGAAGGCCAACACCGCCAAGTCCGGTGCCGCCGCGGCTCCGGGTGCCGGTGCGCCCGGCGTCGTCACGAAGAAGTCGCTGATCAAGCTCGGCTCGGTCGGGACGTTCTCCGGGCCGGTCGGATCGCTGGTGAAGGACACTGTCACCGGCATCCGGATCTGGGCGCAGGCCGTGAACGAGAAGGGCGGCGTCAACGGCCACCCGATCTCGATCCAGGTCGGCGACGACGGCGGCGACCCCGCGCGGTTCAACTCGATCGTCCAGCAGTTCGTCGAGAAGGACGGCGTGCTGGCGTTCCTGTTCAACACACTCGCGTTCGCCCCGAACGGCAACAACAAGTACCTGCACTCGAAGAAGATCTTCACCTACTCCGAGACCGGTTCGCTCGAGCTGACGTACAACGACCCGTACGTCCTCACCCCGTCCCCGTCGGGTCTGAGTTACGCCGACGCGATGATCCTCGCGTTCGGCAACGGCATCGGCGCCAAGGGCGGGGTCAAGATGGCGGCGTACGCCTGCAGTGACTTCAGCCTCTGCGACAACTTCGACAAACGCTGGAGCGACCCGAACGTCCTGAAGAAGGCGGGCTTCGAACTCGTCGCCCGCGGACGCCCGTCGCTGACGCAGCCGGACTACACGTCCCAGTGCCTCGCGGCGAAGCAGAACGGGGCGACGGCGATCCTCGTCGCCCTCGACGGTGCGGCGATCCGCCGCTTCGCCGGTGACTGCGCGCGGCAGAACTACCGGCCGGTGCTGTCGTCCGCGGACCTCGTCATCACCAACGACCTCCTCAAGGATCCGAACGTCGACGGCCTCGTCGTCGGCGGGAAGATGGTGCCGTTCCCGAGCATGGATGCCCCGGGCATGAAGGAGGCTCACGCCGCCTTCGCCAAGTTCGCTCCCGGTCAGATCGTGACCGGTGGTTACGCCTACGGCTGGCTCGTCGGTGAGTTCTTCGCCCAGACCGCGAAGAATCTCCCGGACAACCCGACGTACCAGGATCTCGAGGACGGCGTCTACGCCATCAAGAACAACGACATGAAGGGCATGACCTACCCGATCACCATCCGGCGAGGGCAGGTCATGGACCGTCAGTTGTGCTTCGGCACCACGATCATTCGGGGCGGGAAGTTCGTCCCCGCCCCGGGCCCGGCACTCCGGTGCGCCAAGGGCGGCAAACCGATGTCCGGACCCGACGACTACGACAAGATCTCCTAGCGCATTTCGGACCGCGGCGGCATCGAGGAGTCGCGCCGGGCGTTCCCGTCCCGGTGCTGTCGACTCCCGAAAGCGCACTACAGCACCGGGGCGCCCGTCGGCCGGGTGCGCATCTGCGCTGAGTGCGCAGACAAGCACCGCCCGGCGGGCGGGAACCCGTGCTGATCTGCGCACTCAGCGCACGTCGGCCGAGCGCTACCCAGCCGGGGGGCGGTGGTCGGCCGGGGGGACCGGCCAGTCGGGGACGAGGTGGTCCCACTCGGCGACCCGGGCGGAGAACGCGGCCGGCCGCTTCTCCAGGAACGACATCACGCCCTCGGCGGCGTCGGGCCCCTTGCCCGTCGCCGCCAGGGCGGCGGTCTCGATGCGGTGGGCCTCCCACGGTGACGGGGCGTCGAGCATCGACCAGGTGAGGCGGCGGCACAGGGCGACCGAGACGCCCGAGGTGTTCTCCGCGATCTCGGCGGCGAGGGCGCGCGCGGTCGGGAGCAGCTCGTCGGCCGGGACGACGCGTGAGACCAGGCGGCCGGCCAGCGCCTCGGCGGAGTCGAAGACGCGACCGGTCAGCACCCACTCCGACGCCTGCGAGACACCGACGACGCGGGGGAGGAACCAGCTCGCGGCGCCGTCGTACACGATGCCGCGGCGGGCGAAGACGAAGCCGAAGCGCGCCGCCTCGGAGGCGATGCGGACGTCGGCGGGCAGCGTCATCGTCGCGCCCACGCCGACGGCGACGCCGTTGACGGCGGCGATCAGCGGCTTGCGGAGCGCGGCGAACCGCAGCGTGACGACACCGCCCCAGTCGCGGGCGACGCCGCCGATCGAGCCGAGGTCGTCGCCGGGCTCGCGGTTGGCGTCCTCGTCGAAGGTTGCCGCGCCCTTCTCCAGGTCGGCGCCCGCGCAGAACCCGCGGCCCTCGCCGGTGAGGATCACGACCCGCACGTCGTCGTCGGCGTCGGCGGCGTCCGCGGCGGCGACGAGTTCCCGACACATCGTCAGCGTGAACGCGTTCAGCCGGTCCGGCCGGTGCAGCGTGATGGTCGCGATCCGGTCGGCGACCTCGTAGCGGATCTCGGTGAACGAGCTGACGTCCGGCACGGGCGCTCCCTGAAACTGGTGGAAATTTCTGCGGTTTATCTATAGCCATTAGGCGGCGTTGCGGTGAGGATAGACATGTTCGTCGTCCACCCACCGCCCCGGGAGGCCGCCCCCTCATGAGCACCGTCGAGAAGAGCACGTACTGCCGCATCTGCGAGCCGCAGTGCGGGCTGATCGCCACCGTTGAGGACGGCCGGCTCGTCAAGCTCCGCGCCGACAAGGACGACCCCCACAGCAAGGGGTTCTTCTGCACCAAGGGTGTCGCGATGGCGGAGGTGGTCAACGACCCGGACCGTCTGCTGACGCCGATGAAGCGCGTCGGCGGCCCCGGGAAGTTCGAGCCCTGCACCTGGGACGAGGCGCTGAACGACATTGCGGCGCGGTTCAACCGACTGCGGCAGCAGCACGGCAAGAAGTCGATCGCCGTGCACGAGGGCAACCCGCCGTACTTCTCCTACGCTGCCGCGTTCTGGGGCAAGAATTTCGCCAGCGCCCTGGGCACGCCCTGGTTCTACGGCATCAACTCCGAGGACGGCGCGTCCCGCGTCGCGGCCTTCAAGATGCTCTACGGACACTGCGCCCACATGCCGATCCCGGACATCCCGCGCACCGACGTGCTGCTGATGCTCGGCGCGAACCCGTGGGTCTCGAAGATGAGCTTCGTCCACGACCCGCGCATCCGTGAGCACATGACCGGCGTCGTCGAGCGCGGCGGCCGTGTCTTCGTCGTCGACCCCCGCGAGACGCAGACCGCGAAGGTCTTCGAGCACGTCCCGATCCGCGCCGGCCAGGACGCGTGGTTCCTGCTCTCGCTGCTGCACGTGATCCTCGGAGAGGGCCGGTACGACGAGGAGTTCGTCGCGCGTTGGACGACCGGCTTCGAGGTCTGGCGCCAGATCGTCAAGCGCTTCCCGCCGGAGGTGACCGAGGAGCGCACCGGCGTCGCGCCCGAGGTTGTCCGCGAGATCGCGCGCACGATCGGCAACGCCCGCCGCGCCGTGGTCTACGGCCGCACCGGCACCTGCACGCAGGAGTTCGGGACGCTGACCAATGTCCTGCAGGACTTCGTCAACATCGTCACCGGCAACTTCCAGCGTGAGGGTGGCTGGGTCTGGGCCTGGTCGCCGGTCGAGACCGCCTACCTCGCGGAGAAGTTGAACTTCGCCTCGTTCGGCAAGGTGCGCACGCGGATCCGCAACCTACCGGACTCCTACGGTTTCCTGCCGTCGTCGGCCCTGCCGGAGGAGATCCTGACGCCGGGCGAGGGCCAGATCCGCGGCATGATGATGCTCGGCTCGAACCCGGTCGTGACCGGTCCGCAGGGACAGCAGCTGCGGAAGGCACTTGAGTCGCTGGAGATCTTCGCGGCGATCGACCTCTACATGAACGAGACCAACAAGTACGCCCACTACCTGCTTCCCGCGACGACGATGTACGAGCGCGAGGACGCCCCGATCCAGTTCGCGAACCGCTACATGCGGCCGTCCTTCCGGGTCACCGAGAAGGTCATCGAGCCGATGGGGCAGGCCCGCGAGGAGTGGGAGGTCCTCGACGACGTCTGCAAGCGCATGGGTCTCGGTGGCGCGCACATGTTCGGCATCGAGCGCTGGTTCGCCAAGCGCGGTCTCGAGATGAAGCCCCGTCACATGGCGGACCTGCTCATCCGCACCGGCAAGGGTGGCGACCTGTTCGGCCTGCGCCGCTCGGGCTGGTCGTGGAAGAAGTACGTGGAGAAGGCTCCGCGCGGCGTCGTGTTCCACGAGGAGCAGCCGATCCGCTCGGTGAAGAGCGTCATCCGGACCAAGGACCGCAAGATCGCCATGGCCGACCCGCGGTTCGTCGCCGAGCTCGAGCGGCTCGAGGCGACGCCGGTCGAGATCGCCGAGTACCCGCTGCGCATGATCGGCCTGCGCGAGATGAACTCCCACAACTCGTGGATGCACAACTCGCCGCGGCTGATGCCGGACAAGCGTCGACACCACCTGCATCTCAACCCCGAGGACGCGGCCGTGCTCGGGCTGGCCGAGGACGACCTCGCCAACCTCGCCTCCGAGGGCGGGGAGATCGAGGTGCAGGTGACGGTGAACCCGGAGATGATCCGCGGGACCGTCGCGCTGCCGCACGGCTGGGGTCACTCGGGTGGCTGGCAGCGGGCGAACGCGGCCGGCGGGTCGACGTCGAACTTCCTCGCCTCCCGGGTCGAGCAGCTGTCGGGCATCTCGGTGCTGAACGGGATCCCCGTCCGGCTCGAGCCGGTCGCGCGGTCGGCCGACGTCGTCGCGGCGGCGGAGGGCCTGGCGGCAGAGGGTGTCGCGGCCGACGCTGTTGCCCAGCGCACGTAGCGAAACCTACAGCCTATAGATAGGCTGACTTCGTCGTCCCGACGGAGGTAGCGAGATGAGTGACGCCATCGACCCGGTGTGGCCCACGACCGCGGGCATGAATCCCTTCGAGTCGGTGATGTGGCGGCTCGACGCGGCGCCGATGCTGCGGGTGCCGACCCTCTCGTGCGAGGAGCTGGACTCGGTCCCGGACTGGGACCGTTTCCTCGCCGCGCACGAGTGGGCCGTGCGGATGGCGCCGCAGTTCCGCCTCAAGGTCGTCGAGCCCCCGTTCGGGTTGGGCACCCCGCGGTGGACGGTCGACCCGCACTTCGACCTGTCCTTCCACATCCGGCGCCAGCGGCTGCCGGAGGGTGGTGGCTGGCCCGAGTTGTTCGAGGCGCTCAGCCAGTTCTTCACGACTCCGCTCGACCGCAGCCGGCCGCTGTGGGAGATCGTCCTGTACTCCGGGCTGCCGGAGGGCCGCGCGGTCTACGCGCTCAAGATGCACCACTCGATGGGTGACGGTTTCGCCGTCATGCACCTGCTCTCGCGGCTGCACTCCCGCACCCGGGAGCCCTCGCCCGACAAGCCGTCGCCGGGTGAGTTGCCGGCGCCCGAGCTCAATGAGATCGACGCGTTGCGCCGCCAGCTGCTCGACGACGCGTCGATCGTGCCGTCGGTCGCCACGAAGCTCGGCTCGGCCGCGTTGCGGACCGTGACCAACCCGGTCGGTGGACTCAAAGCGACCGCGCGGTACGCGGCGTCGCTCAAGCGTGTCGTCGCACCGCCGGTCGGCTCCGGCTCGGAGCTGCTCGCCGGGCGCAGCATGAGCATGCGCCTCTCGCTGATCGACGTGCCGTTCTCCGACTTCCGCGCGGCGGCCAAGGCTGCGGGCGGGTCGGTCAACGACGCCTACCTGGCCGCCCTGTACGGCGGGTACCGGCGCTATCACGAGGCGATGGGCGTCGAGCCGCCCGAGAGCATCCCGACCGGCTTCCCGATCTCGCTCCGGACGGCCGACGAGGCCGCGAGCGGCGGCAACCGCATCGCCGCCGCCCGCATCCCGGGTCCGGTCGCCGAGGCCGACCCGGTTCAGCGCATCGCGCGCATCCGCGAGCTGACCCAGGCGGCCCGCAACGAGCCGGCCGTCGACGTCATGGGCGTCGCCTCGCCGGCGCTGGCCCGGCTGCCCGCCCCGGTGCTCGCCGCCGCGGTCGGCCCGTTGACCGCCCGTCTGCAGCTGATGGCGAGCAACGTGCCCGGCATCGGCCGCGGCCACTACCTCGCCGGCGCCGAGGTGCTGCGCTTCTTCGGCTACGGCCGCTCCGGTGCCGCCGCGCTGATCACCTTCATCACCTCCGGCGACCTCGCGAGCGTCGGCGTCGGGTTCGACCCGGCCGCGATCACCGAGCCGAAGCTGTTCCTCGAGTGCCTGGTCGAGGGCTTCGTCGAGATCCTCGACCTGCACCCGGGTTCCGGCAAGCCGGTGCTGCGCGGATGACGGAACGTCAGATCCGGCCCCAGATCCGTCGGCGGACCAAGGCCACCCTCCGCTCGCGCGCGGTCGTCGCCGCGTTCGGCAGGGCGACGGCGCCGCACCTGGCGAAGCTGACCGGTGACGAGATCACGCCGGAGATCGCGGCGCGGTTCGCCCGGCTGGACAAGGTCTCCGCCCGCGTCCCGGCACTACGGGGCTCGCGGACCGAACGCTTCACGATCGGCGACTTCGAGGCCGAGTGGGTGCACGGCCCTGGCGTGCCGGGGGGTGCGCCGGACTCCCGGGACCGGGTGATCCTCTACCTCCACGGCGGTGGCTGGCTGTTCGGCAACGTCGGTTCGCACCGGCGGATGATCAGCAAGCTGTCGCGGTCCGCCGGTCTGCCGGTGCTCGCCCTGGACTACCGGCTCGTGCCGGCCGTGACGTTCGAGCAGGAGATCGCCGACTGCGTCGCCGGCTACCGCTGGCTGCTCGAGCAGGGCGTCAAGCCCGAGAACGTCGTCATCATGGGCGACTCCGCCGGCGGCCACCTCACCTTCGCCACCGCGCTCCACGCGCGGGACGAGGGTCTGCCGATGCCGGCCGGGCTGGTCGGCATCTCCGGCGTCTACGACATGACGACGGAGCACAAGAAGGCGCACGCGAACCACGCCGCCGACCGGACGGGCGCGCTCGCCGCGTTGGAGTGGATGATGCGCGTCGTCCTCGCCGGCGCCGACCCCACCGACGGCAAGATCTCCCCGCTCCGAGCGGACCTCACCGGCCTGCCGAGGACGCTGCTCGTCGTCAGCTCGAGCGAGGTCATCTACTGCGACTCGGAGCAGCTGGCCGAGCGGCTGACGGAGGCCGGGGTCCCGTGCACCCTCTCCGTCTGGCCGAACCAGTTGCACGTGTTCCAGGCCTTCGGCCCGGTGGTCCCCGAGGCCACCCGCTCGCTGGTCGAGATCGCCCGCTGGGTGCGCACGGTGGTGACCTGACCCGCCGCACGAGTTTCTGACATCGGTGGGCAGGGTAGGTCCGGCGGCAACCCCTGTTGCCGACTGCCGATCGCGGAGAGGCCCCCAGATGGCACCTGAGGTCACACCGGGCGATTCGGATCTGGTCACGGTGCTGGAGGATGTCGCCACGGCGGCCGAGGACGGGGCCCGCGAGCAGTCGCGGCTGGCGGCCGCCGCTCGGGCAGCGGCGCGCGAACAGCGAGGCGAGCACCGTCCGTCGCAGCGCGACGCTGTCCGACGGGTTCTCGCGGCAGTCGCCGCCCAGGCTGACCGCTTCACGGCCGCTGCGGGAAGTTTGCGGCGGACCTGGGCGGCTGCCCTGGCTGCTCAGGGAATGTCCCGGCGGCAGATCGCCACGCACCTGGGCGTCAGCCACCAGCGGGTGTCGGCGCTGCTGGCTCGGGAGTCAGGACGTGTGCGGTTCGGGACTCCGTCGGGTGCCCGCCCAGCCGGCGGAGACGGTGTGTGAGCAGGCGCGGCTGGACCTTCCTGCCACCCCTCGGTCCGCCGGGGATGCACGACGGTTCGTGGCCGCGCAATGTGATCGCTGGGGTCTGCCGCTGCTCGTCGAGGACGGCGTTCTCGCCGTCAGCGAGCTGGTGGCCAACGCGGTCGTGCACGGCCGCAGCGCTGTTCGCCTGACCCTGAGCCTGACCGGAGACGTCGTCGAGGTCGCCGTCGGGGACTCCAGTCCGCGCCCTCCGGTCGTGCGCCCGGTACGCCTGAGTCTGGACGAGGACATCGATCAGGCGGTGGCGCTCTCGCGGGATCAGCTGGACGAACCCGGTGCGCAGTGGCTGATCGGCGAGGCCGGCAGCATCACGGCCGGCCGCGGGATGTTGATCGTCGACGCCATCGCCGACGAGTGGGGCATCAGTTCGCGTGCCGTCGGCAAGGACGTCTGGTTTCGGCTCCGGACCCCGACCGGCGCGGATCGGGTGTGCCGGTGCCCGGGCAGCGCGGCGACCACCCCGGGCGGTCTGCCCCTGCGAGTGTGATCTTCCGAGCAACCGAGAAGCCCCGGCGTGGCCGCCGGGGCTTCTCGGAGTTCAGGTGGATCGTCAGACGGTTCCTCAGACGGTGACCGCCTCGCGGGTGCGCTGGCGACCGACCAGCACCTCCGCGTCCGGGGCGACGCGCCGGGTGTGGGCGAAGCCGAGGATGCTGAGGACCCCGAGCACCGCCGCACCGGCGAAGGCGACCCAGGCGCCGTAGAGCGCGAGCGTCCCCATCTTGCCGAAGGCGTAGGCGTTGAGCAGCAGACCGCGGAGGGTCTCACCGCGGAAGGCGGTCTGGACCTGCTCGGCCAGCGCGGTGTCGGTCGGGTTCGCGCGGGACTCGGTGCTCAGCTGCGAGTAGGTCTTGCCGCCGGTGCTCTTCTCCAGGTGAACGGCGATGTAGTGGTCCGCGAAGGCCTTGGCCTGCTCGCCGGTGGTGAGCTGCTGGCCGGCGTACTTGTCGATGTACGGCCCGATCTTCGGGTCGGCCGTGGCCGGGCCCTTCTCCGGGAAGAAGATCTGCTGCTGGGACAGCTGGGTCTTGACCTCGTCGTTGACGAAGTTGTGGGCCGAGGTCAGCAGCCCGCCGCCGAGCAGCAGGATGCCCGCGAGCATGAGACCGACGGTGCTGACGATCTTGTCGAAAGCCGTGCGACGCATGATGGTGTTCCCCCTCGAGAATGACCGGTTTTCGCGCCGGTCCGGTATTCGCCCGTGTCGTCCGGGCCTACTACCAGCATCGGCGGGGCGGGGGTCCCGCCCCAGATGCCGAACGGCACCGGACGGCCCGCCGATCGGCCCCTCCCGGACGGGACTCTGGGACGGTCCCCGGGATTGCGGGCCGATCGGCCCGCCCGGCCGAGGTCGCCCGCCTCCTGCACCTCGCCGGCTTTCGACGGATCCTCGAACCGTGGGCGCAGGCGGCGCCCGGTGGAGGAGTACGCGATGTCGGTTCCGGCGCTGGAGCTGCGGGGCCTGACCAAGCGGTTCGGCTCGGTGACCGCCGTCGACCGGCTCACCCTGACCGTCAACCAGGGCGAGATCTTCGGGTTCCTCGGGCCGAACGGCGCCGGGAAGTCGACGACGATCCGGATGCTCCTGAACCTGCTCCGGGCCGACGCGGGGACCGCGCTGATTCTGGGCGTGCCCAGTACGGACGTGACCGCGGCGCACCAGCACGTCGCGTACGTCCCGGGCGACGTCGCGCTGTGGCCGCAGCTGACCGGCCGCGAGACGCTGGAGCTGCTGGGCAACCTGAGCGGCCGGGTCGACACCGCCTTCCGCGACGAGCTCGTCGCCCGCCTCCGCCTCAATCTCGACCAGCGCGTCCGCTCGTACTCCAAGGGGAACCGGCAGAAGGTCGCCCTGGTGGCCGCGTTCATGACCCGGCCCGACGTCCTGCTGCTCGACGAACCGACCGCCGGGCTCGACCCGCTGATGGAGGAGCAGTTCCAGCAGCTTGCTCGCGAGGCCGCCGCGCGCGGGCAGACGGTGTTCCTCTCCTCCCACCTGCTCTCCGAGGTCGAGGACGTCTGCTCCCGGGTCGCGATCCTCCGCCGCGGGCGACTGGTCGAGCTCGCCGAGCTCGCGACTCTGCAGGGACTGGGCTCGACCGTGCTCGAGGCGACCTTCGACGGGGCACCGCCCCGACTCGACGACCTCGCCGGCGTCAGCCGGGTCGAGGCAATCCCGGGCGGGCTGCGGATGCACGTCGCCGGCTCGCCCGCCCCGGTCCTCGCCCGGCTCGCGGAGGCCGGCGTCAGCCGCCTGCGCAGCCATGAGCCCTCGCTGGAGGAGATCTTCCTCGGCTACTACGCCGATCCGGTGACGACGTGACCGCGGTGGCAGCTGTCGCACCGCGCCCGCAGGCGGCCGCGCCGACGCTGCCGGCTCCGCGGGCAGCGGCCGTCGCGCGGTTGTACCTCCGGCTGGTCCGGCGCAGTGCGCTGCTCACCGGAACCGCGATGGTGGTCTACCTCGTCGTCGAGGTCCTCGCGTTCCGAGCGGCCTACCCCGATGCCGGAGCGCGTGACTCGCTCCTGCGGATGGCCGACAACGCCGCCGTCCGCATGCTGCAGGGGGTCCCGCACGGCATCGACGACACCGGCGCCTACGTGGTGTGGGACGCCGGCTGGATGATCCACTCCATCGTCGCGCTGTGGGCGATTGTGCTGACGACCCGGCTGCTTCGCGCCGAGGAGGACACCGACCGGGTCGCCCTGGTCCTGTCCGCTCCCGTCGCGGCGGGCCGTGCGCTCACCGCGCAACTCGGAGTCCTGTTCGGGTCGTCCGTCCTGGTCGGGGGCCTGAGCGCCGCGGCCCTTGTGGCCACCGGGACCGGTCTGGCGGGCTCGCTGCTGTTCGGTGCGGGCCTCGTCGGCTCCGCCGCCGTCTTTGTCGGTGTCGCTGCGGTGACGTCGCAGCTCGCGGGGGACCGCCGCCGGGCCCTGGGAATGGCAGCCGGCGTACTCGGGGCCGCCTTCGCCCTGCGGATGGTCGCCTACAGCGGTGAGTCCCGCGCGTGGTTGCGGTTCGCCACTCCCTACGGGTGGGCCGACGAGCTCCGCCCCTTCGACGCCAACCACTGGGCCGCGCTGGCGCTGCCGGCGGTCACGGCGGTCGGCCTCGCGGTGCTCGCCGCCTTCCTGCGGGAACGCCGGGACGCCGGTGTCGGCCTGCTCGCCGGCCGCGAGCGCACCCAGGCCCGCCTGCGGTTCCTCTCCGGGCCGATCGCGCTCTCGTGGCGGCTCAACGTCGGTGTCCTGACGGGCTGGCTCGTCGGCACCGTCGCCTATGCGGCCATGGTCGGGGCGCTCTCCCCGGTGGCCACCGAGTTCGGCAGCGACGACCCGGACACCCAGAAGATGCTCGAGCGCTTCGGCATGGAAATGGTGCTGACCGAGCGCGGTTTCGTCGCGCTGCTCGGACCGATGCTCGGTCTGGTCCTCGCCCTCTACGTCTGTTGGCGCATCGGCGCCGCGCACGTCGAGGAAGCCGTCGGGCACCTGGACGTTCTGCTCGCCCAACCGGTGGCCCGCGGGCGGTGGATCGCGGGTCACGCGCTGCTCGCCGGCGTCGGCGCACTCGTGCTCGCGGTCGGGGCTGCGGCGGCTATCTGGATCTCGGCCGCGCTCGTCGGAGCCGACGTCGGCCCTGGTGACGGCGCCGCCGCGCTCGCGGCCCAGCTGCCTCTCGTTCTGACGTTCGGTGGGCTCGCACTTCTGCTCCTCGGGCTCGCGCCCCGCCTGACGACGACACTCCCCGCGGCGCTGGTGGTCGTCGCCTACCTGCTGCAGATGCTCGGCCCGGCGTTGGGGGTTCCGAACGCGGTGGTCGCCGTCTCGCCGTTCCACCACCTGGGCTACGTGCCGGTCGAACCGCTGCGCGTCCTGCCCGCCCTGATCCTCGTCGCGGCCGGCGTGGTCGCGGCGGTCGGGGGAACCCTGGCGTTCCACCGACGCGACATCCAGTGAAGGAGCACACCATGGACCAGACCTCGCAGACCGCGGCCGTCGTCGTGCCCATCGCCGCCGCGTTCGGCCTGATGGGACTCGTCCTCATCCCGAGCCTGGCCATCCGGTCGGTCAAGCACGCCATCTGCCCCGAGCGGGCCCGCCGCGAGGCGGCCGAGCGTGCGGCGGCCCAGCGTGAGGGCGCGCCGCTCGGCGGGGCGGCGACCATCGGGACGCAGCGCCGCGCGGAGGAGCACGCCACGCGCTGAGGCGTGGCCGGTCGCCGTCCGATCGCCCGTGTGTTGAACGATGGGCGTCATGGCGTTGGACGGACTGACCGCGGCCGAGGTGGCCGAGCGCGTCGCTGACGGCCGCTCCAACGACGTGCCGGTGGTGGCCGCGCGCTCGATCCGCGACATCGTCCGGTCGAACGTCTTCACCCGGTTCAACGCGGTGATCGGGACGCTGGCGGTCCTGATGATCGTCATCGGTCCGCCGCAGGACGCCCTGTTCGGGTTCGTCATCGTCGTCAACACCGGCATCGGGATCGTGCAGGAGGTCCGCGCGAAGCGGACCCTGGAGCGCCTGGCGATCGTGGGGGAGTCCCGTCCGCGCGTGCGCCGCGACGGACGTGTCGTCGAGGTCGCGCCGCGCGAGCTCGTCCTCGACGACCTCGTGGAGCTCGGGGCGGGCGACGAGATCGTCGTCGACGGCGAGATCGTGGCCGCCGATGCGCTGGAGGTCGACGAGTCCCTGCTGACCGGGGAGTCCGACGCCGTGCACCGCGTCGTCGGGGAGCACGTGCTCTCGGGCTCGTTCGTCGTCGCCGGGAGCGGTGTCTACCGCGCCACCCGTGTCGGGCGGGAGGCGTACGCCGCGCAGCTCGCCGAGGAGGCCAGCCGGTTCACCCTGACCGCGTCGGAGCTGCGCCACGGCGTCGACGCGATCCTGCGCATCATCACCTACCTGATGATCCCGGCCGCGGTGCTCATCGTGATCAGCCAGCTCACGATCGACGACGAGCCGACCCGGGACGCGCTGCGGGGCACGGTCGCGGCCCTGGTGCCGATGGTCCCCGAGGGCCTGGTCCTGCTGACCAGCCTGGCGTTCGCCGTCGGGGTCGTCCGGCTCGGGCGGCGGCAGTGCCTGGTCCAGGAACTGCCCGCCATCGAGGGCCTTGCGCGGGTTGACGTCGTGTGCACGGACAAGACCGGCACGCTCACCGAGAACGGCATGCGCCTGGCCGAGCTGCGGGTGTGCAACGGCCACGACGAGTCGGCCGCGGTGCTCACCGCGATGGCGGCCGCCGACCCGCGGCCCAACGCCAGCATGCTCGCGATCGCCGAGGCGTACCCGCCGGGCGCGGAGGTCCCGGCAGCCGCGCGAGTGATGCCGTTCTCCTCGGCGCGCAAGTGGAGCGGCGTCGGGTTCGACTCGACCGCCGCGGCGGGGGACTGGGTCCTCGGTGCCCCCGACGTCCTGCTCGACGCGGCGGACCCGGCCCGGGTCGAGGCCGAGGGGGCCGGGGCTCAGGGCCTGCGCGTCCTGCTGCTCGGCCGCGCGGCCGGCGCGGTCGACGGCCCGGACGGCCCGGGCTCCATCGAGGCCGCCGCCCTCGTCGTCCTGGAGCAGCGCATCCGGCCGGAGGCCGGTCCGGCGCTGCGGTACTTCGAGTCGCAGGACGTGACGCTGAAGGTTGTCTCCGGCGACAACGCGGTCTCGGTCGGGGCGGTCGCCGCCGCGCTGGAGCTCGACGGCGCGGACCATCCGCTGGACGCCCGGCAGCTGCCGGCCGAGCCGGAGGCGTTCGCCGAGGCCGTCGAGAACACGAGCGTCTTCGGGCGCGTGACGCCCACTCAGAAGCGCGAGATGGTGGGTGCCTTGCACTCCCGCGGCCACACGGTCGCGATGACCGGCGACGGCGTCAACGACGTGCTCGCGCTCAAGGACGCCGACATCGGCGTCGCGATGGGCTCGGGCAGCGCCGCCAGCCGCGCAGTCGCGCAGATCGTGCTGCTCGACAACTCCTTCGCGACGCTGCCGCACGTCGTCGCGGAGGGCCGGCGGGTGATCGGCAACATCGAACGGGTCGCGAACCTGTTCCTCACCAAGACCGTCTACTCGGTCCTGCTGGCGATCGTCATCGGCGTGATGGGAATCCCGTTCCCGTTCCTGCCGCGGCACCTCACGCTGGTCGGTTCGTTGACGATCGGGATCCCGGCGTTCTTCCTCGCGCTCGCGCCCAACACCGAGCGGGCACGGCCCGGCTTCGTCCGGCGGGTGCTGCGGCTGGCGGTCCCGGCCGGGGTGGTGGCCGGCGTGTGCAGTGTCGGCACCTACCTGCTCGTGCGCGAGATGGACTCCGCGACCGAGGACCAGCACAGCACCGCCGCGGTCCTCGCGTTGTTCGTCGTGTCGGTCTGGGTGCTCGTCGTCGTGGCGCGGCCGCTGACGTGGTGGAAGCTGCTGGTCGTTGCCGCCGCGTGCGGAAGCTTCCTGATGTGCCTGCTCGTCCCGTCGCTGCAGGACTTCTGGGCGCTGTACCCCGACCACGTGGGCGCGACCACGACGGCGCTCTCCGTCGGTGCCGTCGGCTGCGTCGCGATCGAGATCAGTGCCCGGGTGCAGGGTCGGGCAGGTCGAAACCCGGGTCCACCGACGAACCGTTCTCGTCGTGCGGACCTCGCTGCGAGAGCGTGAACGCCGAGCGGGTCAGGAAGCACGGGTCCACCACGCGCAGGTTCCCGACCCGGCCGTCCGGATCGATCTCGACGCGCGCTGCCACCGTGCCCTGCGGGCCCTCGACCAGGCCGATGCCGTGCGTGTGCCGGGCGGTGGCCCCGAAGGCCGCGGGGGCGGGCGTGCCGACCGCCCGCTGGGCCGCCGGGAGGAGGTCGCGCAGCAGGCGGAGCCCGGTCCCCAGTTCGCCGACCCGGAGCTCCAGCCGGGCGAGCGCGTCCCCGCGACGCGAGGTGACCGGGTTGACCCCGGCGGTCGCCGGGTGGAACGGATGGTCGCGCCGGGCGTCGACGTCGACGCCACTGGCGCGGGCCACGGGGCCGAGGGCTCCGGTCATCGCGGCGTGACGGTTCGTCAGGATCCAACGGTGCCGGTACGTCGCGGCCAGGGCGGGACTGGACAGCGCCTTCTCCCGGAGCTCGGCCGCGACGTGCTCCAGGGCACGCAGCCGACGGGAATCGGGCAGGCCGCGCAGGACGACCCCGCCGGGCACGACCGCGCCGCGGAGCGAACGGTGTCCGGTGATCTCCTCGCTCAGCGCGAGGAACTCGTGGTGGAGGCCGAGGGCTTCGGCGGACCACCGCGTCAGCCCCGCGTCCCCGCACATCGCGCCGATCGAGCGGAGGTGGCTCGCCGCACGTTCCAGTTCCACGAGAACGGCCCGCGCAGCGGCCACCGGCGAGGGCACGGCGAAGTCGAACGCGTCCTCGACGGCGAGGCAGAACGCGACGGCGTGCGCGAACGCGGAACACGGCTGGGCCTGTTCGACACGAGGAAGCGCCTCGACGGGTCGCTGACCCACCGCGTCGGTCTCCCAGGACCGCCGCGTGGGGCCCGCGGCGGCGCCCAGCCGGCCGGGTCGCGGCGGAGCCGAACTGGCCAACAGGCCGTGGGTCTCGTAGAGCTCGCGTTCGAACCGGCCGGCGGGGAAGCTGAGCAGGGCCAGGCTCGGGACGGTGTCGCCGCCGGGTTCGGTGCGCGCCACGAGTTCGACGCGCCGATCCGGATGAGCAGCCGTGAACAGGTACACGATGCGGTGCGACTCGTCGTCCTCGGGAATCGCGGTGACGAGGGCCAGCCGGAACCCGTCGTTCAGCAGAGCCTCCGCGCGCCAGGGCAGGTCGATCACGCTGACCTCCTGGGACGGGCGGAACCGGGCGGGGGCCGGGCGGTGCGCGAGCGAGGACGTCATGGCAGAGATTCCTTGCGAGGTGATGAGTTGCAAGATTCTTCAACTCATCATATACTGGATTGACGGTATGTGAAGACCCCGAGGACGGGAGTCCGGTGACGACACCGCTGCACCAACTGAAGGCCGAGTTCTTCAAGACGCTCGGCCACCCGGTGCGCATCCGGGTCCTGGAACTGCTCAGCGAGCGCGAGCAGACGGTCGCCGAGATGCTGCCCGAGGTGAACGTCGAGGCGTCGAACCTCTCGCAGCAGCTCGCTGTCCTGCGCCGCGCCGGCCTGGTCACGTCGCGGCGCGAGGGGTCGAACGTCCGTTACGCCCTCGTCAGCCCGAAGGTGGCCGAACTGCTTGTCGTCGCCCGCGGCATCCTGACCTCGGTCCTGAGCGGCCAGGCCGGCCTGCTGACCGACATGCACGAGCAGTACCCCGAGGAACAGGTCGTTCCGCGGCGGCGCCGCGCTGGGTGACCCCGCGTCAGCTTCCGACCGCGACGACGCGCACCATCGTGGGTCCGTCCGGGGTGGCGTAGCGCACGCGGTCGCCGGGACGCGCGCCGATCAGCGCCCGGCCGAGTCCGTCCTCGGCGCTGAGCGCGTCGGGGTCGTAGACCTCGAGCGGGCTGACGAGCACCGTGCGCGGGCCCTTGCCGTCGTCGATGACCACCGTCGTGCCGACCCCGATCCCGACCCCGGCCGCGCGGTCCACGACCGTACCCAGGTAGTCGTGGACGTCCCGGATGCGGCGATCGATCAGTTCGAGTTCCGCCGGAGAACGGCTCTCGCGGTCCAGCTCGCGGAGGCGGCGGTACTCCTCCTCGAGCAGCTCGCGGACCCGCGCCCGCAGCGTCCTCGCCCCGGCCCGGACGTCGGGCGTCGCCGCGCTCATCGCCGGTCCGCCAGGAGCGGGCGGTCCGTCGCGGTCTCGTCGGCCGGGACGTGCCGGTCTCTCGCCGGCACGACGAGGACGGGGCAGGGGGCGCTGGTGACGCACCCCATGGACACGGTGCCGAGGACGCGACTGGTGACGACGCCGTGGCCGTGGCTGCCGACGACCAGTAGGTCGGCCCCCTCGGCGAGAGCGGTGAGCGCGTGGGCGATGACGTCGCCGGGAACGACGATCGTGTCGACCGGTGGTGCTTCGGGGACCCACGCCCGTACGGCGGCGACGTCGTTGGCGAGGTGCCGTTCCGCGTCGCGGCGTGCGGCCTGCGCGCGCGGCGAGGGGGCACGGCCGGGGTCCGCGGCGGGGTTCAGCGCAGCCGGGTCGTAGTAGACGGCCGCGGCGAGGACGCGCGCGCCGTTGGTTCCTGCGTGGCGCAGGGCCCAGGTCAGGGCACGGCGTCCGCCGTCCGTCCCGTCGACGCCGACGACGATCTGTCCGGTCATGATCGGTCCCTTCCGAGAATCAGCAGGATCAGCAGGGCGGGGACGGCCCACAGCCAGTAGCCCCAACCCAGCGTCATCAGTCCGACGTGGAACAGTGCGGCGCCCGCGACGCCGAAGGGGGTGAGCGGCCCACCGGTCAGGAGGGCGGCGCCGATCGCGAATTCGCCCAGGGCGATCATCAGACCCCAGAAAGCCGGGTGCGCCATGAAGATGTCCTGCCAGGCGGAGAGGATGCCGGGCACCCAGCTGCCGTCGGCCACCGGGCCGTAGATCGCCGGGTCGCCGGAGACGATTCCGACGTGGACACCGCTCGCCCACAGGAACAGCAGCCCGAAAGCGATCCGGACGGCGCCCGCTCGGCGGTCCTCCACCGGTCCCGGCGCTGTGCCGATCGCCCCGGGCGGTCGGTCGCTCACCAGGTGCTGGCTGCTCATCGCGCGTCCCTTCTCACTGTCCTGCGTCCAGCGTGCTCGTGCCTGCCGCGCGACGGCAGGGCCAGGAGTTGTCGATGGCCCGGGACCTTCGGCTCCCGCAATCGGGGCGGATCGGACCTGATACGCCGCCGCCTCAGGGGGCAGCCTCGAGGGGAGGAGCGAGACCGGAGGAGGACGACATGAGTGGCACCAACGACCGGATCGTCGTCGGGGTGGACGGGTCCCCGGAGGCAGAGGCCGCTCTGCGCTGGGCGAACGCCGCGGCGCAGCGCAACGGCGCGACGCTCGACGTCGTGACGGCCTGGTCCTTGCCGGCCGCCTTCAGCTGGGACGTCGGCGCCTACGGCATCGACTGGCAGGGTGACGCCGAGAAGTCGCTGCAGGCCTCCCTCGACCGGGTCTTCGGATCCGAGCGACCGGCGAACCTGCGCACGTTCGCGCTCGAGGGCGACCCGGCCCACTGCCTGGTCGAGCACGCCAAGGGTGCCCAGATGCTCGTGGTCGGCAACCGCGGCCGCGGGGGCTTCCTCGGCCTGCTGCTCGGTTCTGTGAGTTCGAAGTGCGCCGCGCACGCGAAGTGTCCGGTGCTGATCGTCCACGCCGACGACGACGTCCCCGCGGAGTGAGCGGGATCCTCGTCGCGGTCGACGGATCCGCGTCCGCCGCGGCCGCGGTGACGGTCGCGGCCGAACACGCGGCCCGAGCGGCGGAGGCTCTGACGGTCGTTCACGTCGTCGAGCCCGCGTTGATCGGCCGGCCGCACGGGCCGGACCCGCTCCCGGACGCCGTCGCGGCCGCGCACACCGCGGGCCCGGGTGTCGAGATCCGCGCGCTCGGCCGGACCGGGCCGATCGACGACGTGCTCGTCGAACTCGCCCGGGACCACGACCTGCTCGTCGTGGGCAGTCGTGGACACGGCGCGGTGCGTGACGCGGCCCTGGGGTCGCACGCCGTCGCCCTCGCCGCGGCGGCGCCGTGTCCGGTCCTGGTCGTCCGACCGGGGGCGGAGCGGCACCGGCCGGGGGGACCTGTCGTGGCAGCGCTGCGCGGGGATCCGACGCGCGACGAACCTGTCCTCGACGTCGCGTTCGCCGAGGCCACGCTGCGCGGGGTGCCCGTCGTCCTGGCCCACGGCGTGAGCCGCGGGGTGCCGGTGCGACGTCTCGCGCTGGCGGCCTTGGCGACGCTGACCGTGGGCGGGACCGATCACGGCCCCGATCTCCGGGCACACGCCCGGCGCTGGATCGAACGCCACCCCGACGTCGAGGTGCGCACCGAGGTGCGTCCCGGCGCGGCGGCCGCCGCGCTGCTGGAGGCGGCGCGCGGGGCGTCCCTGATCGTCCTCGGCACCCGAGGCCGGGGGACGCGCGCCGGCCTCGTGCTCGGCTCGGTCAGTCAGGCAGTCCTGCACCACGCGCACAGCCTCGTGCTGCTCGTGCCGCCCCTCCTCGTCCCGCCTCTCCCCGTCCCGCCGCCGGGCGGTCCCGACTCGAAAGGGTCGAGGGTCCCACGCCAGTGAGGACCGCTTCCTCTGCCTCTGGGCCGCCTCGACGACGGACTCTTGAGAGATAAGAGGAAGAACGAGCAGAGGAACGCAATGCGGACCAGGAAGAGCCACCGTGAGTCGCGCGGACGGATCGTCGTCGGGACCGACGGGTCCCATGCTTCCGTCGCCGCGGTGCGTTGGGCGCTCGACGCCGCCCAGCAGACCGACAGCTGGCTCGACGTGGTGCTCGTCCGCAGTCCCGCGATCGACTTCGGGTGGCTGGGCACTCCGCCGATTCACGGGTGGGCCCAGGAGTCCGGTCTGGCCGGGCACCTACTCCTTGCCCGGCTGCTGGACACGGTGACTGAGCCGGTTCCCGAGATCGTGCGAACCTTCGTGATCGAAGGTGATCCCGCGGAGTGCTTGATCGCCCACGCCCACGGTGCCGATGTTCTCGTTCTCGCCGACCGGGGAACCGGCGGCTTCCTCGGCCTCCGGCTCGGCTCGGTGGCCTCGGCCTGTTCGGTCGGCGCCTCCTGCCCCGTTCTCATCGTTCCCTCGGGTCGGCGAACCGACCTGGACCCGGCCCCCCGCACCACGACAGGAGCTCTCTCATGAGCAGCGGCGCTGTGACGACCCAGATTCCCCGCGCGGCGGCGGACACCCTGCGCCAGCAGCTCCGCGTCGTT
Organism: Sporichthya polymorpha DSM 43042; assembly: GCF_000384115.1. Lineage (NCBI taxonomy): Bacteria > Bacillati > Actinomycetota > Actinomycetes > Sporichthyales > Sporichthyaceae > Sporichthya > Sporichthya polymorpha. The sequence goes on from NZ_KB913029.1 coordinate 2,653,024, forward strand.
GCGGAGGAGGAGTACCTCCGGCTCCGCACGATCGACCGGCCCGCTCTGCTCCTGCGCGGGGTGGCCGGGGCGGAAGCCGGCGAGGATCCCGACGTGACCACCGCCGAGCTCGAGGTGGTCGACGAGCGCATTGCCGCGCTCGACCACTTCCTGCACCGGACCTCGACCGACCTCACGTCCGCGGGTCGCGTGCTGCTGGTGGATCGAGGAGACGGTCCCGAGTACCTGCTGGTGTCCGAGCTTCCGGTCGTCGACGAACGAGTCGTCGCGGCCGACGCGCCGTTGGGCAAGGCACTCTGCGACGCGGTCGCCGGTCAGACCGTCACCTATGTCACGCCGAGCGGGTCGTGCGAGGCCTACGTCATCGCCACCGAACCGATCGAGCCGGGACCGGCCCTCCCCGCCGGTGCGTACGGAGTTCCAGCCGCCGAGGTGCTGGTCGGGTTCGACGGCAGCCCGTCCTCTCGGACCGCGGTCGCGTGGGCAGCGAAGGAGGCCGCGCTCCGGGCCCGGCCGCTCCGGGTCCTCCACGCCCGTGCGAGCGCCGAGCCGAGCGTGCGCGCCGACGGGACGCTGTCCGAGGGGATTCAGTTGGCGTTGACCGACCTGGGCGCGGACCGTATCCGTGCCACGGCCGTCACCGGCCAACCGGCTCCACGCCTGGCCGAACGTGCCGATCGCGCCGAGCTGGTGGTCGTCGGGCGCGGCGGCGAGACCGACAACGGCCTCGGCCCCGTGGCGGAGAAGGTGCTGTCGGGGACCTCACGCACCACCGTGGTCGTTCCCCCGGCCGAGCCGCCGGCTCGCGGCCGGGTCGTGGTCGGACTGCACGACTCCTGGCACGCCGCCGACGCGCTGTCGGTGGGCTTCGCCGAAGCGCATCGCCGCGGAGCGCACCTGTTGGTGACGGTCATTCGTGACGCGGCCCGTGGCACCCACGACCTGGAGCCGGCGTTCCACGCCCCGGACGAGCAGGACCACGCGGAAGCGCTGCACCTGCCCGCTGCGGTGGCGGAGGTGGGGCAGGCCTATCCCGGAGTCCAGGTGCGGACCAGCGTTCAGACCGGACACTTCTCGACCGTGCTGACCGAGCTGTCCAACTCGGCCGACCTGGTCGTGCTCGGGATGGGCGGGCGGGCCCACGGGATGGGGCGCAAGGAGTTGCTCGTTGCGAGCCACGCCCGGTGTCCGGTCATCGTGGTCCGCGAAAGCTCTGGTCGAGGGGAGTTCTGATGTCTCTGCCCGGATCCGTGGTTCGGCACCTGGACCCGCTCGACGAGAAGACGGCGATGACGTTGCTGGCCCGCGAACAGGTGGGCCGGCTGGCCTTCTGCATGCACGGCGGACCGCACATCGAGGTCGTGAACTTCGTCGTGGTCGACGGGGACGTCATCTTCCGAATCGGTGTGAGTGCCAAACTCGCCGCGCTCGGCCGGGGCGGGGTGTTCGCCCTCCAGTGCGACCGCATCAACACGGGAACCCGCACCGGGTGGACCGTCACCGTCCAGGGACCGGCGCGGACGCTCAGTGCAGAGGAGGTCGCCGCTCTCCCCATTCAGCCTGACCCCTGGGCTCCGGGCGAACGGCCGCGAGTGGTCTGTCTGACCCCACGTCACATCTTCGGGCGGGTCCTCTCCGCCGACGAGTGAGATGTGTCAGAGGACGTGCTGCTCGCGGCCTCGCCGGCAGAAGGCCGAACGACCTGGGATTTCGGGACGAACGCCTCGGGCGGATCGGTCTGATTCGGACGACGATGGCGATATGGGATCGCCCCTCCGTCTGGTCCTCGCCCTCGCGGTGGCGGGTGCAGCGATGGCGGCAGCGCCCGCCGACGCCACCGCGCTGGTGTCGACCCCGACTGCGATGCCGGCGGTGCAGCGGGCCGTCGCCGCGGCGGCCAGGCTGCCGTTGCCGCCCGTTCCCCCGATCACGGTGATCGAGGACCCTGCGCTCCAAGCCCAGGGCCAGGTGCTCAACCGGACGATCTGGATCAACACCAACGCGGACGAGGCCTCGCAGGCCCGGACCGTGCTCCACGAGATCGGCCACGTGCTCGACGACTCCGGTGAGCTGGACACCAGCCCGGTGGTCGCCGCGCTGCGGAGGACGCCGACCGTGCGGGGCCTGATCGCCGACTCGCTCAACGGAGATGCTTGGGCCCGTTACGCCATCGCGGACGACGAACTCTTCGCCCGCGGGTTCGTGCAGTTCGTCGTAGAGCGCTCCGACGACGCCGCCCTGATCGACGCGGTCCGATCCTTCGAGCGGGCGCAATGGCCGGCCGACGAGTTCGCGCGGGTGACGTCTTCGTACGAGCGCCTGTTCGGAGTGTGGGGTCATCGCGGCAGCGGAGGCGTGGGACTCGACGTCGCCGCCGTGCTCGGCCGCTCGCCGACCCTGCCGAACCCCGTCGGCGTCGACGAGACCCCGGGGCGGGCCGCCCCAGGCAGCCCGGATCGTCCGACGTCGTTCAGGCGGCGTCGGTGTCGGGGCGGGGTTGATGTCGCTGGTCCTGTTGTTCCTGCTGCTGGTCGGGTTCGGGGTGGTGGTCCAGCAGGGGTGGGTTGGTGACGGGGTAGTGGATGCCGAGGCGGGTGGTCCAGCACCAGCGGTGTTCCTCGATGCGTTCGAGGGTCCAGCCGCCGTTGGTTTTGAGGTCGTGGTCGTGGGCGCATTCGGGGGCGAGGTTGTCCTCGATGGTGGGGCCGCCGAGGGCGTGGTCGTGGATGTGGTCGATCTGGGCGCGGTGGGAGGCCCGGTTGCAGGCGACGCCGATGCAGTCGGGGATGGCGAGTTGGAGGCGGCGGCGTTGGGTGAGGGTGGGGTAGCGGCGTCGGTGGGCGCGTTCTTGGCGGGCGATGACCTCGGCGAGGCGGGCGGGGTCACCGGATTGTTCGGCTTCGTCGCGTTCGGCCCATTCGCGCCAGTAGCGGTCTTCGGCGATGCGTTCCTGGCGGCCCAGGCTGCGTTGGAGGTGTTCGATGACCGGGATCCAGATCGGGTCCACGGGTGGGACGTCGGGGGAGTGGGCGCGTAGGGCGAGTTGGTCGAGCAGGTCGATGGGGACGAGCAGGTCGAGCACGCCCTTGGGGACCAGTTCGCCGCTCGGTTGGGCCCAGCCGGTGGGGCGGGGCCCGGCCAGGGCGGTGTGGGCGAGGCGGCCTTCGTCGTCGATGAACGCGACCCGCCAGGTTCCCAGGGCCATGCGTTGGGCGATCCGGCGGGCGCTGGCCGGGCTGATCGGTCCGGCCCCGGCCAACTCGGCGGGGTGTTCGTCGAACCCGAGCAGGGTGGAGAACTTCACCCGCAGCACGACCCCGATGTAGGGGGAGTACCGGGCGCTGTGCGCCAACCCGGCGCGCACCCCGGCCGGGAGCGGGTCATCCACGTGCCGGGCCGGCTCAGCCGCGCTCGTTGTGGACTCGGTCTCGCCGTCGGTCCCGGCGCTGTTCTCGTCCTCGCTGTTCTCGTCCTGGCCGTCTCCGCTGTCCGGGATCGGTTCGGGGCGGGTCTTGGCGTAGTCGGCGAGGATTTCGGCGTCGGAGAAGCCGGTCCAGGTGCCGTCGAGGCAGCCGAGGTAGAGGTCGGAGCGGGTGGCGTCGATCCCGCGGGGGTCACCGTCGCGTTTGGCGGCGTCGGCCAGGGCGTGGATGCGGCCCTTGGCGGCGGCGACCCGGTCGACCTCGAGTTGCTGTCCGGCCAGGTCCGCGGTCCCGTCCGGGTTCTGCCAGGAGATGACGCGGCGTTTGCGGACTGCGTCGGTGTAGCGGCGTTCGGCCCAGGTCGGGTCGAGCGCGATCGCGCGTTTCTTGATCCGGGCGACGAGCTTGCCGGTCACCCAGGGCTGCTCGGCCGACAGGCCGCAGTGCGGCAGGACCTCGGCGCAGATCTGGTGGGCGTGGGCGTCGGAGAGGTCCTTGACCCAGAACACGATCGCGGCGGCCTGGCGTTCGTCCAGGTCCCCGGTGGCCATCGCGGCGTGCAGTTCGGGCAGGCGCCGGCACACCGTCCAGGCCAGATCCACCAGCGCGGCGGCGGCCGGGACCGAGAGGGAGTACATGGCCCGGACCTCATCGACCGAGTACCGCTCCGGTTCGGCCATCCGCGCCACCCGGGCCCCGGAGTCCGGCGCGCAGGCGGCGACCTCGGCCACCGCCGCCAGGCGCGCGGCGGCGGCGATGTTCAGGGTGCGCTGAGCCGCAACCGCGTGCGCGACACACTCCGCGCCGGTCAGCCCGCTCAGCTCCATACCCCGGAACCTAGCGCCCACCACCGACAAAACTATCCCTGGGGGCGACCGGCAGAATGACCGCAACATGTTGTGTCGTAGGCATCCTGACGGACACTCAGCCCGCCGCTGCGGTCCAGGTGTGCGAGCGTCCATGGACGAGTTCGACCACCGCGTCGACGCCCCTGAGGGCGGCGCGGTCGTGGGTGATGAGGAGGGTGGTCCGCCCGGCGGTGACGTCGAGCAGGTCCCGCATGAGCTCCGCGGCGGTCGCGGGATCGAGGTGCTCGGTGGGTTCGTCGAGGATCAGGATCTCGGCGTCGGTGAGCAGGGCGCGCGCGAGTGCGAGACGTCGAGCCTGGCCACCGGAGAGGGCCGACCCCGCCGGGCCGACGGCCGTGTCGAGGCCTCGGGGCTGCTTCCGCAGCCAGTCGCCGAGCCGGGCGGCGTCGAGTGCGGCCCAGAGTTCGTGGTCCGACGCGTCGGGTCGGGCGAGCACGAGATTGGCCCGAATCGTGGAGTCGAACAGGTACGCGTCCTGACCACAGGTCGCGACGACGCGGCGGACGTCGTCGGCGGCGAGCGTGCGGGTGTCGACGCCGTCGAGCAGCACCGCTCCACCACGCGGTTCGACGAACCGCAGGATCGCGGCGGCCAGGGTCGACTTGCCCGACCCGCTCTCGCCGACGACCGCGACGCGGTGTCCGGGCCGCAGCTCCAGACAGACGTCGTGCAGCACGTCCGGCCCGTCCGGCCACCCGGCCCGCAGGTGTTCGACGCGCAGGGTGTGCGGGCCCGGCCGGAGCGTCGCGGGCGTGGCCGGCTCGGCCACGGGCGCCGGCGCATCGAGCACCTCGAACACCCGCGTGAGCCCACCGCGGGCGGCATCGAGCCGTCGGACCGCCTCCGGGACCTGGCCGACCACCTCGAACACGGCGATCGGTGTCAGGACGACGACGGCGAGCAGCACCGGATCCAAGCCACCCGCGTGCACCTGGTGGGTGCCGAACGCCAGCAGCGTCCACACGACGGCGCCCACGACGAGCGCCATCGCGGTCGCGGCCGCGGCCTGCACGAAGGTAGAACGCCGGTCCGCCCGCGCCAGCGCTCGTTCGGTCTCGGCGATCGCGGCGAGACGGTCCGGGACCGCGCCGTACGCGCGGTAGGTGTCGAGGCCGTCGACGAGGTCGACGGTCTGACCGGCGAGCCGGCCACGCAGCGCGGCGGGAGCGCGCTCGGCCTCCGCCGCCAGGGCGCTCTGCAGCAGGGGGACAACGACGCCCACCATGACCAGCCCGGCGAGCAGGATCAGCCCGGCCGGCAGGGCGATGGCACCGAGCAGGACCACGGCCGCAAGACCGGTTCCGGACGCCACCGCCAGGGGCAGCAGCCCGCGGACGAGCACGTCCGGCACGGCGTCGACGTCGGCCGCGAAGCGGGCGGTGAGGTCCCCGCGGTTGAAGCCGCGTAACCCCGCGGGCGCGATGCGCTCGGCCGCCTCGAAGCACCGGACCCGCACGTCGGCGAGCAGGCGCAGCGCGGCGTCGTGGGCGACCAGGCGCTCGGCGTACCGGAGCACCCCGCGTCCGATGCCGAAGGTCCGGACGGCGACGATCGCGACCATCAGCATCAGGACGGGTGGATGCTGCGCGGCCCGGGAGATCAACCAGGCGGAGACGGCCGTCAGGCCCACCGCGGCGAGCGACGCGAGACAGCCCAGCAACGCGGCCAGGGCGAGCCGCGGCGCGGCGGGCCGGGCGAGCCGGAGCAGGCGCAGCACCGGGCCCGTCATGCCGCCACCTCCGCGTCCACCAGCACAACGCCGACGTCGGCGACGTGGTCGAGGTCCACCACGCGGTCGGCGAGGTCCCGGAGCGCGGGCCGATGGGTGACGACGACGATTGTCCGCTCGGGCGCCTGCGCGCGGATCGCCGCGGCGACGCGACGTTCGGTCTCGGCGTCGAGGTCCGCGGTCGGTTCGTCGAGCAGGAGGAGCGGGGCGTCGCGCAGGAACGCCCGGGCCAGCGTGACGCGGCGGCGCTCGCCGGCGGACAGTCCGGCGCCGCCCTCGCCGATCTCGGCGTCGAGTCCGGCGGGCAGCCGCGCGAGCAGGTCGCCGAGGGCGGAGAGCTCCGCCGCCTGCGCGACCTCAAGGTCGGTCGCGGCCGGACGGCCCAGGCGGATGTTGTCCGCGAGCGACCCGGCGAACAGGAACGGCTGCTGCCCGACCCACGCGACGCGCGACCGCCAGGCCTCGGCGTCGATCTCCGCGAGGTCGGTCCCGCCGATCTCGATGTGCCCGGCCGGTGCGGGGGTCAGCGCGGCGAGCACGCGCAGCAGCGTGGACTTCCCGCTGCCGCTCGAGCCGGTGACCGCGAGCAGTTCACCGGGACGGACGCTCATCGTGAGGTCGACGGGTGCGGGACGGTCCCGGTCGGGGTGATCGATCGTCAGGTCGCGAACTGTCAGAGTGAGGCTCGCGGGGTCCGGTGCCGCCTGACGACCGCCCGGGAGCGGAGTGGAGTCGATCAGGTCGAGGGCGTCGGCGGCGGCCGTGATTCCCTCCTCGCTCGTGTGGTGGAGGGCGCCGAGGCGGCGCAACGGGAGGTAGGCCTCGGGCGCGAGGATCAGCACGGTGAGCGCGGTCTGCAGCGACAGGTGGCCCTCGACGAGACGGAGGCCGACCCCGACGGCCACCAGCGCGACGGACAACGTCGCTACCAACTCGAGCACGAGCGAAGAGAGGAACGCCAGACGCAGGGTCCGCAGGGTCGCGACGCGGTAGCGGTTGCTGATCTCGGCGATCGTGGCGACCTGGGCGCGAGACCGGCGGAACGCCTTCAGGGTGGGAAGGCCGCGCACGACGTCGGCGAAGTGGCCGCCGAGCCGGGTCAGCAGGCGCATCTGACGCCGTGTGTAGGAAGCGGTGGACAGGCCGACCAGCGCGAGGAACAGCGGAATCAGCGGAAGGGTGATCGCGACGGTCGCCGCGGCGGTCAGGTCGGTGACCGCCAGCCCGCCCAGCACCAGGAGCGGCACGACGGCGACCTGGGTCAGCGCCGGGAGGTAGCGGCCGACGTAGCCGTCGAGCGCGTCCAGACCGGTGGACGTCAGCGTCGCGATCTCGCCCGGGGGACGACCCTGGCCGGCCCCGGCCGCGACCGCGGCGAGGGTCTGAGCCCGCAGTTCCGCCTTCACCCGCCCGGCCGCGCGGCGGCCGAGGAGGTCCTCGAGTCCCGCGAGACCGGCGCGAGCGACCAGCACCGCCGCGAGCGCGGCGAGAACGCCTTCGAGCTCCGCCAGATCGGACCGGCCCGTGAAAGCACGGGCGATCGCGGTGGCGAGCAGTACCGCTTGCGCCAGCGTGAGGCCGGCGCCGACCGCCGCCAGCACCCCGCAGGCCGCCAGGTGGCGACGGACACTGCGGGTGCGGCGCGCCAGGCGAGGATCGACCGGCTTCACTGCATGCCCTGCAGCGTCTCCCGCGGGGCTTCCGGCTCCAGTGCCGGCGCCGCCAGGGCCGCCGACACGGCCTTGGGCATCGCCAGGGCCGGGATGTGCTCGACCCCGACGCGGGCGCGGAACACCCAGTACGTCCAGGCCTGGTAGGCGACGACCATCGGGGTCAGGATCAGCGCGACCCAGGTCATGACGGTGAGCGTGTAGCCGGTGGACGAGGCGTTCGTGACGGTCAGTGAGTTCGCTGGGTCCGTCGCCGGGAGCACGTTCGGGTAGAGCGCGACGAACAGGGAGACGGTGGCGAGGACGATCGTCGCGCCGGTGGCGACGAACGCCCATCCGTCCCGCGAGGCGGCGGTGAGACCGAGGGCCGCGACGAGGGTGAGAGCGGCGAGCACGGAGATGGCGATGGCCGCCACGTCCCGCTGGTCGACCGCCGTCCAGGTGAGGAACGCGACTGCGGCCGCGATCGCCACCGGGGCGATGTTCTGGGTCGCCTGCTGGGCGCGGTCCCGGACCTCGCCGGTCGTCCGCAGCGTTAGAAAGACGGCTCCGTGGAGCAGGAAGAGCGTCAGCGTCACGGCGCCGCCGAGCAGCGCGTACGGGTTGAGCAGGGTGAAGAAGCTGCCGGAGTACTCGTGGTCGGCCGAGAGGGGGACGCCGCGGACGATGTTGCCGAACGCGACACCCCAGAGCACGGCCGGCAGTGCGCTGCCGATCACGATGCACAGGTCCCAGCGCCGGCGCCAGGTGTCGTCATCCATCTTGCCGCGGTACTCGAACGCGACCCCGCGGACGATGAGAGCGACGAGGATCAGCAGGAGCGGCAGGTAGAAGCCGCTGAACAAAGTGGCGTACCACTCAGGGAAGGCGGCGAAGGTCGCGCCGCCGGCGACCAGCAACCAGACCTCGTTGCCGTCCCACACCGGGCCGAACGTGTTGAGGACGACCCGCCGCTCGCGGTCGTTGCGGGCCAGCACCGGCATCAGCATCGCGGCGCCGAAGTCGAACCCCTCCAGCAGGAAGTACCCGCACCACAGGGTCGCGATCAACAGGAACCAGAGTGTCGTGAGTTCCATCGAATTCTCTTCTCGGCAGTCCGTCGGGATCGGTGGGCGGTCAGTAGGCGAAGGCGAGCGGTCGGTCGGACTCGTCGTCGTCGCTGTGCGACGTGACTTGCGGAGGCTCCGAACGGGCGTAGGTGAACAGCAGCTTCAGTTCGACGGCGGCGAGCACCCCGTAGAGGAGCGTCAGCACGGTCAGCGAGGTCGCGACGTCGAAGGTCGAGACCGTGGGGGAGACGCTGTCCTCGGTCTGCAGGACGCCGAAGACGGTCCAGGGCTGGCGGCCCATCTCGGTGAAGATCCAGCCGAAGGTGTTGGCGAGCAACGGCAGCGTCACGGCTGACGCCGTGCCCAGGTAGAACAGGCGGCTGCGGGGGACCCGGCCGCGTCGGGTGACCCAGAGCCCGACCAGGGCGATCAGGATCGCGAGCGTGCCGAACCCGATCATCAGACGGAAGGACCAGTAGGTGACGGGGATGTTGGGCTTGTAGTCGCCGGGTCCGTAGGTGGCCTCGTACTGCTCCTGGATGTCGTTGATGCCCTCGACGGTGCCGTTGACGTCGTTGGTCGCCATGAACGAGAGCAGGCCGGGAACCCGGAGACTGGCGATCTCCTCGTCGCCGTCGAGCGAACCGATCGTGAACAGGGAGAAGCCGGCCTTGTCCGTGGTGTCGTACATCGCCTCCGCAGCAGCCATCTTCATCGGCTGCTGCTCGGTCATGATGCGGGCCTGGACGTCACCGCTGACCGCAGTACCGATGCCGGCGATCAGCAGGACCCACATCGCGAGCCGCATGCTCGGTCGGAAGACCTCGGGCGAGGACGCCCGGCGCACGTGCCAGGCCGCGATCGTGAGCATGAACGCGCCGGCCGTCATCAGGGCGGCGAGGATCGTGTGGGCAAAGGTCACGACGGCCGTGTTCTGGGTGAGCACGGCGCCGAAGTCGTGCAACTCGGCGCGCCCCCGCTCGCCGTTCATCTCGTAGCCGACCGGGTGCTGCATGAAGGAGTTCGCGGCGAGGATGAAGTAGGCGGACAGCCAGGTCCCGATGGCGAACAGCCAGACGCAGGCCAGGTGCACGCGCTTGGGCAGCCGGTCCCAGCCGAAGAGCCACAGCCCGAGGAAGGTCGACTCGAGGAAGAACGCGAGCAGGCCCTCGATCGCGAGCGGGGCGCCGAAGATGTCGCCGACGAAGCGCGAGTAGTCGCTCCAGTTCATGCCGAACTGGAACTCCTGGACGATGCCCGTCACCACGCCCATGGCGAAGTTGATGACGAGGAGCTTCCCCCAGAACTTCGTGGCCCGGAGGTACGCGTCCTTCCCGGTGCGGTGCCAGGCCGTCTGCAGACCGGCGACGAGCATCGAGAGGCCGAGGGTGATCGGCACGAACAGGAAGTGGTAGACGGTGGTGATTCCGAATTGCCACCGCGCGAGGTCGAGCGCGTCCACGGTTCCTCCGGTCGGACGGGTCGGCAGAGATCGATCTGTCCTCACCCTCGCCGTGTGAGCCGTCTCGGCTGCAGGGGCGGTGGTTGGGACCCGGCATGGACCTTTGGCCCGAAGTGGGTGAGTCGAGGGCCTCTGGGACTCCCCCCCGGCGCAGCGCAGGCTGAAGTGGAGGCGACGGCCGCCGGGATCACCGGACCGCGCCGCGACGCGAGGGAGCGAGGAGATGGACGGGCGCGTGCTGGTGGCGTACGGATCGAAGTGCGGGAGCACGAAGGAGATCGCCGAGGCGATCGCGATGGAGCTCCGGCTCCACCGGCTGGACGTCGACGTGCGCCCGGCGGATGTCGTCATGTCCGTGCACCCGTACGAGTTCGTGATCCTCGGCAGCGCGATCTACGCCGGCCGCTGGCGGCGACCGGCGATGCGTCTGCTCCGGCGGGAGCGCAAGGCGCTGATGGCCCGTCGCGTGTGGCTGTTCCAGAGCGGCCTGTCGGTCACCGGCCCCGGCCCGTGGAAGGATCCGACGCCCCCGGACGTCGCGACCCTCGCGGCGGAGATCGGTGTCTCCCGTCCGGTGACCTTCGCCGGCGCGCTGCTGCCGGAGACCGCCCGTGGTCTGTTGCCGCGGCTGATGGCCCGAACCAAGTCGGCGGGCGAGCATCGGGACTGGGACCGGATCCGCGCCTGGGCGCGCGAGATCAGCGCCGAGATCGCGATGCAGATCGGACGTTCGTGGAGCGCCTCCGGCCACGACTCGCTGCGGTGACCCGTGGCCGGTTTCGTGCGGGCGGTCGCCCTGGACCTGGACGGGACCCTGACGAGCGGTTCCGACCTGTCGGAGGGCGCGATGGCGGCCATCGAGGAAGCGCGCACCGAGGGCGTGGCGGCCATCCTGGTGACGGGACGGATCCGAGCCGAGATGGACGCCGAGTTCCCCGGGCTGGCGGACGCCTTCGACCTGGTGGTCGCCGAGAACGGCGCGGTGCTGCTGGGTCCTGACGGGGGACGGACCTTGGCCCGCCCCGTCGACGAGACGCTCGCCGTCGCGCTCCGTACGGCCGGCGTCTCGGTCCGGTCCGGAGAGGTCCTGCTCGCCGGTTCGGCGAACGACACGGATGTCGTGGTCGCCGAGGTGGCGCGGCTCGGTTTGGACTGCCAGCTCCTGCGTAACCGCAGCGAACTCATGGTCCTGCCGTCTGCAGTGTCGAAGGGCACCGGTCTGGTCGCGGCGCTGGACGAGCTCGGCATCTCGCCGCACAACACCGTCGCCGTCGGCGATGCCGAGAACGACCTCGCTCTCTTCGAGGTGGCTGAGCTCGGAGTGGCGGTGGCCAACGCGGTGCCGTCGCTCCAGCAGCACGCCGACCTCGTCCTCGCGGGCGCCGCGGGCGCCGCGGGCGACGGTGTGGCGGACTTCCTCGCCGGCCCCCTGGTCCGCGGCACCTGCCCGGTCCGTCCCGAGCGGCGCCGCCTGTCGATCGGGCACTTCCTCGACGGAGGGGTGGCGAGCGTGCCGGGTGCGCAGTCGAACATCCTCGTCTGCGGCGGGTCCGGCGCCGGGAAGTCGCACATGGCGGGCCTGCTCATCGAGCAGTGGGTCACCGCGGGCTACTCCGTGCTCGTGGTGGACGTCGAGGGCGACCACATCGGGCTCGGTCACCTCCGCAACACCGCGGTGCTGGGCGACGGTGCCCAGTTGCCCACCCCCCACGAACTGATCAGCGTGCTCCGCGCCCAACGCTCGAGCGTCGTCCTCGACCTGTCGGGCACCTCGCCCGCTCACCGTGTTGCCTACCTCCACGACGTCGCGAGTGTTGTGGAGGCCGAGCGCGCGGTGACCGGGGTGCCGCACTGGATCGTCATCGACGAGGCGCACCAGACGCTCGGGGGCGCGGGCGCGGCGACGGCGATCTTCCGCCCCGCCGACCTCGGGTACTGCCTGATCACCTACGTTCCGGAGCAGTTGAGCGAGACCGCGCTGGCGGCGATCGACCTGACGATCCGGGTGACGGGTGCGCCCCTGCCAGGGGTTGCCGGGACGGGGACGGCCCTGCTTCGCGAGGGCGGCGGTCCCGAACGCGAGTTCGCCCTGACGCCGCGGCGGACACCCCATCGTCGCCACTGGCACAAGTACGTCACCCAGCCGTTGCCCGGGCACCAGTGGTTCCGGTTCCGGTCCCCGACCGGGACGGAGCTGACGGCCGCCCGTGATCTGCGCGAGTTCGCCAAAATGCTGCACGACGTCGAGGCCACCTCGGCGGAGCACCACCTCGGCCGGGGCGATTTCTCCCGCTGGGTTGTCGGCACCCTCCAGGACCGCGAGCTCGGCGCCGCCGTCGCAGCGGTGGAACGAGATCTGCTTGCGCGCCGGGCTCACGACGTGGAGCGAGCCCGCGACCGGATTCTCGCCGAGATCGCCGAGCGCTACGACGACGCGCCGCAGTGAGCGCTGCGCGCGCAGGAGGAGAGGAGTCGAGGATGGACACGATGGAGCGGGTCACCGCACGGCCCTACCCGGTGCGGGTGAGCGGCCGACGTGACCCCGAGCTCTCGCGCTGGCTGTGGCTGGTGAAGTGGGCGGCCGCGCTGCCGCACTTCGTCATCCTCGCGTTCCTCTGGCTGGCGTTCGTCGTCCTCACCGCCGTCGCCGGCGTCGCGATCCTCCTGACGGGGCGTTACCCCGCGGCGATCTTCGACTTCAACGTCGGGGTCCTGCGCTGGACCTGGCGGGTGCAGCACTATTCCTACGGTGCGCTCGGGACCGACCGGTACCCGCCCTTCACCCTCGCCGATGTGCCGGACTACCCGGCCCGGCTGGAGATCGACCGGCCCGAGCGACTGTCCCGCGGCCTGGTGCTCGTGAAGTGGTGGCTGCTGGCGATCCCGCACTACGTGATCGTCGCGCTGTTCGTCGGCGGCTTCGGCCCGCTCTTCGACGGCGACGGATCCTTCCCCTGGATCTTCACCGGGCTCGTCGGGGTCCTGGTCCTCGCAGCCGGCGTCGTTCTGCTCTTCACGGGCCGTTACCCCGAGCCCCTGTACGACCTCGCGGTCGGCATGGACCGATGGGCGCTCCGGGTCGCGGCCTACGCCGGGTTGATGACCGATGCGTACCCGCCCTTCCGCCTCGACACCGGCGGGGCGGATCCGGGAACGGTCGAGGTCGACACGCCGGCGCCGAGCATCGCTCCGGAGGCGGCCGCCACCGGAACCGGATGGACGGCGCGGCGGGTGACCTCCGTCGTCGCGGGTGCGGTGCTCGCGTTGACCGGTAGCGGTCTGGCCGCCGCGGGCGGAGCGATGCTCTGGGCGGACCGCACCCAGCGGACCGACGGCCTGCTGATGACGCCGCACCGGCACTACGACACGTCCAGCTACGCCCTCGTGAGCGAGGAGATCGACCTTCCCGACCTCGACCTCGGACGCTTCGGCCCGGATTCCCTGCTCGGCACCGTCCGCGTCGAGGTACCGACCTCTGCTGCACAGCCGGTCTTCGTCGGGATTGCGCGCACCGACGACGTCGAGACATTCCTGAACGGGGTTGCTCATGCGAGGATCTCGGACCTCTCGCGCGACGCGGCGCCTGTCCTGGTTCCCGGCGACCGGGTCCCCGCGGACCCCGCATCGGCCGGCATCTGGGTCGCCTCGACGGCCGGGTCGCCTCCGCAGGCGCTGACGTGGGACTCCGAGGGCGGCGACTGGTCGGTCGTGCTGATGCCCCCCGACGGCAACGCCGGGTTCGGTCTCACGGTCCGCGCCGGCGCGGAGGTCCCGGCCCTGCCCTGGCTCGCTGGTGGCGCCCTCGGCCTGGGCGGCGTCCTGCTGATCGGTGGCCTGGTGCTCATGGTCGTCCCGGTCACCCGGGCCGCCCATCGCGTCTGACGTCGGGGCGCCGGGGAGTTCAGGTGCGGGGGTTCAGCGCGCGGGGACGATGACGACCGGGGTGGTGCCGCGGCGGACGCAGGCCTCGCTGACCGAACCGAGGAGGGTGGTGGCGAGCCCGCCCTTGCCGTGGCTGCCGACGACGAGGAGATCGGCGTCCCGGGCCGCGTCGAGGAGGACGTCGGCCGGCTTGCCGGGGACCACGCGGCTGGTGATGGTCGGCTGAGTTTCCTGATGGTGCATCAGGACATCCTGGAGGTCGTGGCGCAGTTGCGCGGTCGCGGTCTCCTCAGCGAGGTCCCGGCCGTCGGTGCCGCCGGCGGCGAAGGAGAGCGGCTCGGGCTGGTAGGCGAGGACCACGTCCAGCTTCGAGCCCGCCCCGAGGGCGTGGCGGACGGCCCAGTCCAGAGCCCGGCGTCCGCCGGCCGAACCGTCCACGCCGACGACGAGCCGTTCCATGGTGTCTCCCTGGGCTGGGGCACGACCCTCAGTGCCCGGTGAGGTGATCCTCGTGCAGAAAGTCCTGCAGGTCACGTCGGGGGACCGGTGCGGTGGCTCCCGCCCGTCCGATCCGGAAGAGGAACTGTGGGTAGAAGTTCAGCCCGAGTTCGCGCCGGAACTCACTGCGCGTCTCGGGGAGTTCGAGTGCCTGCATGATCGGGCTGGTCGCGTAGCCGAACCGGGCGATCTCCAGGAACACGTGCTCCAGGGCCTCGCCGGCTCGGAGCCAGTCGGAGCGGGAGTCGCCATCGGTCCCGAGCAGCATCATCGTTTGGTGGCGGGTGGAGTGCACGTCGGCGGGGAGCCGCCCGTGGCCGTGCGAGTCGAAGTCCCGGAGCGGGATCTCGTCGACGGTGCTTCCGTCGACCTTCGGCACCGCGATCGCGGGAACGCCGTCGGGGCGGTCGGGGTCGTCGGTGCTCCAGTTCCGAAGCTCGGCGCGGAAGGCGGGGTTCCCGAACTGGCGGGCGTCGGCACGGCGCGTCAGGCGGGCCACGACCTCGCGGTGCTCCTCGCGGTGGACGGCAGTGAGGATCGCGCCCTCGACCAGGGCGGCAGCGGAGAGCCGCGCGAGGAAGCCGGTCGAGATCTCGTCCTCGGTGAAGCGGGTTCGGTTGGTGCGGCGTAGCGGGATCGTCGCAGCGATCTCGCGCAGTGTGCCCCGGGCGGCACGCTCGTCCTCGTCGAGGTCGAGAGCGCCCAGGACCTCCAACCGTGCGAACACGAGCGAGTTCTCGCCCTCCGGGAACCGCGAGATCCGGTAGCCGGTGTCCTCACCGGCGAGCGAGGCGCGGGCGTTGAACAGGGCACAACCGCAGCTGATCCAGGACTGCCGCGCGTGGGGATCGATCGCCGGCACGAGGCGCTCCGGGTCGAGGGAGAGCACCAGGGCGTCGCCGTCGATCTCCATCCGCCACGGCTGGGTGTTGTGGATCGAGGGGGCCATCCGGGCGCGGTCCGCGGCGCGGCGCAGAGCCATGCGTGCGTGGTGGGACGTGGCGGCAGTCATCGGAACTCCTTCGGTCTGATGGGGCGTCACCGCAGGCGTCCGAGGACGACGTCGACGGCATGTTTGTGGGCGTCGGCGAGCTCGCCGCCGGTGTCGACGGCGACCGCGTCGGGCCAGGAGTCGGCGTGCGCGCGCATGGCGGCGGCGATCTCGGCGTTCGCGTCGGACGGTCCGCGACGGCCGACCATCCGCGCGTCCGCGACCTCGGCGGGGGCGACGCACTGCAGCCCGACGAGGACGGCGGCCGCCCGTTCCGCGAGTTCGCGGGCCCGGTCCCGTGGAGCCGCCGAGGTCCACGACCCGTCGAGGATCACCGACCGGCCGTGCGCGAGCAGCGCCTCGGCGCGGTCCAGAACGGCCGCGTAGGTCGCCGCGATGTGCTCCGGCGTGTAGAGCCCGTCGCCGTAGCCGGCGGGGGCGGGGGTGTCGGGGTCGAGCCCGGCGATCTCCTTGCGGACGCGGTCGGTGCTGATCACGGCGCAGTCGAGGTCGGCGGCGATGGAGTGCGCGAGCGTCGACTTACCCGTCCCGGGGAGGCCGCCGACGAGGATGAGACGGACGGTGGCCGCCGCCAGGTGGTCGAGGCACAACTGTGCGAGGGCTCGCGCGGCGGCGGGTGCCTCCGGGTCGCCCTGCCGGGCGCGCACGCAGGTGACCTTCGCGCGGACGAACGCCCGGTACGCCTGGTAGTGGTGCACGAGCGACGCCGGGGCGTCGTCGCCGGTGTGACGGCGGTACTCGGTGAGCAGGGACCTGCTCAGGTCGGGGGCACCGAGGCGCTCGAGATCCATCGCGAGGAACGCGATGTCGTCGATCCGGTCGACGTGCCGCAGGTGGTCGTCGAACTCCAGGCAGTCGAGGATCTGCGGCCCTTCGGGCAGCAGGAAGATGTCGTCGGCGAGCAGGTCGCCGTGCCCGTCGACGACGCGACCGGCGGCGATGCGCGCATCGAACAGCGGCGCGCGACCGTTCAGGTACCGAAGGGCGGCGTCCTCGACGGCATCGATGACGTCGGCCCCGAGGGGAGCGTCGGGCCAGGCCGCGAGCAGGGCGCGCAGCTCGGTGAAGCCGGCCGCCCAGTGCGCCCGGACGGCGGCCGCGGTCGCGTCGGCGTCGATGTCGGGCCGCCGGTCGCAGTCGGCGTGGAAGTCCGCGATCCGGCGCGCGATCTCGGCGATCTCCGGGCCGCCGGCCTGGCCCTGGCGCACGAGGGTCGCCAGTCGGGCCTCCGGTGGCATGCGATTCATCACAATCACCGGTTCGCACTGCTGCCCGTCGGGCAGGTGCAGTTCGGCGACGCCGAGGTAGGCATCGGGCGCGAGGCGCCGATTGAGCTCGACCTCGCGGCGACAGACGCGGGCTCGTTCGGCCACCGAGGTGAAGTCACAGAATCCCAGGTCAACCGGCTTCTTCACCTTGTAGGCACGGTCGCCGACGAGCATCACCACACCGGTGTGGGTCTCGTGGACCTGTGCGTACGGGGTGAAGCTCTCCTCGGACACGCCCGCCTCCTCGTGTGTCGCGCGGCTCACCTCGAGACTGCCCCTGTTGGGCGGTCGGGAACAGGGTCGCTCGGCCGGGACGCGCGGGGCCGGTGGTCCCTGGCCCAGGGGCCGACCGGTCCGGCATGCTGGGCAGGTGACCGGTGCCGACCCGTCTTCCCCGCTGCCGCAAGCACCCCTGCTCGAGTTCGACCAGCTGCTGTTGCAGTTGGTCGACCGCGCGCAGGAACTGATGGGAACCCAGAGCCGCCTCCGTGGCCTGCTCGCGGCCAACACCGCGATCATCGGCAACCTGGCACTGCCGGTCGTGCTCCGGCGCATCGTCGAGGTGGCGTGCGACCTGGTCAACGCCCGGTACGGGGCGCTCGGTGTCCTTGCACCGGTCGGCGGTCTTGAGGAGTTCATCCACGTCGGCATGGACGACGACGCGGTCGAGCGCATCGGCCACCTTCCGGCGGGCAAGGGCCTGCTCGGCGCGCTCATCGACGACCCGCAGCCGATCCGGCTCCGCAACATCGGAGACGATGCGCGTTCGGTCGGGTTTCCCGCGAACCATCCGCCGATGGCCAGCTTCCTCGGTGTGCCGATCCGCGTTCGCGACGAGGTGTTCGGCAACCTCTATCTTTCCGAATCGGCGTCCGGTCGGTTCTCCGAGGACGACGAACGCGTCGTCATCGCCCTCGCCGCGACCGCCGGTGTCGTCATCGAGAACGCACGCCTGTTCGAGCAGTCCAAGCGTCGGCAGGACTGGTTGCAGGCGTCGATGCAGATTCAGCAGCGGCTGATGGCGCCGGGCGGCGAGGATCCGCTGAAGCTGATTGCCCGTCAGGCTCGGTTGCTGGCGGAAGCGGATCTGGTCTCGGTGGTGTTGCCGGCGGTGGATCCGGAGGTGCTGCACGTGGCGGTCGCCTCGGGCGACCACTCGGCGGAGATCGTCGGGTACACCTATCCCCGCGAGGACTCGATGGTCGGACTCGCGCTGCAGACCGGACAACCGGTCATGCTCGGGGACGCGGCGGCGGAGGACCGGCACGTGGTGCACCTCTCCCGCGTGATCGAGGTGGGGCCGACCATGGTCGTCCCGCTCATCGGGGCGGAGGGGACCCGTGGCGCGCTGACGGTGGCACGGCAGCGCGGGCGCCGCCGGTTCGACGACGCCGACCTCGACATGGCGCTCGCGTTCGCGAACCATGCCGCGGTGGCGCTCGAACTGGCGGACGCCCGGCACGACCAGGAACGGGTGCTCCTGCTGGAGGACCGGGACCGGATTGCCCGTGATCTGCACGACCACGTCATCCAGCGGCTCTTCGCCGCGGGCATGACGCTGCAAGGAGCGGCCGGGCTGCGAGAAGCCGAACGGACGGCGCGGATCGATCGGGTGGTGACGGACATCGACGACGTCATCGCCCAGATCCGGACCTCGATCTTCGGCCTGCGTGGGTCGGTGGCGCAGCGGCCGAACGCCCCCCGCGCCCGCCTGCTCGAAGTGGTCGGTGAGGCCAGGAGGGTGCTCGGTTTCGAGCCGCGGGTGCGGTTCGGCGGGCCGGTGGACACCATGGTCGGGCCGGACCTGGCCGACGACCTCGTGGCCGTCGCCCGGGAGGCGCTGAGCAACGCCGCTCGGCACGCGCAGGCGACTACGGTGGAGCTGTCGGTGACGGTCGCGGCGGACGCGTTGTCGCTGGAGGTCGTCGACGACGGCGTCGGGCTGGGTGAGATCACCCGGCGCAGCGGGCTGGACAACATGCGCGTCCGGGCCGAGCAGTACGGCGGCACGCTCGAGGTGGGACCCGCCCCAACCGAGCACACGACACCGAACCGCGAAGGGACACACCTGCGATGGACGATTCCGCTGTGAACCCGGAGGCGGACGAGCGCATCACCGTGTTCCTGCTCGACGACCACGAGATCGTGCGTCGGGGCATCGCCGATCTGCTCGAGGCTGCTCCGGACATCACGGTCGTCGGTGACGCCGGCACGGCGGCGCAGGCGTTGCCACGCATCAAGGCGCTGCAGCCGAAGGTCGCGGTGCTCGACGGCCGGCTCCCGGACGGCAGTGGCATCGACGTCTGTCGCGACGTCCGGTCCGCCGTCCCCGCCACGCGCTGCATCATCCTGACGTCCTACGACGACGACGACGCGATCCTCGCCTCCGTGATGGCCGGCGCTGCGGGCTACCTGCTCAAGGAGATCAAGGGCAGCAATCTCATCGACGCGATCCGGCAGGTTGCCGCTGGCCACTCGCTGCTCGACCCGGCGGTGACCGAACGGGTCCTCACCCGGCTGCGCGAAGGCGACAAGCTTGATCCGAGGTGGGAGGCGCTGACCGCCCGCGAGCGCGAGATCCTCGACCTCGTCACCGAGGGCATGACGAACCGGGAGATCGGCGAGCAACTCTTCCTCGCCGAGAAGACCGTCAAGAACTATGTCTCCGTCATGCTCACCAAGCTCGGCATGGAGCGCCGGGCCCAGGCGGCGGTCTTCGGTGCCGAGATGCGCAAGAAGGACCAGCACTGACCGATCGCCCAGGCTTCGCCTGACGGTTACTCAGTTCTGCGGGCTCAGCTCGGCCTGGAACTCGCGGAAGGCCGAGAGCGCGCGGGGGCCGTACACCGTCCCCGGGCCGCCGGTCATGAGCAGGACGACGCCCAGAGTTTCCGCGACCTCCCGATCGGTCGCCCCCAACCGAGCCGCGCCTCGGGCGTGGGACGCGATACAGCCGTCGCACTGCGACGAAACGGCCAGCGCGAGGGCGATCAGCTCCTTTGTCTTCGTGTCCAGGCTCCCCGGCGCCAGCGCGCTGGCGTGCAGGTCCGCGAAGCCGGCGTAAACCTCCGGGATCAGTCGACGGAGCTCCGCGCTGGGGCGTCGTAGCTCGTCCTGGACCCCAGCCCACGGCCGGGTCGTCTCGTCCTTGCTGGTGCAGGTGCAGGTCGACATCTCGGGCTCTCCTTCGGCTCCGGTGGCTCCCCCTCAGGGTCGTCCCGACCGTGCGCTCGCCGGCAGAGCCGATCGCCCCGGGATCTTCGGGTCCGGTGTGGGTCGCAGTCGGGACCGTCGGCCCTGCTGCCGTCCCCACGGCACGGCCAGGCTCGGAGTGGGCGGACGCAGTCGCGCCGGCCGTGGGCACGAGGAGAGAGGCACTTCCATGAACCAGGACGTCGCGGAGGCACCCGTCACGACCGTGCGCCGGAACTGGCACGTCGACCTGGCGATCGTCGAACGGGACGGACAGACGACGGCGCACGCCTACCTCGTCGGGGACGGCCCGTTGCTGAACGCCGACGGGCGGGCGGGGCGCCGGGACAGCGATCCCGAGGCGCCGGTCGTCGGCGACGAGATCGCCGTCGCGCGAGCCCTCCGGCAACTCGCGGACCGTCTGCTCCGAGCCGCCCAGACCGACATGTCCCTGCTGAGCGCTGCGGACCGTCCGCAGGCCCGGTCTTGACAGTGTGACCCGGATCATTCACCACTTCACAGTTGTGCAGTTGGCACAAGCTGCCGCCTCGGTATCCTATAACCACTACACAGTTGTGAACGAGTGAAGATGTTCCTGGAGGAACCATGGCTCTCCCGCACCCGATCCCGGTGGACCTGGCCGAGATGATCGCGGCCCGCCTGCGCGTCATCGGTGATCCCATGCGTATCCGGATTCTCGATCTCCTCCGGGCCGGCGAGCTGTCGGTCGCGGAAATCACGGAACGCCTGGACACCAGTCAGCAGAACGCGTCCAAGCACCTCGGAATCCTGCTGCAGGCGGGGATCGTGTCGCGGCGCAAGGACGGCACCAGCTCCTTCTACCGCGTCGCCGATCAGAACGTCTACGCCCTGTGTGAGCAGGTCTGCGGCGGGCTGCAGAGCCGGCTCTCCGAACTCAATGCCGTGATGGAGGGCACCTCATGAGCACCATTTCCGAGACCCGCACCGCGCCGCTCGAGCGAGTCCTGTTCGCGCTGGCGGGCACCGTCGTGCTGATCGCGGCGGCGCTGAGCGCCTTCGTCAGCTCGTGGTTCCTGCTGGTGGTGGCCTTCGTCGGGCTCAACCAGTGGCTCTACGTCCTCGTCGGCGACTGTCCGGCCTCGCTGGTCCTGTCCCGGCTGTTCGGGCTGAAACGGGGAATCCGATGACCACCACCAGCTTCTCGAACACGCAGGTGCCGGGGCCGCGTCACCGCCGGCCCGACCGTGACGGGCGCGCGGCCGGCGCGAGCGGGCCGGTCGGCCGGCTCGGAGGGTGGGCGGCGGATCACGCACGGCTGGTGTTCACGGCCTGGCTGCTGATCACGGTGGGGCTCGGAATGTTCGCGCCCAAGGTGGAGCACGCGCTCTCCGGTGCCGGGTGGCAGGCGAACGGGTCCGAGTCGGTCCAGGTGCGGGAGCTGGTCGGGGCGCAGTTCGGCGGGTTGAACAGCACCGGGCTGATGGTGGTGCTGCACAGTGCGGAGCAGACCGTGGACTCCCCGGAGTTCGCGCGGGCGGTCGCGGCGGTCTCGACCGAGTTGGCGGCCGACGATCGCGTCGCGGCGGTGGTGCCGCCGACGCCGGGGACCACGATCAGTGCCGACCGGCACACCGCGATCGTGATGGCCGGTGCCGTAGCGGACGCCAATGAGATGGTGCGGGCCGCGGACGACCTCAAGGGGCCGATCACCGCGCTGGGGACCGCGCAGGTGCAGATCGCGTTGACCGGTGCCTCGGGGATGTGGTCGGACTTCAACGAGGCCAACCGCGACGCGATGATGAAGTCGGAGTTGATGAGCTGGCCGGTGACGCTGGGCATCCTCGTGCTGGCCTTCGGGTCGCTGGTCGCCGCGGGCCTGCCGCTGTTGTTGACGATCCTGGGACTGGTGGCGTCGGCGGGGTCACTGTTCCTGCTCACCGAGCTGACGCCGATCTCGATCTGGGCGATGAACTTCGCGCTGATGTTCGCCCTCGCGTTGGGCATCGACTACGCCTTGTTCGTGGTCTACCGCTTCCGCGGGGCGCTGTTCGGCTCGCGCAAGCACGTGCACCGGGCAGTCGAGGAGACGATGGACACCGCCGGCAAGGCGGTGCTGTTCAGTGGGGTCACGGTGCTGATCTCGCTCAGCGCCGTGATGCTGGTCGACTCTCCGGCCTTCCGGTCGATGGCGGTGGGCATCATGCTCTCGGTCGTCTTTGTGCTGGCCGCGACGCTGACGCTGCTGCCGGCCATCCTGGGCCGACTCGGGGCCCGCGTGGACAGGCTGGCCCTGCCGTGGGCGCACTCGGGCGAGCACCGCTCGGCGCGGTTCGCGGCGTGGGGTGAGCGGTTGTGGCGGCGGCCGTGGGCGGCGGGGATCGCCGCCGTGATCGGTCTGGGAGCGCTGGCCGTGCCCGTGCTCTCTCTCGACACCGGGATGCCTTCGATCGCCGTGGTCCCCGAGGACGACTCCAGCCGGCAGGGCTACGTGCTGGTCCAGCAGGCATTCGGGCCGGGCGCTCCGGGCGCTCTGCAGATCGTCGGCCCGGCCGTGGCGGTCGAGGCCGCGGCTGCCACCGTCGCCCGGGACCCGGGCATCGCGGCCGTGATGCCGGTGCAACCCGGTGGAGGCGGACAGGCGTTGGTGCAGGCGGTGCCTGCCTCGGACCCCTCGGACCCGGCGACGGGGGACACCATCGATCGGCTGCGGGAGGCGCTGCCGGAAAGCGTGCTCGTCGGTGGGGCGGTGGCGGAGAACCACGACCTGGAGAGCGAACTGGCCGCCAAGACCCCGCTGGTGATCGGCGTCGTGCTCGCCCTCGGATTCCTGCTGCTCCTCGTCGCCCTGCAAGCTCCCTTGGTCGCGTTGATCGGCACGGTCACCAATCTGCTGGCGACGGGCGCGGCGTTCGGGGTCGCGAAGCTCATCTTTCAGGACGGCCACGGGGCCGACCTGCTCGGCTTCGAGTCCCAGGGATTCCTGGACGCGTGGGGCCCGGTGTTCTTCTTCGCGATGATCTTCGCGATCGCGATGGACTACACGGTGTTCCTGCTCTCCAGCGCCAAGGAACACTGGGACCGCGGTGAGGGCGCCAAGGGCGCCATGGTCGGCGGGCTGGCCCACTCCGGGCGGGTGATCTTCGCCGCCGCCGCCGTCATGGTCGCCGTGTTCTTCACCTTCGCCCTGTCGGGGCCCCTCCCGCCGAAGGAGATGGGCATCATCCTCGGGATCGCGGTCCTGCTCGATGCACTGCTCGTGCGCCTGTTGCTCGTCCCGATCCTGCTCCGGCTCACGGGTACCGCCGCCTGGTGGACCCCGCGCTGGCTCGCCCGCATCCTCCCCGACGTCCGCTTCGGGCACTGACGCGCCCGCGGTGCGTGACGCCTCAGACATCACGTTCCCGCTGGCACCGCTGTACGAACGCAAAGAAATTCGGTTCGTGCACGACGCCGCGGCAGCGATCGACGTCGACCAGCACGTGGTCACCGCGGCCAGGGCGGTTCGTGCTTTGGAGCCTCCGCAAAGTACTTCGACCAGCTCGGCATCGAGGCGATCACGCATGCGTCCATCGCCCAGGACTGCATCCTCGACGCCGGGGACAACGGCATCATCTTCAAGGCCGATCACGTCCTGGCGCACGTCCGGTACGCCGGCGGACGGACGGACGGGCAAGGCATGGGACCATCGCCCACCCTCGGCTCAAGCCGCCTGATAGACGGCGTCAATCACTGCGGGAAGGTTCATCTGCAGACCCTTCTCGACGTAGGTCGCGGCCCCCGCGGCGAGGACCTGCTCGCCGAGGGTGCGCTGGTCGAATCCGGACATCACGATCACCTTGACGCCGGCGACCGCCTCGAGGATTCGGGGAAGCGCCTGGAGACCGTCCATCCGCGGCATCGAGAGGTCGAGCAGGACGAGATCGGGCTGCAACGCGGTCGCGAGCTCGATCGCCTCCTCGCCGTCCGCGGCCTCGCCGACGACCGTGCCGCGCCCAGAACGTTCGAGTTGGGCGCACAGCAGGTGACGCACCGTCGCATTGTCGTCCACGACGAGGATTCGGCGATCCGGGTGAAAGTCCGCTGCCGTCGGCTGTCCGGTTCTCGGAGGGCACGCCTCGAGTGGTGCGGTCGTCGATGAGCACGCGCGCACGAGTGCGCCCGGTCGGACCGGCTCGTCGGCCGCGAACGGCTCGCCCGTCCAGTCGTTCATCAGGCGTCGGGCGGCGGCGAGGGTCTGCTCCACGTAGTGGAGGGCGTCGGCGGAATCCAGTCGCTGCATCGCGAGCACGGCGGCGGTCAGTCCCTGCACGATGTCGTCGTTGATCTCCTGCGCCTGGCGGTGCCGGACCTGTGCCTCGCGCAGCGCCGCGGCGCGGGCCTCGTCGGCCTGGCGCTCCGTCGCGTCGCGCAGGTAGGCGGCAACCAGGCCGTCGCCGTCGGCATCGCAGAGCCGGGCCACGGTCACGTCCAGCTCGAGAGGGCGACCGTCGAGACCGTTCGCCAGGATCTCGTGGCCGCCGGCGAGCAGGCGCGGAGAGATCCGGTCCGCCGGCGTGCCGACCGGGTCGCCGCCGAGCAGTCGGTGTGCGCCGACGTTCGCCAGCACGACGGAGCCGCCGGCATCGGTGAGCAGGATCGCGTCCGGACTGGACTCCACCAGGCGATGGATCCGCGCGGCCAGTCGTTCGCGGGCCTGCTCCGCCACGATCCGTTCCGTGACGTCGAGGCAGGTGCCGCGCATCCGGACGGGAACACCGCACTCGTCCCGGACCACTTGACCGTTCGAAGCCAGGAAGCGCACTTCGCCGTCCGGTCGGACGATGCGCTCGATCATCTCGTACGGTTCACCCGTCTCGTACGCATGCTGGTGGACCGCGGTGATTCGATCCCGGTCGTCCGGGTGGACATGGGCGAGGAACCGCTCGTACGACGGATGAAACGCCTGCGGTTCGTAGCCGTAGATCCGGAACAACTGGTCCGACCACCGGTTGGTGTCGGTCGCGATGTGCCAGTCGTAGTCGCCCATGTGGGCCAGCCGTTGGGCGTTGTCCACCCGCGCTCGCAGGTCGGACAGCTCGGCCTCGGCGGTGTGCCGAGCCGCGCGCTCGTTCCGGACCGCGGCCGTCAACTCGGTCACGCGCTTCTCGAGCTCGGTCGCTGCGACATCCATGTCTCGCTCCTCGCATCCCACGGGGACGCCGAAGTCATCGGCAGTCCGCTCGGCGGTCACAAGGGGCCGAAAGTCCCGAGAGCCGGGACACGTTCAGCTTCCCGCCGTGACCCGGACCGCGAGGAGTTCGCGGACGGCCGCTTCGAGCTCGGCCACGCGGACCCGCAGCGACTGAATCTCCATCTCGAGCTGGATCTCGTTCATGCTCATGCGTGCGCTGATCTGCTTCATGAGACCAGCGTCCTCGCCTCGGTGTATGTGCAGCCAGAGCACATGGTCCCGGCCTTCGGGGACTGATGGCGCTACGAAACCGGCGTCGCGCGGCCGATGCTGATGATGGCGGCCCCGGTCGGGTGTCCCGGGGCCGCTCCGAGGATCGGAGACTTCGCGTGATCATCGTCGACCCGGGCGAACTGCGGGCCAACGCAGCGGCCGTCGAGATCTTCGGTCGCGATCACGACGACATCGTCGCCCGCGACCCTCGCACGTTGGTCCATCCCGCCGACGCCCAGCAAGCGGCGGCAGCGCGATCGCTGGTCACGGTCGGAGAGGTACCGCCGGCTCAGGATCGACGCATCCTCCGACCGGACGGGCGGGTGCTCCACACACGGTTGACCTACTCGATGCTGCACGGCCCCGACGAGCCCGAGTCGCGCTCCCGGACGATCTGGTGAACGAGCTGCTGACGGCCACTCGCGCAGCCCTCGTCGCGGCGGCCGGCGATCCGGATGTGTCAAGCACCGACGTCGCCGTCACGATGGACCCGGCCTACGGCTGGGTCGAGCTCGACGTAGTGACATCAGTGGGAAGCGGACGGGCGCGCGAGGATGCGAGGCGTGACCTCGGCACGCGGGTTCGCTGGCAGGTTCCGGTCGACTGACGGAGAGCCTCACGACTCGGTGAGGATCTCCGTGAGGGGACGCCGGCTGGTCGAGGCGACGGGGGCGCCCCGTCCGAGGCGCAGCAGGAACTGGGGATAGACGGTCACGCCGAGTTCGAATCGCAGCATCTCGCGGACGTCCGGAACTTCGAGCGCCGGCATGACCGGGCTGTACTCGTAGCCCGAGAGCGCGGCCGTGAGCAGGACACGCTCCACCGCCTCCCCGGCGCGCAACCAGTCCCGCCGGTGGTCGGTGTCCGTGCCGAGCAGGAGCAGCGTCTGCGCGTGACCGGCGGACACCGCCACCGGCGCCTTTCCGTCCACCGATTCCACCTCGGCGCGGTACGCGGGATTGTCGACGAGCGCGTCGGCTGCAACCTGTGTGAGGCGGGCCAGCGCAGCACGGTGGTGCGAGAGTCGGACGGCGAACAGGACGGTGCCTTCCGCCGCCGCCGCCGCGGTGAGCCGGTCGAGAAATCGAGCCGGTATTGACGTCTGTTCGAAGGCGTTCCGATTCGTCCGCCGCACCGCCACCGCGAAGTCCAGATCGGCCAGTGCGAGGCGTGTGGCGCGGGTGAACGCGTCCTCGGCCGAGCGCGTCGCCAGGTGCAGGCGAGCGAGCAGCGTCGAGTCGGTGCCCTCGGGGAACCGCGCGACGGTGACCTCGGCGCCTTCCTCGCACGCGAGTGAGACGCGTGCGTTGAACAACGCGCAGCCGCAACTGATCAGCGCCTGGCGGCCGTCCGGGTCGACGGTGGGGAGGATCCGCTCCGGGTCCAGGTGCAGGTCCAGCGCGTCGCGATGCAGGCGCAGTCGCCACGGCTGAGTGTTGTGGATCGACGGGGCCCAGCGGGCGCGGTTGGCTGCCCGCCACAGGGCCGCGCGGGTGTCGAGGTGAACTGCTGTCGTCATCTCAGATCTCCGTCCGGACGCGCGACCTTCCTTCTACGGGCCCGTGTCAGGCCTGCACGAGCGCTTCACCTGGGTGTGCCGAACGGTCGTGAGCGGGCACGACGACGACCGGCGTGGACCCGTGGCGCACACAGGACTCACTGACCGAACCGAGCAGCGCGTTGTGCAGGTGGCTACGGCCGTGGCTGCCGAGCACCAGCAGGTCCGCGTTGCGGGCGGCCTCGATCAGCACCTTCGTGGGGGAGCCTTCGACGAGGCGCTTGGCGATTGTCGGGGCGGGGCCATCGAGGTCCTTCAGGACCGCGTCGACGTCGAGCTCCTGCCGCTCGGCGAGGTAGTTGCGCTCCTGGTCGGGCCCGGCCGTCATGCCCGGGCTGAAGGCCATCCCGTCCCAGGACCAGGCGGTCACCACCTCGACGGTGGCGCCGGTCGCGGCGGCCAGGTGGACGGCCCATTCGAGGGCTCGGCGGCCGCCGGCGGAGCCGTCGACGCCGACGGTGATCAGGCGCGGTGCGTTCATCGGAGTTTCCTCCTAGCTGAGTGGACGTCAGGGATGCCTTCGTGCTTCGAGGCTCCCGCGGTCGGGTCCGAGCGGCCAGGGACCAATGACCCCGTTCGATCTCCCACGAGACCCCTCCTGGCAAGGACTCCGGACCATCAGCACCCCCGCGCGGGACCTTCGGTCCTTCAGGGGTCCACCGCACGGACCGAATCTGCCGCCATGACTGTGATGCTGGCTGAACCCAGTGCCCGACTTCGTCGGACTGGTTACGACTTCATCGACGAGGCGGCCGGCGCGGCCGCCGTCTGCCGCGCGCGGGCTGCCGACGCCCTGCACGCTGCACTGGAGCACGAGCAGCGAGCCGCCACACTCCCGTCCCGGGCGGCGGCTCCCGATCTGAGGGCCGCTCACCGCCTCCGGCACGAGGCTGCTTCGCACGAGGACGCGGCCCGCTGTCACGAGGAGGCGGTCCTGGTGATGCTGAGCTTCGCCGACGAACTTCAGCGCCTGGGCGCGGCCCCGGTGGGCGAGGGGAGCCGGCGATGACCGTCACGACCCTGCTGACCACCGAGTCGATCGTCGGGGACGCGTTGCGCCGGGAGGTCCGGAGCCGCGTCGAGGAGGAGCATGCTCGGCTGCGGGAGGTGGAGCGCCCGGAACTTCTGGCGCAGTTCGACGCCGCTGCCGAGAGCGAGCTTCCGGCACTGGGGCGCGCGATCGCGATTCTCAACTACCGTATCGCCGCGCTCACGCATGAGCTGGACACGGTGCACGAGCCGCACCCCGACTCCGCGGTGTGCCCGAGCTGCTGCGTCCAGATCGACCGGGGCGACGGTGCGCACTGGTTCCTGCTCGCTGCCCTGGACGAGCGGGGGCTACCGGTGATCGCGCACGACTCGGGCCTGGGGCGCGCGCTGATCGGGGCCCGGCCGGGTCAGGACGTCGTGTATCCCGACCCGGCCGGCGCTCGGGCCGTGCACGTGCTGGCGATGGCCTGAGGCACGGTCAGGGCCGGTCGGCCCGACGGACCGGGCCCATCGACCGTGGTGGGGTCCACGGGCGTCTCGTTGACTGGTTCTGTCGAGCAGCTGAGGAAGGAAGCGGCGATGCGTACGAACGAGGTCATCGTGGTCGGCCTGGACGCCACAGCGGAGGCCGGGGCGGCCCTGCGCTGGGCGGTCCGCGAGGCGCGAGCTCGCGGCTGGTCGTTGCACCTGGTGCACGGTCTGGCCGCGCCGCCGGTGGATGCACCGGACGACGGCCGGGATCGCGCGGCGGCCGATGCTCTGCTCGCGGAAGCCGCGGCCCGAGCGCGCGAGGACGGGATCCGTGGAGTCCGGTGGACCGTCACCGCGCGTCCGCCGGGGCCGGTGCTGATCGAGCTCTCCGAGGGCGCCGCGCTGCTCGTGGTGGGAGCCCGCGCCGGCGGCGCGCGACTCGGGAGGCACGGCGACTCGGTCGGGGCTCACGTCAGTCGTTTCGCCCGTTGTCCAGTCGTTGTCGTGCCGGGGGAGTCGAACCAGCCGACGGGGCGGGTGGCGGTGAACGTCCGAGGCGACGCGGCCGACCGGTCGGTCCTGGCGTTCGCGTTCGACCAGGCGGCCGCCACCAGGTCCGAACTCGAAGTGGTGCACGCGTGGCGAGAGCCCGAGCGCGGACTGGACTTCAGCGCACTGGCCGGGAATCTCGAGGATCAGCACCAGCGCGCGAGCGACGTGCTCGTCGCGGAACAGCTCGCCGGGTTCGCCTCCACGCACCCGGACGTGCCGGTCCGGCGTGTCTCGCTCCCCGCGGATCCGCGGGACGCGCTGCTGTGGTCCTCGGCGCAGGCGGACCTCCTGGTCGTGGCGGCGCCGCCGGCGGGCATCGAGCCCCCGGGCTCCGAGCTCGTCGAGATGATCGCTCTACGCCACTCGCACTGCCCGGTGGTGTTCGCCCGTTGACAACGGCGCGTTTCTGACCGACGGTCAGCGCACGTAGGTGGTGGTCTGCTGCCCGACGTTTCCGGCCGTGTCCCACGCCCGGACGACCAACGTGTGCTTACCCCTTTTGGCCTTGCGGGCGTTCCACGCGTAGTACAGCGAGTCGGTCGTCGACGACGCCTTCACCGCGCCGTCGATGAGCACCTGCATGCGCGTGACGCCGACGTTGTCCGTCGCCGAGCCGGAGATGCCCACCTCGCCGAGCGAAGAACCGATCAGCCCGACCTCCACCGAAGGTGCCGCGGAGTCCACCGCGGGCGGGGCGGCCGTGTCGCCGTTGGGCTGGTAGACGCGCACGTAGTCGACGAGGTAGTCGGCGGGGAGGATCGTGGAGGCGTCCGGTGCCCCGGGCCAGTTCCCGCCCACCGCGAGGTTGAGCAGCAGGTAGGACTCCTTCGAGGTGACCTCGGGCCCGGTGAAGCGGGCGCGCTCGACGCCGTCGACGTACCAGACCAACGAACCTGGTTGCCAGTTCACGCCGAACGTGTGCCAGCCGGCGGAGAAGTCGGGGCCGGTCCACGCCCGGCCGACGCCGCCGTGCGATCCGTCCGACTTCACGTAGTGATAGTGCATGTTGGTCTCGGTCGGCCGGTCGCCGATGATCTCCATGACGTCGATCTCGGGTGGCCACGAGTGGTCGTTCGGCAGCAACCAGAACGCCGGCCACAGGCCCTTGCCGGCCGGCACACGCACGCGCGCCTCGGCGTATCCGTACGTGAAGGTGAACCCGGCGGGCTTGGCGGGGTCGCTCCACTCGCTGCCGCCGGTGCTGACCATGCCCGAGGTGTATCGGTAGGTCTTGCCGTTCCACCCGACGGCGTCCTGCCTGCGGGCCTGCAGCCGCAGACTGCCGCCCGCGACCGAGACGTTGTTCGGTGTGTAGAGCTCCAGCTCGTTGTTCGTCTCGATCGTGCAGGTGTCCGGCGCCCAGAAGAAGCACGTGTGCCACCGCGAGCTGTCGAGTGCCGGGGCGGAGAACTCGTCGGCGAAGACGAGGTTCCAGCTCTCGTCAACCGGTCCGGCCGCGGCGGCGGAGGACGCCGGACCGGCCAACGGCGCCGCCGTCGCGGCAATCAGGGCAGCAGCGCCGATCACGGAGGTGGCGATACGACGACGGAGGTGGCCTCTCATGCCGAGAACCTCGGCGCTGCGCGGGCCGCCTTGAGGGCTTTGGGCCCAGTGACAGGGCCTTAGGTCCCGAAATCACGGGGATCGCGCGGGAGATTTTACCGTCGGATCAGGGGCCCGCGGGGCGTTGGTGCACGCGAACCCAGTCCACGAGCAGCTCGGTCGGGAACGGCGTCTTCGCATTCGGTGACCCGGGCCACGTGCCGCCGACGGCGAGGTTGAACAACAGATAGGCCGGTTTGTCGGTCACCGTCGGGCCGGTGTAGCGGGCCCGCTCCACCCCGTCGACGTACCAGACGAGCGAGCCCGGGCGCCAGTCCACGCCGTACACGTGCCAGTCCGCCGAGAAGTCGGGGCCGCGCCAGCCGTCTCCGACGTTGACGTGCGTGCCGTTCGCCCGGAGGTAGTGGTAGTGCATGGTGGTCCGGCTGGTGTCGCTGCCGAGGATCTCCATGACGTCGATCTCGGGCGGCCAGCTGTGATCGGCCGTCGGCAACCAGAACGCCGACACCAGGCCCCGCCCGGTGGGCACCTTCATACGTGCTTCGACATAGCCGTAGCGGAAGACGAAGCTGGGCTCCTTCGGTGGCTCGCTGTAGGTGCTCCCGCCGGTGCTCACGGCACCTGAGGTGTACTCGAAGGTACGGCCGTTCCAGCCGGTCGCACGTTCGCGCCGGGCCTGCAGCCGCAGCACGCCGTTCGCGACCTCGACGTTGTCGCTGGTGTAGAGCCCGAGTTCGTCGTGCGTCTCGATGGTGCAGGTCGTCGGCGCCCACCAGAAGCACGTGTGCCAGGTGCTGCCGTCGAGACGGGGGCCGTCGAACTCGTCGGCGAAGATCAGTCGAAGCCCGTCCGCGGGGGCGCTCGGCCACCGCTCCGGCACTGTCTCCGTCGGGGAACCGACGCCCAGGACCTCGGTGACCGGCGGAGATTCGAGGTCGAAGTGCGAGACCGTCGCGACCGAGACGCCGAGGGTGAACGCGGCCGCCAGCACCGCGGTCGTGAGGACTCCGATCCGCGGCACGTCGTCATCTCCCCGTCGACGCGGTGACGGCGGGCCCCGGGACGGTGAGCTCGGGGACAGCGGCTTCGTAGGTGCGGCGGATTCCCTCGGTCAGCGGAGTCCTGGCCTCCCACCCCAGTACCCGACCCGCTCGCGACGGGTCGAGACAGGAGCGCAGCACCTCGCCCGGGCGCGCCGGCGCGCGACGGGTGCGGACGGGTTTGCCGGTGACCTCTCCGAGCAGGTCGACGAGGCGACGGACGGACGTCTCCGTGCCGGTGCCGATGTTCAGCGCTCCGGTCGCCCTGCTCGTCGTCGCCGCCAGGACGGCGTCGACGACGTCGGAGACGTACACGAAGTCGCGCGTCTGCAACCCGTCCCCGAAGACGCGCGTGAGGTCGCCGTTGCGCGCGCGCTCGCAGAGGATGGCGACGATGCCGCCCTCGCCGGAGCTCCGCTGACGGGGGCCGTAGACGTTCGCGAATCGGAGGGCGACGGTCGAGAGCCCGTGCAGGCGGGTGTAGAGCGCCAGGTAGTTCTCCGCGCTGAGCTTGCTCTGCCCGTAGCCGGACATCGGCCTGGTTCGGGCCGTCTCCGAGGTCGGCAGGGCCACCCGATCCCCGTACACCGCTCCGCCACTCGAGGCCAGGACGAAGCGTTGAGCACCGGCGGCGCGGGCCGCCTCGAGCATCGAGATCGTGCCGAGAACGTTGACGTCGGCGTCGAGTGCGGGGTCGTCGACCGAGGTCCGGACGTCGACCTGCGCCGCGAGATGCACGACGATCGCCGGCCGCTCCGCCGCGAGGAGTCCGCGGACCAACGCTGTGTCGCGAACGTCCACGCGGTGCAGACGCGCCCCGTGCCGGCGGGCGTTCTCCAGGTTGGAGACGTGCCCGGTCGTCAGGTTGTCGATCACGCTGACGGTCAGTCCGCGGTCGAGCAGTGCGTCGACGACATGGGATCCGATGAAACCGGCTCCGCCGGTCACGACGACGTGCATGGTCGTGCCTCCTCGTGAAGGTGGGTCAGAGGACGGGATCGCCACCACGCGGCAGTCGCGCCCGCCGTGCTGAACACGGCGAGCAGGGCGATCAGAACGGTCGGGTGCCACCAGCCGGCGATGGCCGCGGCGCCGGAGATCAGGACGCCGGCGGCGATGCTGCCCCCGAGCGTGACGGACGCCCACGAGGCGACCTCGCGGATGCCGAGCAGGGCTGCCATCGCGGCCCCGGGGCCGACGAGGACGAAACTCAGGACGCAGACCGAACGGATCGCCACGGGTGCGCCGACGACCACGGTGATCGTCGTGACGGCAGCGAGCGCGTCGACCAGGACGGCGGTCAGCGCCGGGAACCGAGGCCCGAGAAAGGAATTCATGGCGTGGCTCCCCACCACTGCTGGTCGGTCGCCACCACGAACTCGTGCCGGAGCACGAGCGCTCCGGGGCTCGCGTACACCAGCTGGAAGTCCCCCGACGCCAGGAGCGCACCGGCGATCGTGTCCTGGATCTCGTGGGGGAGGTCGGTGCCGTAGTCGAGCGCGGCGTCCTGGGCGTCGCTGAGGAGCAGATAGCCGGTGAAGGCTTCCGACTCGCCCATGAGGTCGATCACGACCGAGGTCGGATCGGTGGCGAGCTCCCGGCGCTTCTCGACGGGCAACTCCGAGAGCCAGGCGTACCGGAACCGCTCGTAGTCGCGGTCCTTCCACGGGAAGTCGAGTGCTGCTCCGACGAGGACGGACCCGGGCTCGGCGTGTTCCCGGACCCAGACGTTGGCGGCCCGCTCCTCGGCGTCGAAGTAGTTCGCGCGCTCCTTGCCGTAGTACGCCAGGGTGAACAGCGCGGTCAGCGTCAGGAGGAGGGCCGTCGTCGGGACCAGGCGTCGTCGCCGGCGAGCCACGGCGCCGGCTGCAAGCAGCGCGGCCCACGGCAGCGCGAACAGGTAGACGCGGAAGACGATCTCGCCGTCGTAGCTGCTCACCACGAGCGGCACCGGAACCAGGGCGAGCAGGGCGGCGGTGAGGGTGCGTACGTCGCGGCGCTCGCGCAACAGGGTGAGAGCCGCGAGAGCGGCGACGAGGAGCACGAGGGCGCGGCCGGCCCAGATGACGACGGCCTGCTCGGTGCTCGTCGCGGAGGCCAACGTCTCCGCCGCGTTGTTGTCGGGGCGGCCCAGCGTGGCGAGCAGTCCGGCGGAGTGGGCGGCCAGGTACTCGCGGCCCAGCGTCGCCATCCACACCGCGGTGAACAACGCCATCGGCAGCGGCAGCCAGCGCGGTGCCGACCCCGGTCGGATCGCCAGGACGAGAAGCACGCCGAACAGGACGGGCGGTGTGAGCTGGTGGCTGCCGGTGACCGCGAGCATCAGCGCGGCGAGCAGGATCGTCGTCGCCCGCGGAGTTCCTGGGCCCCACCGCAGCACCAGCGCCACGACGCACAGGAAGAGGAAGAAGGTCATCGCCTGCGGAGCGAAGTAGTCCTGCCCGACCCAGTTGGTCAGCGCGAGCAGACTGACGCCGAGCCAGACGCGGCGGACGTCGTCGGTCAGCGCGCGGAAAGCCACCAGCGCCGGGACACCGAACGCGAGCGGGAAGAACACCGGAGCCCAGCGCGCGAGCGTCGCCGGATCCATCCCGGTCGTGTCCGAGAGCAACGCCGAGAACGTGAAGAACCCGGGCCACGAGTGGTACACCCCGAGCGTCGGGTCAGAGGGGTCGATGCCCCCGTGGCGGTTGATGTAGTCGACGACGCCGAGGTGCTTGAACGTCCAGGAGTACCGCGGTTCGTCGTACAGCAACGCCGGCGTGGCGTGCAGGACCAGCAGTGCCCCGACCAGGTGCGCGCCGATGACGGCACCGGCCGAACCGCGGGCGATGTGCAGCGCGATGAGAACGACGATCCCGCCGAGGGCGAGGAACCAGGCCGGCGGAAGGACCGAGACCAGGCCGAGGTCGGTCATCGCGGCGGGATCCACTCCGCGGAGCGAGAACAGCCAGGTGGCGACGCCGGCCGCGAGTGGCAGGGTCGCCGCCGCGAGCCGCAGCACCCGGCCGGCTTGCGCTCGCGCCGCGGACTGCGGCAGCAGGCGCGCGCTGAGGTAACCGGCGGCCGTGATTGCGACCCCGGCGAGCAGCGCCAGGGCACGCCGTGGACGCCGGTCACGAAGCGCGCGGGCGACGGCGAGAGGAATGACGCGGGTCGCGTACGACCGCTCCGTGCCCAGCGAGTCGGCGCCGGTACGTTCCGCCACGCCGGCCTTGGAGATGCCCTCCGCCCAGCAGCGCGACCGGAAGTACCGGAACGTTCCGCGCTCCGCCGGGACGTGATGGTGTGTCACGGCCGCGGGGACGCTGACGATCCGTACGCCCGGGTGCGCCTGCCGCAGCCGGATGCAGAGCTCCGTCTCCTCGCACCCGACCGGCACGGTGCCGACCCGGCCGAGTCCCTCGTCGAATCCCCCGAGCAGGAGGACCGGCACTCGGCGCAGGGACATGCCGGCACCGACGGCGTTGCGCACCTCGGCCGGGCCCTCCGGTCCGCCGGTCCAGCTGCACCCGACGACCCAGTCGAACTCCGGGGGGAACCAGCCGGGCCGGGCGGCGGCCCACACGGGCTCGATCCGCGCGGCGGTGCCGACGACGGTCGAGTCGGCGTACGCCGCGGCCTGGGCGGCCACCCACTCCGGACCCGCGGCCGCGTCGTCGTCGAGGAAGGCGACGACGTCGCCGGCGGCGAGCGCGACTCCGGTGTTGCGTGCCCCCGACAGACCCGGCTGTCCGGTGCTGGCGACCGTTCTGGCCCAGGGCAGAGCTGCGCGCACCCGGTCCAGCAGCTCGGGGTTGTGATCGACGACCACGATCACCTCGAGTGGCTCCGTCGTCTGCGCCCGCAGGGACTCGGCGGCGGCCACGAGCTGTTCCCACCGGGCGTCGGTCCAGCAGCAGATGACGACGCTGACCGTGACGGGCGGCGCCGCCACCACCGGAGGGGGCGGAGCGGCCGGCCGCCCGACCACCGGCGTCGGCCCGCCGCCGAGCCGGGCCAGGACCACGGCCACCACGGTCTGGCCGATCAGCCAGGCCGCGGCCACGCCGCGTACTCCCTGACTGTCCATCAGGTACAGCGCGAGACCGATCACCAGGACGCTCTGGGCCATGCGGGTGCCGACGACGACCCGCATTCGCTGGAGCACCTGGGCGGCGCTGACGCGCAGGTCGATCAGGACGTTCGGAACCGCGGACAGGGCGAGGAGCCGCAGGGTCGTGTCGTGGACGACGTAGTCGGGACCGAAGAGCGCGAGGATCTGCGGGGCGAAGACCACGACGAGGAACGCCGCCGGGGCGACGAGCATCATCGTGTGCGCGATCAGGGACCGGACGTCCCGATCCAGATCCGCGCCCGGGTCGGCGGAGTGGGCGACCAGCGACTGGCCCATCGCCAGCGGCACGAGGTACAGCGAGTACGAGATGGTCCACGCGAGCAGCAGGCCGGCCGTGTCCACCGCGCCGACCCGGGCGATGACCACGAGGGGCAGACCGGAGACCGCCGCGAACAGGAACAGGCTCGCGACGTAGTCCAGAGCCAGGAAGCGCCCCATGGTGCGGAGGGCGGGCACCTGCTCCACCGGTCGCTCGACCATGTGGGCGGGGACAGCCCGGAACAGGACGTAGGCCGAGGTGACCGCGACGACGACGGCGGCACTGATCGTCCAGGACAGGAAGATTCCGGTCGCGGGGGCCGCGACGGCCAGACCGATCACCAGGACGAGCTTGAGCACCGCGAACGCGGCGTTCTCGACGGGGACGACCGCCGCCCGCCGGACCGCGGTGAGGACGTGGTCCTGGATCGAGAACCACGCCCACACCGTCACCGACACGACGAACCAACCCGCCAGGAGTGGGTCGTCGCGGAGGAAGCGCAGCTCGTCCGACCACCGGCCGAGCCCGGCGACGAAGACCGCCGCGGCCAGAGCGGTGAGGACCCCCGCCAGCAGGTAGCCGCGCAGGACCACCCGGCGGCTCGCGGCGCCGGAGTACGGCACGAAGCGCAGCAGAGCGGTCATGACGTTGGCCTGGGCGACGCCGCCCAACAACGTCACGGCCGAGATCACCGCCAGGCTGCGGCCGACGTCGTCGGCGTCGTAAGCCCGTGCCGCCACGAGCCAGTAGACGAGTCCGGACACCGCCGTGAGCGCCGAGTTCGCCACGAGGAAGTGCCCACTGCGCAGCGCTGCACCGCGGTGCGCCGAGGTGGCGACCGGGGTGGCCGGGGCCCGTGGAAGCGGGGCCGGCTCCGGCAGGGTGGCGGTCATCGCGGATGCTCCGGTGGTCGGTGGTGCCGCTATTCAGCGAGAGGCGGGCGTCGCGCCGGCGACGGTCGCGATCTCGGCCGGGCCGGTGGACCGGCGCGCCTGTGCGGTGTGCCGGCTGCGGAGGTAGGCCCGGGGGCCGGCGAGCAGGCCGCGTCGCTCGGCCCACGTCAGGGACCGCGGGAAGTCCTTGCTCTTGGCGCGGTTCTTGGGCGAGGACGGCAGCACGAGGTGGCGCGCGGCCGGCGCGGCGCGGCGGAGGAGGTCGAGGAGGGTCGACGGGTTCGCGGCGACGGCCGCGGTGACGTAGGCGCCCAGGCCCGTCCCGTAGCCGGTGATCTGGTGCTGCAGGGCGGCGAGATCGCGGTGGTGGTGGTGCCGGACGATCGCGTCGGGACGATAGGTGAGCGCGTAGCCACCGCGCAGGATCCGCAGGAATCCGAGCAGGTCGTCGCCCCCGCGGGCCTCGGTGCCGGCACCAGTCGCGGGGTCGAAGCCGCCGACGTCTCGGAGCGCGTCGACGCGGTAGGCCATGTTCGCCCCGCTGCCGAAGCGCCCGGCCGCGTAGGGGAAGAGGGGTTCGCCTTGCGTGGCGGCCAGGGACCAGGTCTGCGGAGTGAATCCGCGCCCGTACCCGCCGAACTGTTCCAGCAGGTCCTGCGCGTAGGTCTCCAGCTCGGCCGGGAGGAGCAGGCCGGTGACGCACCCGACGTCCGGCCCCTCCAGGGAAGCCGTCGCGATCGCGGTCAGCCAGCCGGAGTCGATCTCGACGTCGTCGTCGGTGAAGGCCACCCAGCTGCCGCGCACGTGCGGCAACGCGGCGTTGTGGGCGACGGCGAGCCCGGGTTCGGCCAGGCGGAGGTAGCGAAGTTCGGGTCCGTTCCACCGCAGGTCGTGCAGGGCCCGGGCGGTCGAGTGGTCCGACGGAGCGCTGTCGACGACGAGCACGTCGAAGCGTGGGTAGTCCTGGTCCTCAAGGTCGCGGAGAGTGCGGAGCAGGCTCGCGGTGCGGTTGCGCGTGGCGACGACCACGGTGAGGTGCGGGCCGGACTCCCGTGCCGTCCGACGGGCGCGCAGGCACGCCGGCTCGGCGGCGGACGGGGGGAGACCGGTCGCCGTCAGTACCGCCGAGGCGCTGATCCCGTCCGCCTGGAGGTGGTCACAGATCTCGGCGCCCAGGTCAGCACGGAGAAGAAGCGCCAGGTCGGCCGGCGGGAGACCGGCGGCCGGGAGGTCGATCTCCATCTCGCCGACGGGGTGACCGTGCAGGCGGACCAGGATCCGCGTACGGTGCGCGTCCGCCCCGGTCCGGCGCAGGTGGGGCAGGGGCTGCGACAGTTCGACCTCGGTGAGGACCGTCGGCGTCCACGACTCAGGAGCGGACGTCGTCAGAGCGTGGGCGACGCGTGCCGCGCGACGAACCTGAAGATCTTCGGCAGCGGCGCGACCGATCGTGCGAAGCACGCGCAAGCCATCCGTCGTGGCGTGCAGGTTGCTCGCACCGTGCCGGCGGGGCCGCTCGAAACTCGGGACTTCGGCGATTGTCAGCTTGGCCTGAAGAGCGCGGAGGGTCATCAGGGTCTCGATCTCGAAGCCGTCACCCCAGAGGCGACCCCCGTCCGACGGGGCCGGGGCCTCGGCGTCCAGGCCGAACACGCCGACGTGATGGCGCCAGATCGCGTTGTAGCCGTAGCAGAGATCGGTGTGGTCGACGTCGTACAGCAGATTGACGAGCCCGTTGAGCGCCCGGTTGCCCAGGCGGCGGACCGGCGTGATGTCAACCGAACCGGCCGCTCCGGCAGCGAACCGACTGCCCTTGGCGTAGTCGGCGCCGGCCACCAACGCCGCAACGAACCGGGGGATCTCCGCCGGGTCAGCGGACCCGTCGGCATCGAGCGTGACGACGATGTCGCCGCGGGCAGCGGCGAATCCGCACGCGAGGGCGTTTCCCTTCCCGGTGCGCGTCTGCTTGACGATCCGTACCCCGGGCCAGAGGTACTCGGCCTGCTCAACCGTGTTGTCCGTCGAGCCGCCGTCGACGACGACAACCTCGTACACGTCGAGGGGCATCCGCTCGAAGACGTACGGCAGGTTCGCAGCCTCGTTGTAGGTCGGGACAACCACGCTGACGCGCGGCGACGGCAGCTGATCGGTGGTCCGCTGCGCGGGAACCGTGGTCTCGACAGTCACGACAAGCCTCGCTCTCGGGTGCGGAAGGCTGAAGATGCGCCTTCGGACAGATTCAGAGTGCGGGCACGATGACGGTGCGTCAGGGTCCTTGTGGCGGCGTGGGACCTCTGCCGCCTGGAATCGGTTCGGAGGTCCCACGCGGCCTTCGCTGCTATTGGTGCAAAGTCAGGACGTTCGGACCCTCAAGTTCCCGAGATCGGTCGCTTTCGGCCAACTCGGGAACCTTGTCACCTGGATCCAGGGACGAACGGATCTGTCGCACCCTCCCGGAGACGGCACAGTCTGGAGTCGTCCGACGAGGAGGACCCCATGACGTACCACCTGACTCTTGCCGTCGGTGCGGGCGCGTTGCTGCTGGCCGCCGTCGCGGTCACAGCGCCCCAGACCGATTCGACGACGAACACTGCCGGCCAGTCGTTGACCGCCACAGCTGCTCCCGGGACGGGTCCCGGCATGATGATGGGCCCCGGTGGGATGACCGCCGGCCACATGCACGTGCAGAGCGAGCGGGATTACCTGGCCGAGATGATTCCGCATCACGAGGAGGCGGTCGCCGCGGCGCTCGAGCTGCACCGTTCCACCCGTCCGGAACTGCGCGCCCTCGGCTCAGCGATCGTGCAGACCCAGTCGGTCGAGATCGAGCGCATGCGGGCCTGGCTACGCGAGTGGTACCCGGGCGCTGCCATGGCCGGTCCGTACCGGCCGATGATGCGCGACCTGTCGGCTCTCTCCGGTGACGCCCTCGACCGAGCCTTTCTCGCCGACATGATCCCGCATCACATGCACGCCGTGATGTCGTCGCAGATGCTTGTCGGCCAGGGCCTCGCCGGACACGACGAGGCCAGGGACTTCGCGGAACAGGTGGCCACCGCCCAGCGGGACGAGATCCTGCAGATGCAGCGCTGGCTGCGCGAGTGGTTCGACGGACGCGCCTAAGTTGAACTCGTCACCGGCCTTGATCCGCTCGACCGGGTGATCAGACGGTTCGGCCCCGGACCGTGCCGGCCAGGACCGCTCCCAGGGCGGCCCCGGCGAGGGCGCCGGTGCCGGCTGCGAGAGGGAGCACGGTGGCCAGCGGCCATGAGGTGTCCGGCGCGGTCGCGCCCGCGAAGATGATCGGCATCGCAACGCCCCAGCCCAACGCGCTGGCCCCGATCCAGCGTCGGCGCTGTTCCGGCAGGGCCGTTGCCTGCGCGGACCCGAGGACCGCGCCCAGGCTCACGCCCAGGACCGCGGCCCCGAGCAGGATCAAACCGATTGGCGGGGTCGTCCCGTCGACGTCGGACGACAACGTCGCGGGGGCGGACGCCGCCGCCCATCCGAGGCCTGCCACGAGCGCTGTGACGCCGAGGAACAGACGCCGCTGGACCATCAGACCAGCTCGGCGGAGGCCGAGCTCCTGGGCCTGCCCGATGGCGAGCGCCTCCACCAGCCCTCCGAGCACGATCAGCCCCAGGGCGGCGGTGACCCCGACACGGTCCCGAGGGAGGGTGTCGGCGCCGTGCGCGGCCAGTGCCGCCGCGGTCATGCCGATGGTCTCCGCGGCCGCACACCGCCAGATCCAGCCTGCGACACGGGCGAGCCCAGGCGGCGTGCTCTCCCTCACGTGGACTCCGTCGCTGACAGCCGGATGATCGGAATTCACGATCTCTCGTTCCGGCGGATCGACGGCAGGGCAGGCCGGCTCTCCGACCGGGGGCCGTTGGGCCCCCGCTAACGGCACCCTCGGGCCCTGCCCCGCCATCGTCCCGGCGCGCCACCCTGGAACTCCACCGGACCAGACACCTGGCACCCACCCCGGAGTCCACCATGAACGCACGGGTCCTGCGCCTCAGCCGCCGGCGCGTCCCGCGGCCACGCGCTGCGATCACGTCGTACCCGCGCGCAGTCGACGCGATGATCAGCGCGCTTCGTGTGGTGCCGTCGTGGACGCCGGTGGCCTCGCTCGTGTCCGGCGCTCGGCGGGGTGCGGTCTACCCGGTGATCGACGCACAGGGTGCCCTGGTCGGCACCGTCGATCTCGTAGAACTGACGACCCGTCCCGAGTCCCACGACCTCCTCGTCGGCGCGGTGTGCCGGCCAGTCGAGGCCCTGTCCGTGCTCGGACCGCAGGATCGCGTGGTTCCCGAGCGCCTGCCGGGACTCGTCATCGCGGACGGCCGACTGGTCGGCATCCTGCCCGGCCTGCCCCTCGCTCGTCCGAGAAGGAACGCCTCCTGACGGTCTCGATCCAATCGGGACGTGTGCTCCCCACACCGGGGCCGTTCGGCCCTGACTCTCGGTGGACCGGCCCGCGACTGTGGAGAGACAGAGAACGCCAGCCCGGAGGAGTGTTCTGATGGCCCTGCTGACCCGCCCGCCACGGGCGTTCGAGGTCGAGGATGTCGACCTCTTCGACCTCGCCGGCACCCTCCGGCTCGACCGCGTCCAGAGCGTCGCGCTCCTGGAGCGGGCCAGTGACCCGCGCCGGACCGCCGCCCCCGACTTCCCCTTCTCCACGCTGCCGTGCGGGGCGACCCCCGTCCTCGAACTTCGGCGCCCGGTGCACCTCCTCGCCGATCTGCTGACGATGGTCGAGCAGGCCCGCCGGCCGCTGAACCGCATCGCGGTCTGTTACGTCGGCGATGGGCAGGCCGACATCGCGCGGTCCCTCTTGCTGGCGGGAACACTGCTCGGCATGGATGTGCGGATCTCGTCGCCGGGACCGATGTGGCCGAGCGAGGAGCTCATCGCCCAGGCGCAGGACCTCGCCGGCGAAAGCGGAGCGCGGCTCCTCGTCACACCCCACCGTGACCACGCCCTGCGCGGGGCCCGGTTCGTCGTCGTCGGGGCCTGGGCCCACGGTGAACTCGTGGCCGGTGACGGCGCCGCGACGGACTATCTGATCACCGAGGACTTTCTGGCCACCTCCGGGTTACGGACGGCCGGCCATTCCCGGGCAACGGGCAGTGTCGACTTCGCGCCGAAGGTGCCCCGCGACCTGCAGGCCGTGCAGTTGGTCAATCGGCGTCGTGTCATGGCCGCGGTGCTCGCGGACTGGACCGGCATCGCGGGCGAGACGTCGTGAAGCGCCGGAAGTCCGGGGCACACGCCCTGCCGCGTTCTCGTCGCCCCGAAGGTCTGGATGCGGGCGTCGGGGATCGTGTGCTCGTTCCCACCGGCGTGCCCGGCCAGGAGCGCGCGGCCGTGGTCGTCGAGGTCCAGAACGGCAATGGGACCCCGCCGTACGTCGTGGTGTGGTCCGACAACGGTCAGCGGGCCCTGCTCTACCCGCCCGGCAACGCCCGGATCGAACGGGTCGCTGTCGGCTCGACATCCTGACGAGCCCGGTTCACTCCCGCGGCGCCGGGCCCGGCGAGGTTGGATCCGGTTCCTCGGGCGGAACCTTGAGGCCGTTGCGGATGAGTTGCCAGTGCGCGTTGCGTCTTGGTTTCTGTTCGGAATCAACCCACGTCGGGGGGATCATTTCTGGGTGGCCGTCGGCGGCCATCCGCACGCCCCAGCCCTTCCCTTGCAACGCGGTCAGTGGTTGCGGTGGGTCTCTGCGCGGTGATGATCGGATCAGATAGTGTTCGTGGGAGCACACCAGGGCCATCTTGTCCACGTCGGTGGGCCCGTCGTCGCGGTCCCACCACTCAATATGGTGCGCTTCACACCACGCCGCCGGACGGGTACAACCCTCGCCGATGCAGCCGATGTCCCGGGCGACCAACGCGGCCCACTGGGCGGGGGTGGCGGTGCGGACCTCGCGGCCCATCGCCAACGGCACCCCGAGGGTGTTGGCCACGATCGGGGTGATCCCCGCGTCGCAGGCGATCCGCTGCACAGTGGCGATGTCCAGATCTTCACCGGTCGCGGTCCTCGCGAACGGGTGCCCGGTGTCCCCGGCCATGGTCTCCACGCTCGCGGTCACGTGCAGGTGCGGGCGCACCCCGTGGGAGGGAGGGAGGTCCCCGAAGCGGAGGAACTGGCGGAACACGTCCCCGAGCGCGTCGTGGCGCCGCTGGGGTGCTGAGCGTTCGTCCCGTTGACCGTTCACGGCGGGTCGCGGGGCGGCGAGGGGGTCGAGGGCGGTCTTGACCAGGGCGGCGACCTCGTCGGTCAGCTCGCCGCGGATGCGGTGCAGCCCGTTGCCCAGATCGGTGATCGTCAGCGACCGCTTCCGCTGCGCGCGGGCCGCGCGCTTGGACTCCGCCGGGGCGTCGCCGGTCGGGTCGTCCGGGTCCGGTGCCGGGGGCTTGCCGTCCTCGTCGATGACCTCTTCGATGTGCTTGCCCATCCGCAGGATCCCGGAGGGGTCGGCACCGCGGGAGTTGGCCAGCAGGAATGCCTCGGCGTTGGCGAGTTCGGTCGCCGAGCCGACGGGTTCGATCTTGCGCAGGCTCCGTGCCACCGCACGGGCCTGGTCGCGATTGAGCTTGCCGTCAGCGAGAGCTTCGACGGTGGCGGTGCCCTTGCGGGAGAGGATGTCGGCGTCCTTGACGCGCTGCCGCGCTTCGGCCGGGTGCAGGTTCAGCTTCTGGCCCAGCCAGACCGCGGTCGAGATCTTCCCGTCGGCCAGAGAAAGCCCGCGGACGTCGGCCTCGCGCACCGCCCGGACACCGAGAGCGGCGACAGCGGAGTCCAACTCGGACTGCGCCCGCACCATGAGCTCGAGATCCGCGTCGGTGAGCGTCCAGACCTCGTCCGCGGTGAGCATCGCCGCCACCTTGCGGACGTCCTCCACCGCACCGGCGATCGTCGCCAGTGCCGGATGCATCCCCACCCCTGCGGACATACCACGATTCTACCCGCGTTCGAACATATGTTCTAGTAGAAGTGCAACCTCATTTGTCCCTACAGTCACTACTTTCTG
This sequence comes from Sporichthya polymorpha DSM 43042, assembly GCF_000384115.1. NCBI lineage: Bacteria > Bacillati > Actinomycetota > Actinomycetes > Sporichthyales > Sporichthyaceae > Sporichthya > Sporichthya polymorpha. The sequence continues at coordinate 2,696,987 of NZ_KB913029.1, forward strand.
ACGCAGTGGCAGGAAAGCGGTCCTGAGGCGCGGTTGTGTGCCGCGTCATCATCTGCCGTTCGCGATCTGCCAGCGCAAGGCCGGCTGACCACCCCGGCGCACGCGCGCCGGCGGGGGGTCGAATGGCAGCCATCTCGTGGCCGGTAACGGCGAGCAGCCACGCGACGAGGGAGTTGGAGTTCCACATCTCGCCACAGCCGAGATCGTCGCGGCCCCAGGTGAGAGGTGGAACCTGGGGGACCGAGTCCAGCACAGCCGCGGCACGGCGCTCGTCGCGGCTGACCCGGACGATCGCGGTCGCTTCGGCGGCATCGGGGATGCGTCCGTTGCGCCAGCAGCGGACCTCGTAGCGGAACATCCGGAACCGGCCGAGAACCGCGGCGCCCACCGGTCCCACCACGACCGTTCCACGATCTGGGGCGGCGCAGTTCCACACCGGAGCCATCTCGATGACGGTGCGGGTCCCGGCGGCGGTGACGTCGAGGGCTGCGTGATGGATTTCGCCGGGCGGGCGGTGTTCACGGCGTGCCTGGAGGTGCTCGTACACGCGTCCGTTCCACCGGACGACGTGGCCACCCGCTCCCAGGGGCAGCCAGTAGAGGTCGATCATCGGTCAGCGCGCCGCGACGGAGCGGAGGACGTCGAGCCGAGCGGCGCGGCGAGCGGGCGCGAGGCCGGCGACGACGCCGGCGACGATCGCCGCGCCGGCGATGACGGCCATCGAACCCCAGGGAACGTGGAACGTCGTGATCCCCTGGTCAGCCATGGCCCGGGTGAGGGCCCAGCCGAGGAAGACACCGATGCCGAGGCCGAGCAGTGTGCCCTGGAGAGCGACGATGGCCGACTCCCAGTGGATCGCGGTCCGGAGCTGACGGCGAGTCATCCCGACGGCTCGGAGCAACCCGATCTCGTGCACGCGCTCGTGAATCGACAGCGCGAGGGTGTTCGCGATGCCCAGGAGGGCGATCAAGATGGCCAGGCTGAGCAGGGCGTACACGAGCGCCAGCAGTTGATCCATCGGAGCGGTGACGCGGTCGACGTACTCGTCCGCCGTCATCACCTCGACGCCGGGAGTCGTCGCGGTCACGGCCGCGACGGCGGCGCGCAACGACTCGACGGACGTGTCGGCCGACTTCCGCACGAAGATCTGCCAGTCGTACTGATCGGCGAAGTTCGCCTCGTACGCCGGGGTCCCCAGCAGGTACTTCCCGAGTGGGTCGGACTCGCGGTAGATCGTCGCGACGCGGAGAGCGACGTCACCGCTCTGCGCGAAGCGGACCGGCACACGGTCCCCGAGTGCGAGTCCGCGCTCGCGGGCCTCGTCCGCGTGGACCGCGATGGCGTCCGCGCCGAGGTCGGCCGGATCGCCGGCCACCACGCCGGCGTCGAGGATCCGGAACCCGTCGGACGGGTCGATCGCGACGATCTGCGTGGGTCGACGATCGATCTCCGCCGTGCCGACCCGGACTCCGGTGACGGCGTCGGTCCCCGGGAGCGCCCGCAGCTGCGTGGCGACGGCCGGATCCAGTCCGCCGACGAACCCGGCACCGCTGTCCACGACCAGGTCTCCGGTGAACGCATCGCGCACGACGTGGTCGACCGAGGTCTTGGCGGAGGACACGAAGACCGTGATGAACCCGACCAGTCCGACCCCGATCATGAGGGCCGCCGCCGTGGCCGCGGTCCGCCGGGGGTTGCGCATGGCGTTCTCGCGGGCGAGCCCACCGGCGACGCCGCGGATGCGGGCGACCGGCCAGCCGATCGCGCCGCTGAGCGGGCGAGCGAAGGTCGGCCCCAGCACGGTGATGCCGGCGAAGAGGCCGAGGACGCCTGCCCCCACCACCGCCACCCGGTGCGGTGGGTCGTCGTAGAGCCCGGCCAGCAGCGCGGAGATGCCGCCGCCGAGCAGGCCGAGGCCGGCGATCAACCGAGCAACGGGAACGCAGATCGGCGGCGTGTCGATCGTGCGCAGCGCGGCCATGGGCGATACCCGGGAGGCCCGACGCGCCGGCAGCAGCGCCGCGATGACCGTCACCCCGACCCCGACCAGCATCGACACCACGGCAGTGCGAGGCCGGAACAGCAGCGAGCTGGTCGGGATGTCCATGCCGAGCGCGTCGAGCAGCGACCGGAGGCCACCGGCGACGACCACTCCGAGTGCGGTGCCGAGTGCGGCGGCCACGACACCGACGACCAAAGCTTCGACGAGCACCACCGTCAGAACCTGCCGTCGCCGGGCGCCGAGCGCCCGCAACAGCCCGTGCTCGCGCGTCCGCTGCGCGACCGTGATCGTGAAGGTGTTGAAGATCATGAATCCACCGACGAGCAGCGAGACGCCGGCGAACACGAGCATGAACGTGGTGAAGAAGCCGAGCATCTCGTGCATCTGGTCGGTCGTCTCGGCGGTGACCGTCGCGCCGGTGACAGCCTCGACGCCGCTCGGCAGGACCGCAGCGATCCGCGCCGCGAGGTCCTCGGCGCTGACGCCCTCCGCGGCGACCACGGCGACGTCGTCGAACTTCCCGGGTTGGGCGATCAGACGCTGCGCGGTGTCGGAGGCGAAGGCCGCCACCGTGGCCCCGCCCGGGCTGTCCGCGGTGCCGAACTTGACGATGCCGACGACGCGGAACGACTTCGCTCCGCCCTGCACGAGCACGGTCGCGTTGTCCCCGACGGCGAAGCCGGCCTCGCGGGCGCTCTTGGCGTCGATCACGACCTCGTCGTCCACCGCCGGTCCGCGTCCGGCGACCAGGCGGAACGGGTTCAGCTCCGCGGTGCCCGGCCACCCGTACCCCAACGTCGGGGCGCCGTAGGCGGGGTCGCCCATCGCCCGGCCGGACTTGTCGATGAGGCGGGCGTAGCCGAGGATCTCGCCCTCGGCGGCCGCGACGCCGGGCACCGCCGCCACCGTCGCGACGAGGGCTTCGTCCACGCGAGGGCGCTGCGCCCCGAGGTTGTCGGGAGCGTCGAAGGCCGCCTTGCCCCGGACGACGACGTCGGTGTTCGCGTACACGCCGGCGAACAGGTCCTCGAAGGTACGGGTGACGGTGTCGGTGAAGACCAGGGTGCCCGACATCAGCGCGACGCCGAGCAGCACCGCGAGTGCCGTCGCGGCCACGCGAAGTTTGTGTGCGAGCAGGTTCCGCACGGCGGTCAGTCCCACGGCGCTCAGGCCTGGAACTGCTGCATGCGGGCGAGAACGCGCTCGCTCGTGGGGTCGGTCATCTCGTCGACGACGCGGCCGTCGGCCAGGAAGAGGATGCGGTCGGCCCGGGCGGCCGCGTTGGGGTCGTGGGTGACCATCACGACGGTCTGGCCCATCTCGTCGACCGCGCGTCGGAGGAAGTCGAGCACCTCGGTGCCCGCACGGGAATCGAGGTTGCCGGTCGGTTCGTCGGCGAAGACGATGTCGGGCCGGGTGATCAGGGCCCGGCCGATCGCGACCCGCTGCTGCTGGCCGCCGGAGAGCTCTCCCGGCCGGTGGGTCAGGCGGTCACGGAGACCGAGCGTGTCCACCACGGTGTCGAGCCACGCCGGGTCGGCCTTCCGGCCGGCGAGCCGGAGCGGGAGCGTCAGGTTCTCCAGCGCGGTCAGGGTGGGGATCAGATTGAACTCCTGGAAGACGAACCCGATCCGGTCGCGGCGCAGCATCGTGAGCGCGTCGTCCTTCAAGGACTGCAGATCCACCTCGCCGATGAAGGCGTGACCCGAGGTCAGCTCGTCCAGTCCGGCTACACAGTGCAGCAGCGTCGACTTGCCCGATCCGGACGGCCCCATGATCGCGGTGAAGCGACCGCGCTCGAACCGCACGGTCACGTCGTCCAGCGCCCGCACGGCGACGGCTCCTTGGCCGTACCGGCGGGTCGCGCCGACGGTCTCTGCCGCGGCCGGTGCGGGAGCGTCGTTCTCGGGCGTGGACGAGGGAGCGGGCACTGCGGAACGGTTCCGGACGCGGTGCAACGCGGGTGACAGCGGATTCATGACTCCCACCGTCGGGCCTGCGAGGGGCGCGACGGCAGGGCCGGGCGTCACCGGACAGGGGTGTCTGAGGTCCCCTCGTCCACCCGAAAGGCCGCCACTGCGGTCGGAAGCGTCGGGAACAGGTGCTCGGCGCCGATGCGGTCGGTGAGGCCGGCGGCGTCGAGGTCGCGGCGGAGGTCCTGCTTGACCTGCGCCATGGCGAGAACGACGCCCTGGGCCGAAAGTTCGGTGTGCAGGCGGGCGAGCACTTCCGCGGCGGTGACGTCGATCTCGACCATCGCCTCCACGTTCAGCACGACCCAGCGGGGTGGTGGCTCGGTGCCGCGCAGAGCAGCGAGCAGGCGCCGGTGGAAGTTCTCGGCGTTGGCGAAGAACAGCGGTGAGTCGTAGCGGTACACGAGCAGGCCGGGCACGAGCTCGGCGTCGGGGTAGTCGTCGACGTCGTGCATACCGGCCAGGTTGGGGACGAACCCCTGAATCGCGTCGTGGGGCCGCGCCACGCGCCGCAGCAGGTCGGCGAGCGACAGCACAACGGCGGCGAGGATCCCGTCGCGCACACCGAGGGTGAGCACGGCCCCGGTCGTCGCCAGGGCGAGCAGGAGTTCGCTGCGCCGGAAGCGGTTGAGGTAGCGGAACTCCGCGATCTCGACGAGCCGCACTGCGGCGTAGAGCACGAGCGCGCCGAGCGCCGCGACCGGGAAGTCCGCCAGCACGTCGCGGAGGAGGACCAGGGTCAGGATCACCGTGGCCGCGGCCGCGAGGGAATGGAACTGGGTGCGGCTGCCGACGGCGTCGCCGAGCGCGGTGCGGCTCCCGCTGGAACTGACGGGGAACCCGCCGGCCGTGGCTGCGCCGAGGTTCGCGGCGCCGAGGGCGGCAAGCTCGCGGCCGCCGTCGATCGTCTGGTTGCGGCGGCTGGCGAATGCTCGCGCGGTCAGGACGTTGTCGGTGAATCCGACGACCGCGAGTCCGATGGCGGGAGCGATCAGGAGCCGGATGTCGTCACTCTCGACCAGGCCGAGGTCCGGTGACGCCGGCGAACCCGGGAGCGAGCCGACCACGGCGATCCCGTTGCGGTCCAGGTCGAAGAGCGCGACGACGGCGGTCGCGCCGAGGACGGCCACGAGCGCTCCCGGCACCTGAGGGCGCCACCGCTGCAGCGCCAGCATCAGGACGAGGACCGCGGCAGCGAGCGCCAACGTCGGGACATGCAGTTGGTCCCGGTTGCCCCACAGGCTGTCCAGTTGCTCGGCGATGGACTCGCCCTCGACTGTCACGCGCGTGACGTTCTTGAGCTGCCCCACCGTCATGAGAACTGCGACTCCGGCGAGGTACCCGACCAGGACGGGCTTGGACAGCAGGTCGGCCAGGGCACCGAGCCGCGCGGCGGAGGCGATCAGGCAGATGGTGCCGACCATCGCGGCGAGCAGGACGGCGAGGGCGGCGTACCGGTCGGGCGAGCCGGCCGCAAGCGGGCCCAGGGCCGCCGCGGTCATCAGGGCGGTGGTGGACTCCGGGCCGACCGAGAGCTGAGGCGAGCTGCCGAGCACGGCATAGACGGTGAGGGCGGCGACCGCGGCCCACAGCCCGGCCGCGGGCGGGAGCCCCGCGACCTGGGCGTAGGCCATGACCTGGGGTATCAGGTACGCCGCGACCGTCACGCCGGCGGGAACGTCGTGCCGGAGATCGGCGCGCGTGTAGCCGCGCCACCACGGTGGCGCGACCCTCTCGACGCGGCGGAACATGGACGTGCCTCCGTGCTTCGCCGCAGACGGGCGTGGATCTCGGTGGAAGGGTCGCGGATGCCTGCCCAGTGTGGCCGTGACCGTCCGCTGCGCGGCAGTGCCGGTCGGCGGGTCACGCCGTGACCAATGACCCGAACGATCCGGGCGGAGTGGACCTGCCCGCGGGGTGCCCCGGCGCGGGACTCTCGGTGTGCTCAGCACTTCTTTCCCGCGGCCCCCGGGGATCGCGATGAGCGACCGCGTTCCGCACGACGTACGTGCGGATCCGACCGATGACGGAGGAACACCGATGAGCCTGTCCACATCACCGCGCGTGGTCGTCGGTTACGACGGCACACCGACGGCGCGCGCCGCGCTGACGGTGGCCGTCGGTGAAGCCGTGCGACGGGGTCGGACGCTGCTGATCGTCCACGCGGAGGAGGAGGGCTGGGACCTCGTCCGCGCCGGCCAGGAGGGCCGGGACCCGCTCGCCGAGGCAGTCGAACTTGTCGGGTCCGCACTCCCGCACGGACGGGTGACGGTGCTCGACCGTCTCGGGCCGGCCGCGTCCGTGCTGTGCGAGCAGGCCGAGAACGCCGAGCTGCTCGTGGTCGGTCGTGGGAACGTCGGCCTGCTGGCGCGCGTCGCGGGCTCGGTCGCCCTCGAGGTGGCCACCCACGCCCCTTGTCCCGTGCTGGTGGTCGGCGAAAGCGGCTCCGCTGCCCCGATCGACGGCCCGGTCGTCGCCGGCGTGGACCGCGACCACGCCGAGGAGGTGCTCGAGGCTGCCTTCCGCGAGGCGTCGCTGCGTGAGGCCCCGCTCCTGGTCGTGCACAGCTGGAGCAGCCTGCACTGGCTGGGCCCGGACGGCCTCATGACCTTCGATGCCGACGAGGAACTGGTGCGGGAGCACCATCTCGACTGGCTCCACGAGCTGGTCGACCGGTTCGCCGAGAAGCATCCCGGCGTCGAGGCCGTCCAGGCCCCGCGCGAGGGCCGCGCGGCCGAGGTGCTCATCGCGGCCAGTGGGGGAGCCGGCCTCATCGTCGTCGGCACCCGCGGACGTGGTCCGGTCGCCGGGCTGCTGCTCGGTTCGGTCGGGCAGAAGCTCATCCGGCACGCCCGGTGTCCGGTGATGGTCGTGCGCGCCCCGGATCCGAACCGGCCGTGAATCCGGTCGGCGCAGCTCCGACGACCCCGTGCCTACTCGGGAATGGGTACGACGAGGACGGGTCGGTGGGCGTGGTGGGCGGTGGCCATCGCGACGCTGCCGAGGAGGATCTCGCTGACCGCCGAGCGACCTCGCGATCCGACGACCAGGACGCTCGCCCGGTGGTCACGGGCGCTGGCCGTGAGTTCGGCGGCGACGCCGCGGGCGAGGACCGACCGGCGGCGCACCCGGCGCTCGCGGGTCAGATCGCGCCCCGGGACGTCAGCCTTCTCCAGGTCGAGCGGCTCGTCCTCGGCTCCGACCGCCGTGCAGATCAAGTCGCGGTCCGGGAACAGGGCGGCCGCTCCCGACAGGGCGGCGGCCGCGCCGGCCGAGCCGTCCCAACCGACGACGACGGGACCCGCGGCGAGGGCTTCGTACTCGGCGATCATCAACGGATAGGGCACGACCAGGACCGGGCTCGTGCTGTGGTGAACGACCGCGTCCGAGACGCTGCCGAGGGCGGCGCGGGTGCCGCTCAGACCGCGGGACCCGATCACGATCAGGTCCGCGTCGACCTCCTTCCCGACCGCCGCCAGTGCCAGACCTTCCGCGCTGAAGGTTCGTCGGGCCAGGACGTCGGCCGCCCAGCCCGCGGCCTGCGCCACCGCCGCTCCGGTCCGGGCGTCGCGTTCGGCCTGATGCCCGCCCTCGCGTTCGATCGCCGCGGTGAGTTCGGCCAGGTTGGCGGACTCACGGCTCAGGCGCTGCCGGGCACCGGTGTCGGTGAAGGGCATCGCCCAGAAGTGACAGATCAGGGCGTGGGCACGCGGCAGCACCGCGGTCGCGACGTCGATCGCGGCGTTCGCCCCCAACGACCCGTCGTAGCCGACCAGCACCCGGGTCCCTGCTCCGGCCGGCCAGACGAACCCCTCGCTCACTGCTGCCTCCCCGCGATCCGGTGGTCCTCATGCAATCACCCTTTCCCAGGGAACTTGCTGAGAGTGTCCAGCTTGCCGACGCGCGTGTTGGGGTACGTGCGTCGGGAGCCGGAACGGGCCAAGGTGGGACGCGGAGGCGAGGGCGATGACGCAGCTGAGCGCGGCAGCAGCGGACACCGACCGACGAGGTTCGCCGGCGTTGATGCTGACGCTGGCGACGGTCGGGTTCGCGGTGAACTTCTGGGCGTGGGCTCTGATCAGCCCCCTGGGGCCGGCGTGGCGTGACTCGGGGGCGCTCGGCGATCTGAGCGAGTCCGACGTGGCGCTGCTGGTCGCGGTGCCGGTCATCGTCGGGTCGTTGGGGCGCATCGTCGTGGGCGCGCTCACCGACGTCCACGGCGGGCGGGTGATGTTCCCGCTGGTCTCGGCGCTGACGATCGTCCCCGTCCTGTTCCTCGCGTTCTTCGCCCTGGACTCCTACGCGCTCGTGCTGGTCGGAGGTTTCTTCCTCGGCATCGGGGGGACGGTCTTCGCGGTGGGGGTGCCGTTCGTCAACGCCTGGTTCCCGCCCGAACGACGAGGCCTGGCGATCGGGATCTTCGGGGCCGGCATGGGCGGCACCGCCATCTCGGCGCTGACCACGGTCAAGCTCACCGACAACGTCGGGGAGCGGGCGCCGTTCCTTCTCACCGCGGCCGCGCTGGCGGTGTACGCGATCGTCGCCTGGCTGATCCTGCGCGACGCGCCGGGCCGGACGGCACCCACCACTTCCCTGGTGACGCGCGTCGTGTCCAACGCGAAGCTGCCCATCACCTGGCAGGCGTGTGCTCTCTACGCGGTGGCGTTCGGCGGGTACGTGGCCTTCTCCGTGTACCTGCCGGCTTATCTGAAGACGGCTCACGATCTCACCGCCGCGGACGCCGCGAACCGCATGGCGGGCTTCGTCGTCATTGCGGTCGTGATGCGCCCGGCCGGGGGATGGCTCTCGGACCGCCTCGGGGCCGTTCCGGTGCTGACCGGGGTGTTCGCGATCGTGACGGTCTGCGCCGCGATCGCGGCCGGCAACCCGCCGCTCGCGGGCCTCGGCACGGTCGTCTTCCTCGCGATGGCGGCGGCCCTCGGTGCCGGCAGTGGTGCTGTGTTTGCCCTGATCGCGCAGGCGACCGAGCCGAGTCGGGTCGGAGGCGTGACCGGTCTCGTCGGCGCGGCCGGTGGGCTCGGCGGGTTCGCGCCGCCGCTGCTCATGGGCTACGTCTACGGCCGCACCGATTCCTACGCGATCGGTCTCGGTCTCCTCGCCGCCACGTCGGCGGTGATGCTGCTGCTCACCCTGACCGTCGTCCGCCACACCGCGGCGACGAGGACCGCAACGCCCACGGAGGTGAGCGCGTGAAGCGCGTCGACGAGCCCGGGTTGGACGGGGCACTGGCCGATCTGCTGGTCGGCAGCCGCCGGTTCTTCACCAAAGGAACCGTGTCGGCGGACCGGCGGACGCTGAGCAAGCGCGGCGGCCGGGCCGCCGACGACTTCTACCGGGACCGGTGGAGCCACGACAAGGTCGTGCGCTCGACCCACGGCGTGAACTGCACCGGTTCCTGCTCCTGGAAGGTGTACGTCAAGGACGGCATCATCACGTGGGAGACCCAGCAGACTGACTATCCGTCAGCGGGTGCGGACCGTCCCGAGTACGAGCCCCGTGGCTGTCCGCGAGGCGCGGCCTTCTCCTGGTACACCTACTCGCCCACGCGCATCCGCTATCCCTACGTCCGCGGCACGTTGCTTCAGATGTACCGGGAGGCGAAGTCTCGACTCGGCGACCCGGTGCTGGCCTGGGCCGAGATCGCCGACGATCCCGAGCGCGCCCGCGCGTACAAGTCGGCCCGCGGCAAGGGCGGCATGGTCCGCGTGTCCTGGGACGAGGCCACCGAGATCGTGGCGGCCGCGTACGTGCACACGATCCGCCGCTGGGGTCCGGACCGGGTCGCCGGATTCTCGCCGATTCCCGCGATGTCGATGGTCTCGCACGCCTCCGGCGCGCGGTTCACCTCGCTGATCGGCGGGGCGATGCTCTCCTTCTACGACTGGTACGCCGACCTTCCCGTCGCCTCGCCCCAGGTGTTCGGCGATCAGACCGACGTGCCCGAATCCGGCGACTGGTGGGATGCCGGCTACCTCGTGATGTGGGGCTCGAACGTCCCGGTCACACGGACGCCCGACGCGCACTGGATGGCCGAGGCGCGGTACCGCGGGCAGAAGGTGGTCGTCGTCGCGCCCGACTACGCCGACAACGTCAAGTTCGCCGACGAGTGGCTCGCACCCGCGCCGGGCACCGACGGCGCGCTGGCGATGGCCATGGGCCACGTGATCCTCCGGGAGTTCTTCGTCGACCGGGCGGTGCCGTACTTCGCGGACTACACGCGCCGGTTCACTGACCTGCCGCACCTGGTCCGGCTCGAACCGGCCCCCGGCGGCGGGTACCGCCCGACCAAGTTCCTCACGGCGGCCGACCTGCCTGAGCACGCGGGCACCGAGAACGCCGCCTTCAAGACCGTGGTCGTCGACGAGGTCACCGGGGCCCCCGCGGTACCGACCGGGTCGCTGGGCTTCCGCTTCGGCCCGGAGGGCGCGGGCCGCTGGAACCTCGAGCTGGGCGACCTGCAACCACGGCTCTCGCTGCTGGAGGACGGGGCGGAGGCGGTCGAGGTCCGGTTGCCGCGCTTCGACACCGGGGCGCCGGGCGACCTGGTCCGAGGAGTACCGGTGCGCCGGGTCGGCGACCACCTCGTGACCACGGTGTTCGACCTGATGCTCGCGCAGTACGGGGTGAGCCGGACCGTCGCCGGGCAGGCGCTGCCCGGGACGTGGCCGGCCGGGTACGACGACCCGCAGCCGTACACCCCGGCCTGGCAGGAGGCGATCACCGGTGTGCCGGCGGTCGCCGCGGCTCGCATCGCCCGCGAGTTCGCCCGCAACGCCGAAGAGTCGCGCGGCCGGTCGATGATCCTCATGGGGGCCGGCACCAACCACTGGTTCCACTCGGACACGATCTACCGCGGATTCCTGGCCCTCACGACGCTGACGGGGTGTCAGGGTGTCAACGGCGGCGGGTGGGCGCATTACGTCGGGCAGGAGAAATGCCGGCCGGTCACTGGCTGGGCGCACCTCGCGTTCGCGACGGACTGGGTCCGACCGCCGCGCCAGATGATCCAGACCGCCTACTGGTACCTCCACACCGACCAGTTCCGCTACGACCAGGTGGACGCCGGGACGCTGAGCGCCGCCTCCGGGCCGGGAGGGTTCGCGAACCGCAGCACGGCGGACCTCATCGCGCTCAGCGCGCGGATGGGATGGATGCCCTCGCACCCGACGTTCAACCGCAACCCGCTCGACCTGGCCGACGAGGTGCGGGCCAGCGGGCGACCAGTGGGGGAGTACGTCGTCGACCAGTTGCGCTCCGGCGCGCTGCGGTTCGCCTGCGAGGACCCGGACGCACCGGAGAACTTCCCGCGCGTCCTCGCGGTGTGGCGTGCGAACCTCCTGGGTTCTTCCGCGAAGGGGAACGAGTACTTCCTGCGCCACCTGCTGGGGGCGGACAGCTCGCTGCGCGCCACGGAGGCGGCGCCGGACCGGCGGCCCCGCGAGATCGAGTGGCACGACACGGCGCCCAGCGGCAAGCTCGACCTGCTGCTCTCGCTGGACTTCCGGCAGACCAGCACGACGCTGTTCTCCGACGTGGTGCTGCCGGCCGCCACCTGGTACGAGAAGCACGACCTGAACACGACGGACATGCATCCGTACATCCATTCCTTCAACCCGGCCATCGCCCCGCCGTGGCAGACCCGCACCGACTGGGACGCCTGGCAGACGATCGCCACGCGGTTCAGCGAGCTGGCGCGCGACCACCTGGGCACCCGCACGGACGTGGTCGCGGCTCCGCTCCTGCACGACACCCCGGACGCGATGGCCAACCCGCACGGCGTGGTACGGGACTGGAAGGCCGGGGACTGCGAGCCCGAGCCTGGGCGCACGATGCCGAAGCTGGTGACGGTCGAGCGGGACTACGGGGCCGTCGGTGACCAGATGCGTGCCCTCGGCCCGCTCCTCGACACCCTGGGTACGACGACGAAGGGCATCACGTACGACGTCGGTACGGCGGTCGAGTACCTACGGTCGAAGAACGGTGCGATCCGGGGCGGCCCGGCCGCCGGCCGCCCGTCGCTGCAGCGTGACGTCCACGCGTGCGAGGCGATCCTCGCGCTGTCCGGCACGACGAACGGCCACCTCGCCACCCAGGGCTTTCGGACCCTCGAGCAACGCACCGGAACCCGGTTGCACGACCTCGCGGCCGAGCACGAGGGCAAGCAGATCACCTTCGCCGACACCCAGGCGGCGCCGGTGCCGGTCATCACCTCGCCCGAGTGGTCGGGGTCGGAGACCGGCGGCCGCCGGTACTCACCGTTCACGATCAACGTCGAACGCAGCAAACCGTGGCACACCCTGACGGGACGTCAGCACTTCTTCCTCGACCACGACTGGATGACCGAGCTCGGGGAGAACCTGCCCGTGTACCGGCCGCCGCTGGACATGGGCGCGGTCTTCGGGGAACCGGCGATCGGGACGGTCGGGGAGCTCGGGGTGACCGTGCGCTACCTGACCCCGCACAACAAGTGGTCGATCCACTCCGAGTACCAGGACAACCTGTTCATGCTCTCCCTCTCCCGCGGCGGGCAGACGATCTGGATGTCCGACCGGGACGCGGCCAAGGTCGGCATCGCGGACAACGACTGGATCGAGGCGGTCAACCGCAACGGCGTCGTGGTCGCGCGGGCGATCGTGTCCCACCGGATGCCGGAGGGCACGGTGTACATGCACCACGCGCAGGACCGGCTCATCGACGTCCCGCTCGCCGAGACGTCCGGTCGGCGCGGTGGCATCCACAACTCGCTCACCCGGCTGCTGATCAAGCCCAGCCACCTCATCGGCGGCTACGCCCAGCTGTCGTTCGCGTTCAACTACCTCGGGCCGACGGGCAACCAACGCGACGAGGTCACGGTGATCCGGAAGCGCTCGCAGGAGGTGCGGTACTGATGCGCGTGATGGCCCAGATGGCCATGGTGATGAACCTCGACAAGTGCATCGGGTGCCACACCTGTTCGGTGACCTGCAAGCAGGCGTGGACGAACCGGACCGGCACCGAGTACGTCTGGTTCAACAACGTCGAGACCCGGCCGGGGCAGGGATACCCGCGCCGGTACGAGGACCAGGAGGAGTGGAAGGGCGGCTGGACGCTGAACAAGCGCGGTCGCCTGGCGCTCAAGGGCGGCGGCCGGTTGAAGAAGCTCGCGACGATCTTCTCCAACCCGAAGATGCCGTCGATCGACGACTACTACGAGCCCTGGACCTACGACTACGCGACGCTCACGGACGCGCCGGCCCAGGAGCACACCCCGGTCGCGCAGCCGCAGTCGCTGTTGTCCGGCCGGCCGATGAAGGTCGAGTGGTCGGCGAACTGGGACGACAACCTCGGCGGCTCCGCAGCGACGGCCACGTCGGACCCGGTCCTGGCCCGGATCTCCGAGCAGGTCCGGATGGAGTTCGAGTCGACGTTCATGTTCTACCTGCCGCGCATCTGCGAGCACTGCCTCAACCCGTCCTGCGCGGCGTCCTGTCCGAGTGGCGCGATCTACAAGCGCAGCGAGGACGGCATCGTCCTCGTCGACCAGGACCGGTGCCGCGGCTGGCGGATGTGCGTCTCCGGGTGCCCGTACAAGAAGGTGTACTTCAACCACCGCACCGGCAAGGCCGAGAAGTGCACGTTCTGCTTCCCGCGCGTCGAGGTCGGACTGCCGACGGTGTGCTCGGAGACCTGTGTCGGCCGGTTGCGGTACATCGGCCTGGTCCTCTACGACGCGGACCGGGTGCTGGAGGCGGCGACGACGCCGGACGAGCACGGTCTCTACGAGGCGCAGCGCTCGATCTTCCTCGACCCCGACGACCCGGCCGTGGCGCGCGAGGCCGAGCGGGCCGGGATCCCCCGGGACTGGATCGAGGCGGCCCGCCGCTCGCCGGTGTACGCGCTGATCTCCCGCTACCGCGTCGCGCTCCCGCTGCACCCGGAGTACCGCACGATGCCGATGGTCTGGTACATCCCGCCACTGTCGCCGGTCGTCGACGTCGTGCGCGAGACGGGCACCGACGCGGAGCGTGCGGAGAATCTCTTCGCCGCCATCGATGCGCTGCGCATCCCGATCGGCTACCTCGCCGAGCTGTTCACGGCCGGCGATCCTGCCCCGGTCGACGCGGTGCTGCGTAAGCTCGCCGCGATGCGCTCGTACATGCGCGACATCAACCTCGGGCGCGAGCCGAACGCCGAGATCCCCGCCGCGGTCGGCATGGGCGAGGAGGAGATGTACGACATGTTCCGCCTCCTCGCGCTGGCGAAGTACGACGAGCGCTACGTCATCCCACCGGCGCACGCCGAGCAGGCGCACGCGCTGGAGGAGCTGGCGACCGACTGTTCGCTGGACTACGACGGCGGGCCCGGGATGGGCGGCTCCGGCCCGTTCGGCGAGGGGTCCGGCGCCGTGGCTCCGATCGCCGTGGAGAACTTCCACATGCTGCGGCAGCGGCAGCAGGGCGACACGCTCGTGGAGCCGGGTGACAAACCGAGACGGGTGAACCTGCTCAACTGGGACGGCAAGGGAGCGCCCGACGGCCTGTTCCCCCCGCGGAACGGCGACGGGGCCGAGAAATGATGAGGACACTGCTGCGCCGCCGGACCGCGATCGGCGACCTGACCGACGATCAGCGACGGATCACCTGGCAGGCGGCCTCGCTCCTGCTGGACTACCCCGACGACGACCTGGTCTCTCGGTTGGACCTGGTGCACCGCGGTTCCGACGCCCTGCCGTCGGTGCTCGCCGAACCGCTGCGTCGCACGGTCGCCGAGCTGGCCTCGGCGCCGTTGTCGGAGCTGCAGGCCGAGTACGTCGAGACCTTCGACCGCCGTCGGCAGCATGCGTTGTTCCTCACCTACTTCACGCACGGGGACACGCGCCGGCGGGGGATGGCGCTGCTGCGGTTCGCCGAGGCCTACGCGGCGTCCGGATACGTGCTCACGGCGGCCGAGCTGCCGGACCACCTCTGCGTCGTGCTCGAGTACGGCGCCACCGTCGACGCCGCCGTGGCCCATCGGCTCCTCTGCGACCACCGGGCGGGGCTGGAGGTGCTGCGCCGTGCCCTGGTCGGGGAAGGTGCCCGCTGGGCGGGTGCCCTCGAAGCGGTGTGCGCCACCCTCCCGGCGCTGGCCGGGGACGAGGCCGCGGCGGTGGAGGCGCTGATCGCGGCGGGTCCGCCGGAGGAGGAGGTCGGACTCACGCCCTACGGCACGCCCGGGTTCGACGTCGGCCCGGCGGTGCCGGCGCCGGCCGCGCCCGTCGACCTGCCCATGCCCGGGCTGCGGAGGGGGTGACGTGGACGAGTTCCTCTGGGTCGTGGTGCCGTACGTCTGTCTCACGACGTTCGTCGTCGGCCACTACTGGCGGTACCGCTACGACAAGTTCGGCTGGACCACCCGGTCCTCGCAGCTCTACGAGGACCGGTTGCTGCGGTGGGGAAGCCCGCTGTTCCACATCGGGATCCTGGCCGTCTTCCTCGGCCACGTGATGGGTCTCGGCGTGCCGAAGTCGTGGACCGAGGAGGTGGGGATCTCCGAGGACCTGTACCACTTCCTCGCGGTGTCCGTCGGCGCGATCGCCGGCGCCGGGACGCTGATCGGTATGGCGATCCTGATCTATCGCCGTCGCACGGTCGGGCCCGTCTTCTCCGCGACGACGGTGATGGACAAGGTGATGTACCTGGTCCTGGGGACCGTCATCGTGCTCGGGCTCGCCAATACCGTCGGAGCGAACATCATCGACCACTACGACTACCGCGAGGGCGTCTCGGTCTGGTTCCGCGGCATCTTCCGTTTCGACACCCACCCCGAGCTGATGGCGGAGGCCCCGCTGGGCTTCCAGCTGCACGGTCTGGCCGCGATGCTGCTGTTCGCGCTCTGGCCGTTCACCCGGCTCGTGCACGTGTTCAGTGCCCCCGTGGGTTACCTGACCCGCCCCTACATCGTCTACCGCAGCCGCGACGAGCAACTCGGCTCCCACCGTCCGCGTCGCGGATGGGAGCGTGTGGGGTGACCAACCGTTCCGACCACTCCGGAGGACGTTCATGCAGAGCCAGTCGCTGACCGAGATCGCTGCGCAGCAGCTCGCGGCCGCCCGCACCGCCGCGAGTGGGCGCGCGGCCCACACCGTCTACGGCGGCCGCGCCCACGACCTCCGCCAGACGCTGATCGCCATCGCGGCGGGCAAGGCGCTCGGCGAGCACGAGGCACCCGGGGAGGCAACCCTGCAGGTCCTGCAGGGAACGGTGCAGATGCACGCCGGGGACGAGACGTGGACCGGTCACGCCGGCGACCACCTGCCGATCCCGCCGGTCCGTCACGACCTCGTGGCCGAGACCGACGCCGTCGTCCTGTTGACGGTCGCGACCCGCGCCTGAGGTCAGGCCGCCCCGGCGACGGACTCGACCGCGCGGCGGACCTCGTCGAGGCGGTCCCACTCCGCCGGGGGCCGATCGTCGGGGATCGTTCGGGACCTTCGTCACCGGCCCCGCGAAGATCGCCGGGCGGGCTCACGTCCGGCGCCGGACGGCCGATCAGGACGGTGGAAACCCACCGGAACGAGGGGACTCGATGCGCGCCACCACCATCCGGCCGACCGGTCAGGAACGCACGTTCGACGAGGACGAGATCATCGTCAGCAAGACTGACCCCAAGGGTCGGATTCTGTACGTCAATGACGTCTTCCTGCGGGTCTCGGCCTTCGCGGAGGACGAGTTGATCGGGCAGCCGCACAACATCATTCGGCACCCGGACATGCCGCGGTCGGTGTTCCGGCTCCTGTGGGAGACCCTCGGGTCCGGTCACGAGCTCTTCGCCTACATCGTCAACCTGGCGGGCGACGGCGCGCACTACTGGGTGCTCGCGCACGTCACGCCGACCTTCGACAGCCGCGGACAGATCGTCGGGTTCCACTCGAACCGGCGCACCGCCGCGCGGAGCGCGCTGGCACAGGTCGAGCCCGTGTACGCCGAGCTGCTGCGCGAGGAGCGCCGGCACACGAACGCGTCCGAGGCCGCCGCGGCGGGCGCGCGCCTGTTCGCCGACAAGCTGGCCGAGCAGGGCCTGAGCTACGACGAATGGGTCTGGTCCCTCGACACCGAGCGCCTGACGGGAGCCGCCCGATGAGCACCACCACGGACACGATCACGAGCGCTGCGCTGCCGACGCAGTCCGGGCCCGCCGAAGCGCCCGACCGTCTCGCGGAGCTGGAGGCCGAGCTCGCGCAGTACCGCAATGCGGTGCGCGCCGTCGCCGACGTCTGCCGCGCGGCCGCGACCGGTGACCTGGAGCCGCGCGTCGGGAACCTCGGCGAGCAGGACGACCTGGTGACGGTTCGTCAGGCCCTGAACCACATGCTCGACCTGACCGACGCCTTCGTCCGTGAGGCGGGTGCCTCGCTGGAGTACGCCTCGGACAAGCGCTTCTTCCGGCGCTTCCTCGTCCGCGGCATGCAGGGCTCGTTCCGGGCCGGCGCCGAGACGATCAACCGGGCCACGTCCGAGATGGCAGGCGCCGAGGAGCGCATCGCCGCCGCCGAGGCCCAGCGCCGGCAGATCGCCACCGACTTCGAGACCGCGATCCTCGGCGTGGCCGAGTCCGTCGCGGCGGCCTCCGCGGAGCTCGAGTCCACCGCCCGCGGCCTGGCCGGGGCGGCGGAGTCCACCGCGACCCGCGCCGACCGCGTCGCCGCCGGCTCCGTCGAGGCCTCGCAGGCCGTCACGTCGGTCGCCGCGGGTGTCGAGGAGATGGTCGCGACCGTCGGCGAGATCGAGAAGCAGGCCAACCGCTCCAAGGCCGCCAGCGACGTCGCCGTCGCCGACGCCGAGCGGGCGGACGAGACCGTGCGCAGCCTCGCCCTCGCGTCGCGCGAGATCGAGACCGTCGTGTCCGTCATCAACCACGTCGCCAGCCAGACGCGGCTGCTGGCCCTGAACGCCACCATCGAGGCGGCGCGCGCCGGCGAGGCGGGCAAGGGCTTCGCGGTCGTCGCGAACGAGGTCAAGGAACTCGCGGCCCGCACCGGCGAGGCGACGAGCCAGATCGCCGCGCAGGTCGAGCAGATCCAGGCGACGACCGAGCGCACCGTCACCGCGATCGACGGCATCACCAACGCGATGCGCGACATGGGCTCCAGCGTCGCCGCGATCGCCGGCGCCGTCGGTGAGCAGGAGCAGGCCACGGCGGAGATCAGCCGCAACACCCAGGCCGCGGCCGCGGTGACGGAGACCCTGTCGGTCGACGTGACCGAGATCACGACCAGCACGCGCGAGACCAGCGTCGCCTGCACCGACCTCACCACCGCGGCGCTGGAGCTCTCGAAGCTCTCGTCGACGCTGCGCGCGGAGATCGACCGGTTCCTCGCTCAACTCGCCTGAGGACCGGGGACCTGGCCCGGGCGGGGGGAACCCGGGCCAGGTCGCTCAGCCGGCGGCCGCGGAGACGAACTCCACGAGGTTGCGGGGCACGCCGAGGACCATGTCGTGGTTCTCGTGGTGGAGGCGGACACCGCGGGGGTCCCAGGAGACCTCCCAGCCGTGGGTGTCGACGAGGTAGGTGACCGAGGCGATCACGGCCCGCGCGGCTTCGTCGGCGTTGCGCGGCTCCATGTTGGTCTCCCAGGCGATCTGGCGGGTGAGTGCCGCGGCGTCCAGCTTCGCCATCTGCTCCAGGCGTTCGTCGATCTCGAGGGCGACCGGGGAGAGCAGCAGGTCCGTCGGGTCGTGTGGCTTCAACATGGCGAATCCCTTTCGCTGATGTCGTTCTCTGATGTCGTGACTCGATCCTGTTGCTCCGTGAACCGCGGACCCAGGGACGAACGACTCGAAAGACCCGGGCCGACCGTCGGTGTCGCGTCGGGACCGGGTTGAAAGTGATCGTTCTCCGGGCAGGATGAGCCCCGTGGCGACAACGACGGTGAGCGACGAGGACCTGGACCGGATCGACGCCTACTGGCGGGCGGCGAACTACCTGTCGGTGGGGCAGATCTATCTGCTCGACAACCCATTGCTGCGAGAACCGCTGGCGCCCGAACACATCAAGCCGCGCCTGCTCGGGCACTGGGGGACGACACCCGGGCTGAACCTGCTCTACGCGCACCTCAACCGGGTGATTCGCGAGCGGGACCTCGACGCGATCTTCGTGACGGGCCCCGGGCACGGCGGTCCGGCGCTGGTGGCCAACGCCTACCTCGAGGGCACGTACTCCGAGGTGCATCCCGCGGTCAGCCAGGACGTCGACGGCCTGCGCCGGCTGTTCCGGCAGTTCTCGTTCCCCGGTGGCATCCCGAGCCACGTCGCGCCGGAGGTGCCGGGCTCGATCCACGAGGGTGGCGAGCTCGGCTACGCGCTCGTGCACGCCTTCGGGGCCGCGTTCGACAACCCGGACCTGCTGGTCGCCTGCGTCGTCGGCGACGGCGAGGCCGAGACCGGCCCGCTCGCGGCGAGCTGGCACTCGAACAAGTTCCTCAACCCCGCGCGCGACGGTGCCGTGCTGCCGATCCTGCACCTGAACGGGTACAAGATCGCCGCCCCGACCGTGCTGGCCCGGCTGCCCGAGTCCGAGCTCGAGGCGCTGTTCGTCGGCCACGGGTACCGGCCGTACGTCGTCGCCGGCGACGACCCCGCGACGGTCCACCGCGAGCTCGCGCTGACGCTGGAGACGGTCTGTGACGAGATCGCCGAGATCCAGCGCCGCGCGCGGACCGGCGGCGACCGCACCCGGCCGAAATGGCCGATGATTATCCTCCGGACGCCGAAGGGCTGGACCGGCCCGGGCGAGGTCGACGGCCGCCGGGTCGAGGGGACCTGGCGCTCGCACCAGGTTCCGCTGGCCGAGACTCGGTCCGACGAGGGTCACCGCGCGCTGCTGGAGCAGTGGCTGCGGTCCTACCGGCCGGAGGAACTGTTCGACGAGACCGGCGCCCTGCGCCCGGAGCTCCGCGCGGTCGCCCCGACGGGAACGCGGCGGATGAGCGCGAACCCCGTCGCCAACGGCGGTCTGCTCCTGAAGGATCTGGCGATCCCCGACTTCCGCTCCTACGCGGTGAAGGTCTCCGCGCCGGGGGAGTCGTTCAGCGAGCCGACGCGCGTCCTCGGTGGCCTGATCCGCGACGTGATGGCCGCGAACCCGACGAACTTCCGGATGACCAGCCCCGACGAGACCGCGTCCAACCGCCTGGCGGCGGCGTTCGAGGTCACCGACCGCACCTGGCTCGCCGAGACCATCGACGGTGACGACCACCTCTCACCCGACGGCCGGGTGATGGAGGTGCTCTCGGAGCACCTGTGCCAGGGCTGGCTCGAGGGTTACCTGCTGACCGGCCGGCACGGGCTGTTCAACTGCTACGAGGCGTTCATTCACATCGTCGACTCGATGTTCAACCAGCACGCGAAGTGGCTGAAGGTGACCCGGGACATCCCGTGGCGGCAGCCGATCGCGTCGCTGAACTATCTGCTCTCCAGCCACGTCTGGCGACAGGACCACAACGGCTTCTCCCACCAGGACCCGGGCTTCATCGACCACGTGGTGAACAAGAAGGCCGACGTCATCCGCGTGTACCTGCCGCCGGACGCGAACTGCCTGCTCTCGGTGATGGATCACTGCCTGCGCAGCCGCAACTACGTGAACGTCGTGGTGTCCGGCAAGCAGCCGACGCCCGACTGGCTCGACCTGGAGTCGGCGATCGAACACTGCACCCGCGGCATCGGCGTGTGGGAGTGGGCGAGCGTGGGCGCCGACGACCCCGAGGTCGTCCTCGGCTGCGCCGGTGACGTGCCGACGCTCGAGGTGGTGGCGGCCGCCACGCTGCTGCGCAAGCACGTGCCGGACCTGCGGGTGCGGGTCGTCAACGTCGTCGACCTGATGCGGTTGCAGGACGAGCACTCGCACCCGCACGGACTGTCGTCCCGGGACTTCGACGCCCTGTTCACCACCGACAAGCCCGTCATCTTCGCCTACCACGGCTACCCGTGGCTGATTCACCGGCTGACGTACCGTCAGACGAACCACGACAACTTCCACGTCCGCGGCTACGTCGAGGAGGGCACCACCACGACGCCGTTCGACATGGTCATGCTGAACGATCTCGACCGGTTCCAGCTCGTCGTCGACGTGATCGACCGCGTGCCGCGCCTGGCGGAGAGCTCCGGAGTGCTGCGGCAGCACATGCTCGACCAGCGCATCCGCGCCCGGGCCTGGACGCGGGACCACGGGGAGGACCTCCCGGCCGTGCGCAGCTGGCAGGTCCCGGACGACGACGCCACCTCGTGACCGCGCGCGTTCTCGTCGTCAACCCCGGCTCCTCCAGCCTGAAGTTGCGGGTGCTCGCCGGGGCCGAGGTGGTGGCCACGGCCGACCTCAATGCGATCGGCGACCTCGACATCGACGTCCTGCGCGGCCTGGTGGCGACGGGGGAGATCGACGCCGTCGGGGTCCGGGTCGTCCATGGCGGCGAGCGGTACGTCCAGCCGACGGTGGTGGACGCACAGGTCGAAGCGGGCCTCGCCGAGCTGACCAGCCTGGCGCCGCTGCACCAGCCGCAGTCGCTGGCGGCGATCGCGATCGTCCGGCAGTTGCTGCCTGCCACCCCGATGGTCGCCTGCTTCGACACCGCGTTCCACGCGACGATGCCGGCCGCGGCGTCGGTGTACCCGATCCCGCTCGAGTGGCGGGAGAAGTGGGGACTGCGCCGCTACGGCTTCCATGGCCTGTCGTTCACCTACGCCGCGGAACAGGCGCCGCGGGTGGCCGGCCGGTCGCCGGCGGAGTGCCGCAGCGTGATCTGTCACCTCGGGGCGGGCGCCTCGCTGTGCGCCGTGCGGGACGGCCGGTCCGTCGACACCACGATGGGCTTCACCCCGCTCGACGGTTTGGTGATGGCGACCCGGTGCGGTGCGCTGGACCCGGGACTGTTGCTCTGGCTCCAGGAGAACGGACACCTGACGGAGCGTGAGATCGCCGGAGCCCTGGAGCACCGTTCGGGACTTCTCGCCCTCGCCGGCACCGCGGACCTGCGCGAGATCTTCGCCGGCGAGGCTGCGGGCGACGAGCGTTGCCGCGTCGCCGTCGAGATCTACGTCCACCGTCTCGTCGGCGGGATCGCGGCGATGGCCGCCGCCCTCGGCGGGCTGGACGTCCTCGCGTTCACCGCCGGGGTGGGGGAGAACAGCGCCGACCTGCGTGCCCGCGTCGCGGAGCGTCTCGCGTTCCTCGGCGTCGCCCTCGACGCCGATCGCAACGCCGATGTCCGTGGGGACGTCGACATCTCGGCCGGGGACGCGGCGGTGCGGACCGTCGTCGTCCGGGCCCGCGAGGATCTCGTGATCGCCGACGGCGTCCGCGCGGCGCTCGGGCTCGCCTGACCGATTCAGGGCACGCGTAGACCCAGGGTGCGGCCGGACTCGCGCAACCACTCACGGGCGTCGGGGTGCGCCGCGTGCTCGATGATGTGCCGGGCCTGGTCGTTCGCGTCGTGGCCCCAGATCGCGGCGGAACCCTGCTCGGTGACGATGAAGCTGTGCTGGAACGACGTGACCGAACCCTCCAGCCGCGGCACGATCGTGGACCGGTCGGCTTTGGGGTGCCAGGACGGCAGCGCGATCACGGCACGTCCGCCCGGTGAGTGCAGGGCGCCGACGACGAAGTCGGTCTGACCGCCGAAGCCGGAGTAGATCTCTCCGCGCACTCGACTGGCGTTGGCCTGTCCGTAGAGGTCGACCTCGAGGGCGCCGTTGACGGAGACCAGCGCGGGATGGGAAGCGATCACTCCGGGGTCGTTGGTCTTCTCCGTCCGCAGCAGCACGACGCGGGGGTTGCGGTCCACCCACGCGTAGAGCTCCGGGCTGCCGAACACGAAGGACGCGGTCACGGTTCGGGTGTCGTCGAGGGCACCGGCTTCGTGCAGGCGCAGCACGCCGTCGCTGAACATCTCCGACCACACCGCGAGCCCGCGCCGCGTGAGGAGCGCGCCGAGCACGGCATCCGGAATCGCGCCGATCCCCAGCTGCAGCGTGGCACCGTCGGGAATCAGGCGGGCGACCCGTCCACCGATCGTCCGCGAGGTGTCCGCGACCGGACGCGGGACGGGCGAGCCGAGCGGTTCCTCGGCCTCCAGGACGTAATCGATCTCGTCGCAGGCGAGGACGCCGTCGCCGAACACGTACGGCATGTGAGGGTTCACCTGGGCGACGACGAGTGCGCCGCGCGCCCGGGCCGCCTCGACGGCGGCGGGAAGAATGTTCACCTCCGTGCCCATCGAGACCGTCCCGTCTCGCGGCGTCGAGCAGTGCAGCACGACGAGGTCGGGGGCCAGGTTCTGCTTGAGCAGGAGCGGGACGAGGGAGAGTCGCGACGGGAAGTACCGCAGCCGCGGGCTCCGCCGCATCCCGGCGCCGACGAACGGCGTCTCGAGGTCGACGCCGTTCCGGTCGGGCAGGCCGGGCTGCGCGTTCAGCACGAACAACCGGTAGCGGGCCAACGCCTTGTCCACCAAGCCCAGCAGCGTCCGCGGCGTCGCGAAGTTCCCGCTGGCGACCACACGCGGACACTCGACCGGCAGTCCGCCGAGGATGGACGTCAACTGCTGCTCGGACACGACCCGCATGAGACCCATCTTCCCCGCAGGGGAGGGCGGTGAAGCTACTACCGGCCACGCAGTCCGAGGCGGCGGCGCCAGTCACCCGCGGCCATCATGCGCATGGCGCGGGCCTGCATCACGGCCTTGCGCTTGGAGATCGGGAACCAGTAGACCTCGGACTTCATCGCAACGCGCTCTGAGATCTGGGCCTGGGGGCGGCAGAACTTCAGGACCGCGTTGGAGCCGCCGAGGCGGGTGCCGATGCCCGATTCCTTCCAACCGCCCATGGGGAGGGTCAGCTGGAACAGGTTGCTCAGCACGTTGTTCATGTTGACCGCGCCGGCCTGGAGCTGGTCGGCCACGCGCTGGGCGCGGTCGGGGTTCGAGCTGAACACGCTGGCCGAGAGGCCGTAGGGCGAGTCGTTCGCGAGGCGGACGGCCTCGTCCTCGTTCGCGACCTTCATGATCGGCAGCGTCGGGCCGAAGGTCTCGTGGCGCATGCAGTCCATCGAGTGGTTGACGTCGGCGAGGACGGTGGGCTCGAAGAACTGGCCCGACGACCGGCGCTGGCCGCCGGTGGTGATGCGGGCGCCCTTGGCCTTCGCGTCCTCGACGTGGGTCTCGATGATCTGAAGCTGGTCCTCGGTCGCGATCGCGCCGATCTCGGTGGCGAACTCGCCGGGGGAGTCCATGCCGACGCGGATGCCGGCGACCTTCTCGGTCACCCTGCGGACGAACTCGTCGTAGATGGGTGCCTCGACGTACACGCGCTCGACGGAGATGCAGGCCTGACCCGCATTCAGGAAACCGCCCCACGCGGCGGCGGAGGTCGCGCGGTCGAGGTCGGCATCCGCGAGGACGATCATCGCGTCCTTGCCGCCGAGCTCGAGGCTGCACGGGATCAGACGCTCGCCGCAGCGGGCCGCGATGCGCTTCCCGGTGCGCGCGGAGCCGGTGAACATGACCATGTCGACGGCGTCGACGACCGCGGCGCCGGTCTCACCCGCGCCGGTGACGACCTCGAGCACCTGCGGGGCGCCGAGATCCTCGCGCCAGCCGCGCACGACCTCGATCCACGACAGCGGCGTGAACTCCGACGGCTTGGTGAGCACGGTCGTGCCGGCGAGCAGGGCGCCGACCACGTCGAGCAGCGGGTTGCCGATCGGGCCGTTCCACGGGGTGATCAGGCCGACGACCGGGTACGGCCGGTAGACGACGCGCATCTTCTTCGTCGCGCCGGCGGGGCTGTGCGGCGAGACCTTGCGCGGGGCGAGGAACTCGGGGCCGTTCTTCGTCAGGTAGGTGATGATGTCGACGCCGAGGGCCGTCTCCATCGACGCGTCCGCCCAGCTCTTGCCGGTCTCGGACTGCACGAGCTCGCCGAGGCGCCGCTCGTTGTCGAGCAGCCAGTCGCGCCAGTCGCGCAGGTGTTTGCCGCGCGCCTCCGGCCCGAGCGCCTCCCACGCGGGCTGGGCCTCGCGCAGCCTCGCGGCGACGGCGGCGACCTCGTCGCGCGTCTGGTTCGCGACGGTGCCGACGATCCGGCCGTCGGCCGGGCAGCGCACCTCGATCAAGGCGGGAGCGGTGGTGGTCATCGAACCTCCTGGTCGAGAGCCGCGGCGAGGAGCGGAACCGCGTCGAGCCCGCGGAACGTGTCGTTGAGATGGGTGCAGCCGGCGACGCCGCTCAGGCGCGTCCGGACGGGGGTCTCCAGGTTGCCCAGCGTCGCGCCGAGCAGGTGTTCCCCGGAATCGGTGACGGAATTGCAGTCGTCCCACGGCAGCGTGTGGGCGTCGACCTGCACGGCCCTGATCTCGAAACTGGCGCCGTCGGCGCGGGCCGCCAGCGAGTACTCGTGCACGACCTCGGGCTCGCCCTCCACGGGCAGCCACACGTCGCGGAAGTGCGCGTCGATCACGAGGTCGTCGCCCTCGCGCCGGACGTCGAAGCGCCGGCTGCGGCGGGTGAAATCCGCGCGCGGAGTGTCGGTGACGTGCCAGGCCCAGGGGTCGTCCGGGCGGGAGATGTCGGTGGGCGAGGGGCCCGTGGGCTTGGGGAAGCGGCCGGCGTTGATGTCGACCTCCTGCGTCCCGCCGGCGGACCACCCGCGACAGACATTGAGCAGGAAAAGCAGTTCCTTCGGCTGGTACGGATACACGCCGGCCTCGACGACCGGGATGCCGGCGCCGAGGAACGCACCGGGGAAGTCGTCGAGGATCCGGTGGGTCAGGCCGTTCCGCCCGTCGGCCGGGATCAGCGGGTGAAGCGCCCGCCGCCAGCCCGCGGGCACCGCCGCCCCGACGAGGGCGTCGTAACCGGCGGGCTTGCGCACCTCGGCGACCACGCCGTGGAGCGGGGCGAGGACGACCTCGACCTCCGCGGTCGCGAGCACGCGCGGCTCGCCCGCGGCCGGGGTGAACAGGTCGCGGCCCGAGCCGAGCACGGTGGTCGGACCGGCCGGGCCGTCGAAGCGGAAGGAGTCGATCCAGATCGTTCGGCGCACGGAGTCCGGCGCCCGGTCCGGCGTCCGCGCACGCTGGTCGTGCACCCCGTGCCGCGGGTGCAGGCGACGAGTCTGCGCAATCTCGACCACGATTTACCTTAACCCAATAGGTTGAGTCGTGTGAGCGTCTCTCCTCGCCCCTTCCGCTTCGGCGTGATCAGCCTGGGTAACTACGCCCGGCCCGCCTGGGAGGACCTCGCGCGCCGTCTGGAGGCGACCGGTTTCGACGTTCTGCACGTCCCGCAGCACTTCTCGCTGCCGATCGCGCCGGCGATCCCGGCGCTGGCGCTCGCGGCCGGGGTGACCTCGACCCTGACGCTGAGCACCCTCGTGCTCGACAACGAGGTGACGCACCCCACGGTCGTCGCGCGGGACGCGTCCTGGCTGGCCACGATGTCGGACGGCCGGTTCGAGCTCGGCCTCGGTGCCGGCTGGCTGCCCGCGGACCACGAGGTGATCGACGCGCCCTGGCGCACGGGCGCCGAGCGGGTCGACCGGCTCGAGGAGTCGCTCGCGATCCTGCGCGCGTACGGCGACGGTCCGCTCGACTTCGCCGGGAAGCACTACACGGTCCGCAGCCTCGCGAACGTCCCCGTCCCGCATGCCCATCGGATCCCGTTGCTGCTCGGCGCCGGCGGCCCGCGCATGCTCCGCCTCGCCGCGGAGCACGCCGACATCGTCGGGATCACCCCGCGCATCCGCTCCGGCCGCGTCGACCGGGCCGCCGCGCGGTCGATGACCCTCGACGCGGTGCTCGACCGCATCGAGGTCCTGCGCGAGGCCGCCGGGTCCCGCTTCGCCGAACTCGAACTCCATCTGACGCTGACCGCCGCGATCGACGCCGCCGACACCGCGCGCCTGGAGCGGACCGCCGACGCGTTCGGCACCACCGTCGACGGTCTCCGGGACGTCCCGACCGTCCTCGTCGGCGACCCCGCCGACATGGCGGACCAGCTCCTGGCCCTCCGGGAGCGGAGCGGAATCTCCTACCTCTCCGCCTTCGAGGACGTCGCCCGCCGCCTCGAGCCGGTCCTGAACCTGCTCTGACGCACCACACCGCACCCCGCCACCAACCCCGCCAACGAAGGAGAAACAGCAATGGGCAAGCTCGACGGCAAGGTCGCCTTCATCACCGGCGCCGCCCGCGGCCAGGGCCGGTCGCACGCGATCCGCCTTGCGGAGGAGGGTGCGTCGATCGTCGCCCTCGACATCTGCGAGCAGATCCCGACGGTCTTCTACCCGATGGCCACGAAGCAGGACCTCGACGAGACGGTCTCGATGGTCGAGGACGTCGACGGCCGCATCCTCCCCGTCGTCGCCGACGTGCGCGATCGCGCCGCGGTCAAGGCCGCCTACGACGCGGGTGTCGCCGAGTTCGGGCAGATCGACATCGTCGTCGCCAACGCCGGGATCATGCCGGTGATCAACGAGGGCGAGCAGCTGTAGGCCTGGACCGACGGCATCGAGACCCTGCTGACCGGCGTCTGGAACACCATGGACGCGGCCGTGCCGGACATGATTGCCCGTCAGAGCGGCTCGATCATCATCACGAGCTCCAGCGCGGGCCTGACCGGCATCGGCCTCAACACCTCGCCGGGGCAGGCGGCGTACGTCGCCGCGAAGCACGGCGTCGTCGGCCTGATGCGCCTCTACGCCTCGCAGCTCGCGAAGTACAACATCCGCGTCAACACGATCCACCCCACCGGGGTGAACACGCCGATGGTGGCGAACGAGCAGTACGGCGCGTTCGTCATGGCCAACCTCGAGGTGGCCGCCAGCCCGCTGTATCAGAACCCGATGCCGGTCGACCTGATCGAGCCCGTCGACATCAGCAACGCGATCGTCTACCTCGCGTCCGACGACGGTCGCTACGTCACCGGCCACACGATGGTGGTCGACGCCGGCTACATCAACCGCGGCGTGCCGCGGACGCCCCCGGCCTGACGACGCGCGCGGCCGGTCGCCGGGATCGGGCGGCCGGCCGCCTCCGGGCTAACATCCCCGGCAAGGAAGGACTGTCGGCGGCGGCATCGGGAGGACGAGTGGCACGGCCTTCGTCGCCGATGATCTCGCGTGAGCTCGCGATCAAGACGACGCTGGAGCTGATCGACGAGGAGGGCTACGACGGCTTCTCGCTGTCGAAGCTCGCGCGCCGGATGGGTGTACGCACGCCCTCGCTCTACTACTACTTCGAGAACCGCGACGACGTCCTGCAGGAAGCGGCCCGCGAGCTGCTCAAGGAGGCGCCGGTCCCGCCGTACCCCGCGGACGGGGACTGGCAGCAGTGGTTCGTCGACCTCTGCGTCGAGACGTACCGGCTGATCCTGCGCCACCCCCGCGCCGCCGGGCTGGTCTTCGCGTACTTCCCGAACACCGTCATCGTCCCGTCGCACGAACGCGGCGCGCAGCTGCTGACCGAGGCCGGCGTCCCGGTCGAGGACCAGTGGCCGGTCATGCGCGGCATGGAGAAGCTGATCTTCGGTCTCGCGTTCGGCGACGCCCAGGCCGAGGTCAGCGGCCGCCCGAGCGCCCCCAACGGCGGCCAGCGCGAGCAGTTCCCCTCGTTCAGCGCCGCCGTCGACGCGAGCCCCACCGGCGAGGAGCTGATGGTCCGCGCCCTCCGCCTCTACCTCAGCGGCGTCGCCACCGCCGCCGGCTCCACCCCGTCCAAGCCTCGCAAGCGCTGACGCCCTCCGTCCCGCCCCGCCTCGCCGCTTCCCCCGCCACAAGGCAGCCTCCCTCGCCCGGTCCCGGGAGGGAAGCGGGGTTCTGCCGAGGGAAGTGGTGCCCGGGCGTCAGCTTCACCGGCTGAACCCCTGCTTCACCAGCCACGCAGGGCCGGTGAAGCAGGGCTCAGCTGGTGAAGCCGCACCGGCGCGCCGCCCGCTCGCGCGTCGCACCGCCTGCTCGCGCGTCGCACCGCCTGCTCGCGCGTCGCACCGCTTCCCTCGCTCCGTCGCGCACTTCCCTCGCCGCAACGCGGCCTCCCTCGCCGGATCGCGCGAGGGAAGGGGGTTCCGCCGAGGGAAGTGGCCGGGCGGGGACGGCTTCACTCGCTGGGAACAGGCTTTACTCGCCCGACCTGGCGAGTGAGGGCCGGCCCCGGCGAGTGAAGCGCAGAGGCCCCGGCGAGTGAAGCGCAGAGGCCCCGGCGAGTGAAACGCAGAGGCCCCGGCGGGATCTAGGGCAGCAGGCCCAGCCGCCGGGCGTTGGCGACGGCTTCGACGCGGTTGCCGGCGTCGAGCTTGCGGGAGGCGGTCTGGAGATAGGACTTCGTGGTCGCCTCGGTGAGGCCGAGGCGGTCGGCGACCACGGCGTTGCTGGCCCCGGTGGCGACCTGGATCAGGACGTCGCGCTCACGGCGCGTCAGGCGGACCGGCGGGGGAGCGGCCGGGTCGGGCGACATCGCGTGGGCGATGCGGGTCAGCAGGGCGTCAACGCGGTCCCGCTGGGCGGCGGGGACGTCGTCGCGGAGCAGCATCAGCTCGGCGTGGGCGTCGCGCAGGCACTGGTCGCGACGGCCGGGGTCGGCACTCGCGCCGGGGACGAGCTCGGCCAGGCGCCGGTCGACCTCCGCGGAGACGCGGGCGTCGGTCTCCAGACGCCGGGTCACGTCGACGACGCGGTCGAGGACGCGGTCGCCCACCGCCATCGCCTTGCGCATGCTCGCGTACAGCACGCCCTCGAGGCCGCCCGGCAGCGAGAACGGCACTGCGACCATCGCGCGCAACCCCTCGGCGCGCACGGGCTCGTCGTAGTGGTGGGTGATGCCCTTCGCGGTCCAGTAGTCCGCGACCCACACCGGCCGGGAGAGCGCGAGCGCCTTGCCGCCGAGGCCCTGGCCCTTGCGGACGTCGAGGAACTTCAGCCCGTCGGAGCGGACGCCCACCAGCGTCGTGAGCGTCATCTGCGGACCGCCGTCGCAGATCCCGCCGGCGGCGATGTCGGTGCCCGCCGCCGCGCGCAGCGCGGTGACGTAGGGCGCGAGGTCGAGCGGTGCGGCCGGACCGGGGACGTCGGAAGGCATCCGCGTGTACATCCCGCGCATTCTGCCCGAGGGAACCCGACAAATGGAGGGGTTGGGCCGGGTTTGCCCTGGTAAGCGGGCTTTGCACGGTGCACCATGAGGCCACGGCGTCCGGCCAGAGGTCAGCCCCCGCGACCGCGGACGCCCGCGTGAGGTGGTTTCCATGCGCAAGCCGATCCTGGCGGCGGGAGCCGCGGCGCTCGTCGTCCCCCTGACGCCGAGCCTCGGCACGGCGGCTCCGGCCCTGACCGCGGCCGACACCGGCCTGTTCTCCGCCCTGTTCGAGGAGCCGGCGGGCAAGTACGGCACCGACTGCATCTCGGCGAACGACCCGCGCCCGCGCTGCAAACCCACCGCCAACGCCGTCTCCCAGCTCGCCGACGGGCGCCAGATCTACTGGAGCGGCCTGGAGGGCATGGACGAGCCCGAGCTCTCCGTCGTCGCCGAGTTCGGCCACACCGCGCTCAACAGCGGCGCCCGCCTGCTCGACCTGCGCAGCGGCTCCCCGAAGTGGAAGCCCACCGCGCCCTACGACGCGCTGATCAACGCGAACGGCAACCCCGACAACGAGTACCTGCCGCTCGTCCCGCACAACAACGACAAGACCGACAACGACGGCGACCTGTTCTGCGCCGACCTCAACTTCCTCGCCGACGGTCGCCTGCTCACCAACGGCGGGACGGCGTACTACGAGGAGCCGGGCATCCCCGGGACCAAGTACGGCGTCGTCGAGCTCAATGGCCTGAAGAACACCCGCATCTTCGATCCGCGCACCGACCGGTGGAGCGAGGTCGGGAAGATGAAGTACGCGCGCTGGTACCCGACGATGGTGACCCAGCCCGACGGCTCGATCCTGACGTTCAGCGGCGTCGCCAAGATGATGAAGCCGTACTACCCCGACCGCCCCGCGGACTCGGCGGCGAACGAGCGGCACGTCGAGCGCTTCGACCCGAAGACCGGCACGTGGACGGTGCTGCCGGACTCGGCGAACAAGTCGCTCCCGCTGTACCCGCGCATGCACCTGCTGCCCGACGGCCGGACGTTCTTCAACTCGCAGGGCCAGGTCGTCAATCCGATGGGCTACGCCTGGGACGAGGCGACGTGGAGCCTCACGTCGGTCTTCGACCCGAAGACCAACTCCTGGACCGACCTCGGCATCAACGATTTCGGCGGCCTGCCGCTCGGCTTCCGCGGCTCCGGCTTCTCGATGATGCTGACGCTCAAGCCGGGCGACACCACCGCGAAGTTCCTCTCGGTCGGCGGCGTGCCGTTCGCGTGGCCGGGCGGCTACTTCGGTGTCCCGTACACGACGATGACCGAGGTCGGGCCGGGCAACAGCTTCAAGTCCTACGCGAGCGGCAACCTGCACAGCCCGCGCTGGTACAACGACGGCGTCCTGCTCCCGACCGGGCACGTGTGGGTCGTCAACGGCGCCGACCGCGACCACCTCGCGGCGCCCGGCATCGACATCGCGAACCGGACGACCGAGCTGTGGGACCCGGCGACCGGCCAGTGGACGGTCACCGCCGCGCAGTCGCACGGCCGCACGTACCACCCGACCGCGATGCTGCTGCCCGACGGCCGCGTCCTCGTCGGCGGCCACGCCCCGGCCGGTTTCCTCTACGGCCGTCCGACCGACGCCGCCGAGCAGAACCTCGGCATGTCCCGCAACTACGCCGACCCGACCTTCCAGATCTTCAACCCGCCGTACCTGTACTGGGGCAAGCGGCCGGTGATCACGAAGGTGAACCCGAACTGGTCGACGAACCGGACGATGACGGTGAACGTCGACCGGCCGAGCGAGATCTCCAGCGTCCGCCTGACGCGCAACCCCACGGTCACCCACCTGATGGACGGCGACCAGCGCAACGTCGAGCTGAAGATCGTCAGCCGGTCGAAGAACTCGGTCACCGTCGAGGTGCCGAACAGCAACTACCTGCCGGCCGGCCCGTACATGCTGTACGTCCACACGAAGTCGGCCAAGGGCGAGATCCCCTCGGTGTCCCGGCAGGTCTTCGTCGACGCCAAGCTGACGAAGGCTCAGGTCAAGGACCTGCAGATGCGCGCGTCGGGTCTGGTCCGCGGTGAACTGCTCGCCGGCGTGCCCGAGGTGCCGGCCGCCGGTGACCTCGGCAGCCCCGGCCCGAGCCAGGGTCCGCTTCGGGACGTGGCCGACCTCGCCGTGCTCCCGGGCACGGCGTCCCGCACGGTGTCCGGGCGGCGGCCCGGTCGCCGGCGTTCGGTGACCCTGACCCGACGGGCCCGGTGACGTCGGTCCGATCCCGCGCCGGTGCGGCGGCGGCCGCGGTGCTGCTCGCGGTCGCCCCCGCCCTCGGTGCGGCACCCGCGCACGCCCACGGCGGGGACCCGACGCTGGTCCCGATCGTCCGCGAGATCGCCCCGGCGCTGCCGGCGGAGATCGTCGTCCAGGCCCGGACGACGGTCAGCGAGCAGCTGATCGTCGCCAACCCGACGGCCACTCCGCTGCTCGTCCTCGACCCCGCGGGGCTCCCGTTCCTGCGCATCGCCGGGACGGGGACGCACGGCAACGTGAACAGCCCCTGGTTCCACCGCACGCTGAACCCGCCGGGCGTGACTCCCCGCCTGCCGGAGTCGGCGAAGCCGGGCGCGCAGGCGAAGTGGGTGCGCCTGAGCCGCGAGGGCAGCTGGGGCTGGTTCGAGCCCCGCATGCACCCGTTCGAGCCGGGCCGCGAGCCGGCGACCGGCGCGGACCCGGAACTGACGACCTGGCAGGTCGGGCTGCGGTACGGCGAGCGGCACGTCCGCGTCGAGGGAGCGCTGGAACGACGGACCGTCACGGGCTCGTTCCTCGCGCAGCCCGACCCGCGCTCCGACGGCCTCACCGCGACCGTCGCGCCGGGGTCGGTCCCGGCGATCCTGCTCGTCGCACCGTCGGAGCGACGGGTCGAGATCGCCGGCCGGGACGGCAAGCCGTTCCTGCGGCTGCGGCCCAACGGCGCGTTCGTGAACACCGACAGCGTGAGTTTCCGCGACAACCCCGACCTGCTCGACGCCGTGGGCAGGCGGACCGGCTGGGTCCGGGTCGGCGAACCGGGCCGCGTGCGCTGGCTGGAGCCGCGCCTGCAGTACTCCGCGGACCGCCCGCCTGAGGTCGTCGAACGCGCCGCGCGCCCGGCCGAGCTCGGGCGGTGGGAGGTCCCGCTGACCGTGGACGGCACGGCCGCTCCGTTGACCGGCACACTCACGTGGATCCCCGCGAACACGGCGCCGAGCGCCCTGGGCGGGGACGCCGGCAGCAGCTTCCCGTGGCTCCCGGTGCTGGTCGGGGGAGCGGTGGTGCTCGGGGCCGGCGGCCTGGTCGCGGTCAGTCGAGGCCGAGCTCGACGAGTCGCCGCGTGATGCGCCGGTCGGTCGAGACCGTCGGGCTCCCGGTCCGCACGTAGGGATCGCCGCCGAAGTACTTGACGAAGATCTGCTCGGCCGTGCGCGTGGCGAGCGCCTGCGTGGTCAGCGTCGGGTTCGGGCCGCCGATCGCGTTCGGCAGCGCCGAGTTGTCGGCGACGAAGAGCCGCTGTACGAACCGCGCCTCGCCGGTCGGGTCGAGGACCGAGTCGGCAGGGTCGTGGCCCATCCGCATCGACGACTGCACGTGCAGGATCAGCGGTGGCCAGTCGAGCCGGATCACCTTCTTCGCCCCGGCCGCGCGCAGGACCTCGGCCGCGCGGTGGGCCAGAAACTCGCGGTTGGCCAGCGTCCGCCGGCTCCGTGCGCGCTTGGCGAAGCTGACCTTCGGGGCGGCGCCGTGCTCGTCGGCGACCATCGCCGACAGCGAGGTCCGGTTGCCGGGCTCGACGTCGTCGTCGACGAGCGTGACGAAGTTCAGCAGCCGGTCGACGTCGGAGAGGATCTCCTTGAGCTCGTTGCCGATCGGGCGGCCGGACGGGCCGTCCCACGGGCCCGTGATGCCGCGTCCGTTCGTGTAGGCACCGCGCACGCCCGAGTCGCTGAACGTCGTCGCGAACGCCTGCAACGCCGGCGGGAGCCCGACGTGCTCGAGGCAGCCGTGGCCGGGGAAGTCGACGCGCGCCGAGGAGCCGGTGCCCTTCGACGAGCCGGTGTAGAAGTCGCAGACGCCGACGAGCCAGTCGAAGGCGTGGTCGGTGAAGCCGCGCCCCACCCAGTCGTTGGGGTTCGGCAGGCCGGAGTTCAACCACAGCCGCGGCGTCTCCACGCACCCGCCGGCGAGGACGACGACCTTCGCGTCCTCGCGGTGGTGCTCGCCGGTCCGGCCGTCGCGCCACGTCACGCCGGTGGCCACGGTCTCGGACCCGCGCTGCTCGGAGTGCACCTGCGTGACGTAGGAGTCCGCGCGCAGCTCGACGGCCCGGCCGCCGGGTGACCAGGCGTCAGCCGTGATCGCCATCGGGATGTAGGAGTTGTCCGTCGAGCGCTTGGCCTTGAGGTTGCGCGGCGCCCGTCGCGGCTGGATGCACCCCTGGAAGCAGTAGCCGCACATCGTGCAGCCCTTCGCCTGGGGGTAGAGCAGCTTCCGGTCGTCGTTGGTGCGGCCCGCGGTGCCCTCCGGCTGCAGGATCGCGTTGGGCTGCGGACGGTAGGAGTTCCGCGCGACGTTCCGGCCCCGGTTCAGCGGAAGTCCCAGCTTCTGCGCGCCGCGGAAGATGACCTCCTCCTTGGTGCCCATCGCCGCCGGCGCGACCGGCAGCGTCTCCTCGACCCACTCGTAGTACGGCAGGAAGTGCCGGTAGGAGAACGGGAACGGGTGCGCGGTGTCGTAGGCCGCGCGGTCGGCCCCGGTGTACCCGGCGAACACCCCGGGCATCGCGCGCAGCGAGTTCGCGTAGTAGTGCAGCGTGGTCCCGCCGACGCCCGCGACCTGCCAGAGGAACGACGGCTGCGGCAGCTCCCGGAACCACGGCGGGGCGCCGAAGCGGTCGCTCGGCCCGACGCGGAAGTAGCCGTCGATCAGGTTGTTCGCGTCGTTCTCGTAGTCGGTCCACTCCGACTCCGGCTTCGCGTGCCGCGGGCCGCCTTCGAGGAGGAGCACGTCGAGCCCCTGTGCCGCGAGCTCCTTCGCCACCACCGGCCCGCCGGCTCCGGCGCCGACGACGATCACGTCCCTCATTCCGACATCACCGCAGCCCCCGGTGGTAGCCCCGGAACTCGGCGTGCCCGTTCGGCGGGGTCTTCCGCCCCGGCGCGAAGTTCGACAGCGTCCAGCCGAGCGGCCGCTCGCGGGCGGTGCGGGTGGCGCGGTCGAAGACGGCGAACTCGCTGTAGACCGCGAAGGCGGCGAAGTTCGGCAGCGACGCCCCGAGCAGACCGAGGACGCCGGAGAACGCGCTGCGCATCGGCTCGGCGAGGTCGCCGTCGATGCGCTCGGCGATCGCGGGGCTGTCCTCCTCGAGGCGCCGGAACGCCTCGGTCTTGCCCGCGTGGGAGAGGTTCGCGTACGGCGACGCCGGGAACGGCCCGGCGACCGACGCCGGGTCGACCTGGACGGCCAGGCCGTTGAGCAGCATCGCGACGACCAGCGTGATCGGGACCGTCCGATCGCCGGCGAACAGCGCCTGCAGCTCGTCGTCGACGGCGGTGAACGCCTCGAGTGGGACGGCCGGCAGGGGAGCGGGCGCGGTGCTGCTGACGCCCGTCGCCAGGGCCTGGGCGACCGGGCGCAGCATCTCGTCGGAGGCCGGGACGTAGCGGTCGAGGCCGTACAGCAGGAACTCGCCGGCGCCCGCCTCGACACCGCCCGGCGTCGGGCTGGTCTCGCCCTGGGCGACCGAGTACGGGTCCTTCCCCGGGACCACCCAGGCCGCGAGGCCCCGGTAGGTGTCCTGGGAGAGCACGTGCAGCGCGGCCCCGGGGTCGGCCGCCGGCGCGGGAGCCGCGGCGCGGGGCGCGGTCAGGGCCTCGGTCAGGGAGTCGGCCCGGGCTGCCGTCGGGGCGACCAGCAGACTCGCGCCGAGGACGCCGAACTGCACCAGGAACTGCCGCCGGCCGAGGAGGCGGCGCTCGAGGTCGGGCATCGGTATCGGTCACCGCCGTCCGGGGGCGAAACAGGCGAAACGGGCGCGGACTTCGGATTCAAACATCGCTCGGGCGGGCTGGCGAGGCCTACGCACGGGTTTGTCCGTTCGTTCGAAGGGCCAGGTTTACCCCCTTTGTGACTACCGAATCGGGGCCATCAGTGATCTGATAGAGAGCTGTGAAGGTGCGGTGGAACGCTCGGAGCGCCGGCGGCGCGGTCGTGACCGCGGCCGCCGTTGTCGTCCTGGGCGCCAACCCGGCCCTCGCGGACGCGAGCACGACCGACGGAGAGGCCCCCTCCTTCGCCCACCGCCAGGTCGGCATGCAGGTCGGATCGACCCCCGTCGCGGTCCACGCGGAGTTCGCGGTCCCGGCCTGGCTGGTGCCGCTCGCGCCCGAGCGCCTCGTGTCGCTGAACGACCCGGCCGGTCGTCCGGTCCTGCGGCTCGACGCCACCCGCGTGCACGCGCGCACCCAGACCCAGACCAACACGGTCCGGGACCAGCTCGGCGTCGTCGACCGGGTCGCGCGGCCGACCGCCTCGTCGCTCGGCACGACGGTCGACAGCGTCCGCGGCGCCCCGGCCGCGGCCCGGCCGAGCAGCGCCCGGCCGGCGGCCGTCCCGGACGCGGCGGCCACGCCGTCCCGGACCCGCGGGATGCTGTTCCCGCTCCAGGTCGACACCTCCGCCACCGCGCTCGGCGGCGACTACGCCTGGGTCCCCATGCAGGGCGTCGCCGGTCCGGCGGGCGGGTCGACGGGTCTGCCCGAGCTGGCGGGCTTCGGGGCCCTGGCTCTCGGGGTGGCCGCGGCCGGCGTCACGGTGGTGCGCCGGCGCGCAACTGCGGCTGGGTAACCTCGCCGGGTGTTTCCCGGGGTTCATGCTGCGTCCACGCCGGACAAGCCGGCCGCCGTCCTGGCGGGCACCGGCGAGACGCTGACCTACCGTCAGCTCGACGAGGCCTCGCTGCGTCTCGCGCACGTGTTCCGCGCCGCCGGGCTGCGCCGCGGCGACGTCGTCGGCATCGTGACCGACAACCGCCTGGAGGCCTTCGAGGTCTACTGGGCCGCGCTGCGCTCGGGCCTGTACTTCACCGCGATCAACCACCACCTCGCGGCGGAGGAGGTGGAGTACATCCTGCGCGACGCCGACGTGAAGGCGCTCGTCGTCTCGGCCGGCAAGGCCGAGCTGGCGGCGGCGGTGCGCCCGGCGGCGGACGTCGCGGTCGCGCTGGCGTTCGGCGGGCCCGTCGCAGGTTACGACGACTACGCAGAGGTCCTCGCCGCCGCCTCGACGGACCCGCTGCCCGAGCAGCCGCGCGGCATGATGATGCTCTACAGCTCCGGGACGACCGGCCGGCCGAAGGGTGTCCGTCCGCCGCTGCCGCGGACCTCGGTCGACGAGCCCGGCGACCCGCTGGTGCAGCTCAACCACGACGTCTACGGCGTTGACGCCGACACCGTGTACCTGTCGCCGGCGCCGATCTACCACTCGGCGCCGGTGAAGTGGTGCCACTCCGTCCACGCCTACGGCGGCACCGTCGTGATGATGGAGCGCTTCGACGCGGAGGCCACGCTGCGGTCCATCGAGCGCTACCGGGTGACGCATGCTCAGTTCGTCCCGACGATGCTGATCCGCATCCTCAAGCTCGACCCCGGGGTGCGTGCCCGGTACGACGTCTCGAGCCTGCGCGTCGCGGTCCACGCGGCCGCGCCCTGCCCGGTCGAGGTCAAGGAGGCGATCATCGCCGAGTGGGGCCCGATCGTCTGGGAGTACTACGGCTCCACCGAGTCGCTCGGGGTCACGATCATCGACAGCGAGCAGGCGCTGGCCCGGCCGGGCTCGGTCGGAAAGCCGGTGCTCGGGGTCCTGCACATCTGTGACTCCGACGGGCGCGAGCTGCCGGCGGGTGAGGTCGGCACCGTCTACTTCGAGCGGGAGTACCTGCCGTTCCGGTACCACAAGGACGACGAGCGGACGCGGTCCGCGCAGCACCCCGAGCACCCGAACTGGGGGACGGTCGGGGACCTCGGCTACGTCGACTCCGACGGCTACCTCTACCTGACCGACCGCAAGGCGTTTCTGATCATCTCCGGCGGGGTGAACATCTACCCGCAGGAGGTCGAGAACGCCCTCGCGCTGCACCCCAAGGTCGCCGACGTGGCGGTGGTCGGGGTGCCGGACCCCGAGATGGGGGAGTCGGTCGCCGCCTTCGTCGAGGTGCCGGCGGGGGTCGAGCCGTCCGACGAGCTCGCGACCGAGCTCCGCGAGTTCGTCCGCGCCCGGATCGCCCACTACAAGGCGCCACGGACGGTCACGTTCGTCGACGCGCTGCCCCGCACCCCCACCGGGAAGCTCGTGAAGGGCCGGCTGAGAGGCAGCTCGAGCCATAAGTCGTGACGATCCGGGGTTGACCCGGCCGTGTGCCGTCCTTCAGGATAGACACTCTGTCCAGTCACTCTGTACAGGCATCCCGCGTCCTCCGAGGGATCGTCAGGAGACGACGGTGAGCAAGCAAGTCCAGACCGTGATGGCGTGGAGCGGCGTCGCGTTCGTCGTGGTCTTCTTCGCGGGCTTCCTGATCAGTGGCTTCTTCCCGCCGATCCAGCCCGACGACACCCCGCAGCAGATCGCCGAGCGCTACGTCGCCGACCAGGACCGGATCCGCGCCGGCATGGTCCTGATGATGATCGGCTGCGTCTTCCTGATGCCGTTCGCGGCAATCGTCAGCGCGCAGATGGCGCGCATCGAGGGCCGGTGGACGCCACTGACCTACCTCAACCTCGTCGCCGGGGCGGTCGGCACGGTCGCCGCTCTGCTGCCGGTCCTGCTCTTTCTCGGGATCGCCTACCGGCCCGAGAACCGCGACCCGGAACTGCTCCAGGCGCTGAACGACTTCGTCTGGGTGCCGTTCATCATCAACTGGCCGCCGGCGTTCGTCGAGGCGCTCTGCATCGCGGCGGTGATCTTCACGGACCGGCGGGCGAACCCGGTCTTCCCGCGGTGGATCGCGTACTTCCTGATGTGGACCGCGATCGCGTTCCTGCCGGCCTGCGCCCTGCCGTTCTTCTACGACGGACCCTTCGCCTGGGACGGCCTGCTCACCTTCTGGCTGGCCGCGGTCTTCTTCGGCTGCTTCTATCTCGTGATGTCCTGGGCCTGCCTGCGCGCCGTGAAGCAGCAGTTCGCGGCGGGCGGCACCGACACCGACGCCCAGATTCCGGACCTGTTGCCTGCATGAACACACTCTCGACCACCACCCAGCGGGGGATGACCTACTGCGCCCTCGCGTTCTGCGCCGTCTACGGCACCGGCATCCTGCTCGCGGGTTTCGTCCCGCCGCCGTCGCCGAACGACAGCGCCGAGGAGATCTCCGACTTCTTCGCCTCGAACACCGGGCGGATCCGCACCGGGACGCTGCTGATGATGCTCGGTGGCGCGCTGATGATCCCGTTCTTCGCCGTGCTGACGCTGCAGATGCGCCGCATCCGCGGGCGGTTCGACGGACTCGCGCTCGCCCAACTGGTGGCCGGTGGCATCGCGGTGTGGGTCTTCACGCTGCCGCCGATCGTCTTCGCCGTCGCGGCGTTCCGGCCCGGCCAGAACCCCGATGTCACGCAGATGCTCAACGACCTCGGCTGGTTCCTGTTCGTCTGGAACCTCGGCACGGTGACGTGCCAGGCGGTCGTCATTGCGATCGCGATCTTCTCCGACCGCGGGGAGCACTCCGGCGACGGTGAGCCCGTCTTCCCGCGCTGGGTCGCGTATCTGAACGTGTGGGTGGCGATCGGCTTCCTGCCCGGAGCCGCGCTCACGTACTTCAAGACCGGGATCTTTGCCTGGAACGGCGTGCTGGCCTTTTGGCTCGCGGCCGTGCTGTTCTTCTCCTGGATCCTCGTCCTGTTCTGGTCCACGCTGCGCGCGGTCAACCGTGAGGCGGCGCAGGCCGTTCCCAACCCGCTCGTCGGAAAGGAAGTGCCCGCATGACCGCGGAGGTGGAAGCCCCGCCGGAACGCCCAGCCAGCAAGGGGCATGTCCCGGGTGAACCGGGTCTGTGGGTGTTCCTGCTCGGGGACATGGTGGTCTTCGGGATCTTCTTCGGCACGATTCTGGTGCTGCGGGGCCGGGAGCCGGAGATGTTCACCTCCTCGGCCGAGACGCTGCACCTGGAGTGGGGTGTCGCGAACACGATCGTGCTGCTGACGAGTTCGTTGTTCGTGGTTCTCGGCATGCATCTGGCGCGGGCACGGCACCACCGGGCGCCGATGTTCTTCCTGGCCGCGATCGCGTGCGGGCTGTTGTTCGCCGGGGTGAAGGCGATCGAGTACACCTCGCTGATCTCCGACGACCACACCGCGTCGGTGAACGACTTCTACACCTACTACTTCATGTTCACCGGCATCCACCTCGGCCACGTGGTGCTGGGCATGGGTGGTCTGCTGGTCGCGATGCGGATCTCGCGTCCGACGGCCAGTGGCACTCACCGGATGGCTGCGTTGGAGGGTGTCGCGAGCTTCTGGCACCTGGTCGACCTGCTCTGGATCATGTTGTTCGCGACTCTCTACCTGGTGCGCTGATGACCTCGCCGACTGCGGAATCCCCGATGACTGTCGAATCGATGACCGGCTCTGCGCTGAGGAGCCCGGCCGTGCGGGCCTCGTTCGTGGTGTGGGCGGCGCTGGTGGTGTTCACGGTCGCCTCCTTCGCCCTGGGTGGGGAGCACCTGATCGAGAACAAGGAACTGGCCGCCGCCGTCGTGATCGGCATCGGCGCGATCAAGGTCCGCCTGGTCGGGCTGCACTTCATGGAGCTGCGCCATGCCCCGATCGCCCTCCGCCTCGCGTTCGAGGCCTACTGCGTCCTGATCTTCGGAGTCCTCATGGGGATCTACCTGTTCGTCTGACGGAGAGAAATGCCTGACGCCTCCTCCCGCTGGTCCGCCTCCCGCTTCGTCGGGGGGTCAGAAGGCCGTGTCGACACGCTCGACAACGCGGACTGCAAGCCCGACGTCTGCTGGACGACGGGCAACGTCGCCGACGCCTTCCCGGGTGTGTTCACCGCCTTCACCTTCTCCTTCGTGCACGAGCCGATGGAGATCGCGATGCGGCGGATGTTCCACACGCTCGGGGTCTTCACCGCCGACGAGCTCAGCGTCTCGCCGCGGCTGGAGGACCAGTTCTGGAACGCCTTCGCCGGGCGGGCCGCGGCGAACATCGACCAGTTCCGTCGGGTCGCCGGCCTGCTGCCGGGGACGTCGGCGACGGCGATCGAGCAGCAGCTGTTCGGCTACGTCCGGCCGGAGACCGTCGACGACAACAGCCTGCACCGGTACCCCGCGATCCTCGCGAAGGCGCCGCGTGCGGTGACCACGCTGCCGAAGCGGCACGACGCGATGTTCGCCGACCTGCGCGCCTGGCGCCTCGCGTCGCTCGCGCGCGTCCCCGACCTCGACGAGGCGGGTTGTCTCGAGCTGATCGGCGACGCCAAGCACCGCTTCGGGCGCTTCATGCTCGAGCACCTCATCGTCGCGTTCGTCAGCTCGGGCCTTGCCGACCGGCTGACCGACCTCACGACCAAGGCCGGGCTGCCCGGGTTGGAGGCGCGGCTGCTCTCCGGCGTCGGGTCGGACGAGAACGAGGTCGCGAACGACCTGTGGGAGCTTGCGCACGAGCAGCTCTCGTTGGCGGAGTTCCTCGACCGGCACGGGTACCACGGCCCGAACGAGGGTCAGATCTCCGGCGTCTCCTGGCGTGAGGACCCGTCACCGGTGCTGAACCGGCTCGCCGACTACCGCAACATTGCGGCCGACGACCCGCGGGCGCCGCGCAACCGCAGCGCCGCGCAGGCGCGGCTGCGGGCCGAGGCGGCGGCGGAACTCGGCAGCACGTCGCGGGTCGTGGGCGCGCAGGTCCGGCTCCTGGTGAAACTGACGGCCCGTTTCCTGGCGCTGCGCGAGCAGGGCAAGGCGGGCTACCTGCTGACCTTCGACGTGACCAAGGCGGCCTGCCGGCGGCTCGGGGCGTTGCTCGTGGAGCGCGGCGTGCTCGCCGACCCGGAGGACGTCTTCCACCTCACCCACGGCGAGCTCGTCGACGGGCTGACCGACCTGCCGGGCGGGCTCTCGGTGGCCGACCTCGTCGCGACCCGGCGGGCGCTGTACGAGGAGCGCACGGATCTGCGCCTTCCGCAGGCGTGGCAGGGC
The DNA here is from genome assembly GCF_000384115.1 of Sporichthya polymorpha DSM 43042. Taxonomy (NCBI): domain Bacteria; kingdom Bacillati; phylum Actinomycetota; class Actinomycetes; order Sporichthyales; family Sporichthyaceae; genus Sporichthya; species Sporichthya polymorpha. Next base: position 2,739,295 of record NZ_KB913029.1, read on the forward strand.
GTCCCGGTGCTGACCAAGGTCGAGGAGCCCTCGGCCGAGGGCTCGGCGGTCGGCGCGGTCGTGAAGGGTCTTGCCGCCAGCAGCGGCGTCGCCGAGGGTCGCGCCCGTGTGGTCCGCGACCCCGCGACCGCGGAGTTCGACGACGGCGACATCCTCGTCTGCGAGAACACCGACCCGGGCTGGATCTCGCTCTTCCTGGTCGCCGCAGCGGTTGTGACCGACCAGGGCGGCATGCTCAGCCACGGCCCGATCGTGGCCCGCGAGCTCGGCCTGCCGTGCGTCTGCGGGACCGAGGACGGCAGCCGCCGCATCGCCGACGGCCAGCGGGTGCGGGTCGACGGCGACGCCGGCATCGTCACGGTGCTGGAGTGATTGTCGGGACTTGAGGGACAAATCGGACAATCCTGGTAATTTCCTCACGTTCGGATGAGCCGGGGTTGGGCGGACCGGCGGAACGATGGGCACCTGAATTTTTCGCCTGTCGGAGGCCCTCATGCGGAAGCTCACCCGCGCTGCGCTCGTCCTCGGCTCCTCGGCCGCGCTCGTCCTCGGGACCGCGGCCGCGTCCCCCGCTGCCCGGCCCGCCGACGACGGCGTCCTCGGCGCGATCCTCGGCGGTGCCCACGACCGCGTCGGCGACCGCGACGGCCACGACTGGGACGAGAACGAGTCCCGGTGGACCGAGGAGGTCGACCGCTGGAAGGACGACGACCGGTGGGACAGCGACCGGTGGGACAGCGACCGGTGGGACTGGGAGAACGAGGACGAGGACGACGACCGCGACTTCCGCTGGGAGAACGACGACTCCGACTCCGACGACGGCGCCTCTGTCCTCGAGCTCGGCGGCCTCCAGCTGATCACCGTCACCGAGGGCGTCGAGCTTCTCAACCTTGACCTCGGCGACGAGGACCTCGAGGACCGTCGCTGGAACGATCGCGACGCCGATGACGACGATGACGGCGGCCTGAACATCGGCGGCCTTCTCGGCTGACGCCGCGTCAGATCCTGGGCGCACCCGCCTCCGGCGCCCGTACCGGCACGGGGACCCTCACGGGGGGTCCCCGTGTCGGCGTGTGCAGCCAAGACCGGGGCTCCGCTTCGCTGACTTAGCGTCAGAAATCTGTGACTACAGGGGCAGGCGAGGTTGCCATAGTACTAGAACATATGTTCGAATACCGGTAAGCTCTGTCCATGACCGTGGGGGCGGTGGCGGGGACGCATCCGGCAGTGACGCTGCTGGCGGACGCCGCCGAGCTCACTCGCAAGGCCGTGGCGATGCTCGCTCCGGAAGAGGTCTGGACCCTCACCAGCGCCGACCTGGAGCTGACCCTTCGCGCCCAGTCTGAGCTCGACTCCGCGGTCGCGGCGGTCGGGGTGCGGGCGGTGCGGGAGGCCGATGTCCGCGGGCTTTCGCTGGCCGACGGGAAGATCTCGACCGCGGTCTGGCTGGGCCAGAAGCTGAACCTGCACCCGGTCGAGGCGCGGGCGCGGGTCAAGGACGCCGACATCCTCTCTCGCAAGGGCACCGCCACCGTCGAAGCTCTCGCCGACGGAAAGCTCAACCGGGATCAGGCCCGCGCGGTCGCGCGGAGTCTGCGCAAGATCGAACCCATCGGCTCGGCATCGGAACTCGCGAAGGCGGAGACGTTCCTGCTGGCCAAGTCCCACGGCGTGGACCCCGGGGCGATCCTGCGCCTGGGCAAGCACATCGAAGAGGTCATCGACGAGGACGGCAAACCCCCGGCACCGGACCCGGACGACCCCACCGGCGACGCCCCGGCGGAGTCCAAGCGAGCGGCCCGCGCGCAGCGGAAGCGGTCGCTGACGATCACGGATCTGGGCAACGGGCTGCACCGCGTCCGCGGGGAGCTGACTGACGAGGTCGCGGCCCTGGTCAAGGCCGCCCTCGACCCCCTCGCCGCCCCGCGACCCGCCGTGAACGGCCAGCGCGACGAACGATCAGCTCTGCAGCGCCGGCACGACGCGCTCGGGGACGTGTTCCGCCAGTTCCTGCGCTTCGGGGATCTCCCCCCGTCCCACGGTGTCCGGCCGCACCTGCACGTGACCGCGTCGGTGGAGACCATGGCCGGGGACACCGGGCACCCGTTCGCCCGCACCGCGACCGGTGAGGACCTGGACATCGCCACCGTGCAGCGGATCGCCTGCGACGCGGGGATCACCCCGATCGTGGCGAACACCCTCGGGGTGCCGTTGGCGATGGGCCGCGAGGTCCGCACCGCCACCCCGGCCCAGTGGGCGGCGCTGGTCGCCCGGGACATCGGCTGCATCGGCGACGGCTGTACCCGTCCCGCAGCGTGGTGCGAAGCGCACCATATTGAGTGGTGGGACCGGGACGACGGACCGACCGACGTGGACAAGATGGCCCTGGTCTGCTCCCACGAACACTATCTGATCCGATCATCACCGCGCAGAGACCCACCGCAACCACTGACCGCGTTGCAAGGGAAGGGCTGGGGAGTGCGGATGGCCGCCGACGGCCATCCGGAGATGATCCCTCCGAAGTGGGTGGACCCGGAGCAACGCCCGAGACGTAACGCCCACTGGCAACTCATCCGCAACGGCCTCAAGGTTCCGCCGGAGGAACCGCCACGGCCCCCACCGGAAACGCCCCGCCGCGAGTAGAACGTTGGTCAGTCGAGGGTGTGGCCGGCGGCTTCGAGCATCCCGGCCCAGGTGTGGACCTTGACGCGGGCGGCGTTGCCGCGCTTCTCGCCGAGGGCTTTCTCGGCGGCGTCGAGGGAGTTCCAGTTCTCGAGCTCGACGAGCTTGGCGACGCGGGAGCGGACGAGCTCCAGCGCGGCGCCGGGGCTGACCTCGCGCTTCAGGAGCTCGTCGCGGTCGCCGAGGATCACCTCGACGGTGTGGTCGGCGTCGGAGCGGTTGGTGCCGATGACGCCGGTGGCGCCGCGCTTGACCCAGCCGGCGGCGTACTCGCCGAGCTCGACCTGACCGCCGATGACGCGGTGGTCCTCGGTCGGGACGACCTTGTTCGCCTCGTCGAACGGGACGCCCGGCACGGGGACACCGAGGTAGCCGATCGAGCGGAAGACCAGCCCGACCGGGAGGTCCTCGCTGCCGTCGCCGGCCTTGATGCGCAGACCCTCGACGCGGTCGGTGCCGAGCACCTCCTGCGGCGGCGCGTAGAAGTGCAGGTGCAGGCGACGCTCGGCGCCGGTGCGCTCGCGGGTCGACCACGAGCGCATCTCGTCGACCATCTTCTGCAGGTTCTTCTCGAGCTCGTCTGGGATGTCCGCGAAGTGCGCGGGGTCGACGATCACGTCGACGCCCTCGAGCTCGCCCATCTCACGCAGTTCCTTGAGCGTGAACTTCACGTGCTCCGGGCCACGACGGCCGACGATGTGCACGTCGCGGATCTGGGAGGCGCGCAGCGCGTCGAGGACGGTGTCCGGCACGTCGGTGGGGGAGAGCTCCTCGGGGTTGCGGACGAGGATCCGCGCGACGTCGAGGGCGACGTTCCCCAGGCCGATCACCGCGGCGTGCTGGGAGTCGAGCTGCACCGGCTGGGTCTCGGCGTCGGGGTGCCCGCAGTACCAGGCGACGAAGTCGGTGGCCGCGATGCTGCCGGGCAGATTCTCGCCGGGGATGCCCATCGGGCGGTCCGTCGAGGCGCCCACCGTGTAGACCACCGCGTGGTAGTCCGCGAGCAGTTCGGTGGTGGTCAGGTCGCGACCGAGCTCGACGTTGCCGAAGAACCGGACCGTCGGGTTCTCGATGACCTTCTGCAGCGTCCCGGCCAGGTTCTTCATCTTGAGGTGGTCCGGTGCGACGCCGTAGCGGAGCAGACCGAACGGTGCCGGCAGGCGGTCGTAGATGTCGACCTCGGTCCCCGGCTCCTTCTTGGTCAGGGAGTCGGCGACGTAGATTCCGGCCGGTCCGGCACCGACCACAGCAACACGGAGCGGGCCACCCGCAGCAGGCGAAGTCACCCGGGCAGCCTAGCCAGCCCCGTAGATCGCGCTCTCGATGGTCGCCCCCAGGGCAGCGTTGACATCGAGCAGCAGATGCGGGTTCTCGGCATCGGCCCCGGCCTCGTACCAGGCGCGTTCCAGGGTCCAGACGAGCGCGCTGCCCAGCGTGGCCGCGGGCACATCGAGCGAGGAGGCCGCGTCCCGATGGGTGTCCTCGATCAGCTTGGTCACGGCGGCCGCGAGCCGACGTTGCGCCCCGAGATGAACCTCGCGAATGGCGGCGTGCCGGGGCCACTCCTCGATCGCCGTCCGGAAGACGGCCGCGTCCGCCGGCGTGAAGTTCAGCCACGTCGCGATTGCCTCGCGCAGCGCGGGCGGCCGTCGCGTCGCATCGTTGGCGAACAGGGTCTCGAACGCCGGCACACCCCGCGCGTAGACCTGGTCCAGCAGCGCGGCGAAGGCGTCCTCCTTGCTCGCGTAGTAGAAGTAGAACGTCCCGCGCGAGACCTTCGCCGCCTTCAGGATCTCGGCGATCCGCAGCTCGTCGAGCGTCGCCTCCTGGAGCAGCTGCGCGAGGACGTCGAGGATCTCCTGCCGGAACGCGCCGGCGCTCGCCCCGACCGGGGCGTTGGGAGATTCCTTGGTCACGACGTCACCACCGGGCCGCGGGGATCGCCGTAGATGGCGGCCATGCAGATCGCGACGGTCGCGTCGAGGCGCTGCGCCGCGGTGCGGAGCTTGGGATCGGTCCCGGTCGAACCGACGTAGAAGATGCGCTCGGCCGCGGAGATCAGCATCGCCGCGATGACCGGGGCGGCCAGGCCCGAGCCCGCGCGGCCGGCGGTGCGCTGCTGCTCGATCTGGGTGGTGAGGGTCTGCCGGAACGGCTCGGACACCGCCGACCAGACCTTCGCGAGGTCCGGCACCGCGTGCTGGTTCTCCAGCACCGCCGAGATCACGGCGCGGTGCTCGAACCACAGCTCCATCGCGGGGCGCAGACTGGCGCGCAACGCGGCGGCCGGGTCGGTCCACTCCGCCTCGAGTTCGGTGTGGGTCTCGGCGAACATGTCCTCGAAGATCGTCGTCATCAGCGCCGTGACGACGTCGTGCTTCGACGAGAAGTAGTGGTAGAAGCTCGCCCGCGAGAGCTCGGCCTCGGCGATGATCTGCGCGACCGAGATCTCGTGCAGCGGCGTGGTGGCCAGCAGCTTCTCGGTCGCGGCGAAGATCGCCTTCTCGACCGCCTGGTCCCCGGTGTGCGCGCGCGGTCGCCGACGCGGGGGAGGCGCGGCGGTGGGCTTCACCCCTCCAGCACCTCGCGCACGGCGACGAACTTCGCCTGCGCCTCGGCGAACTCCGACTCGGGGTCGGAGCCGGCGACGATGCCGCACCCGGCGAACAGACGCAGCCGCGCACCGTCGACCTCGGCGCACCGCAGCGCGATGCCCCACTCGCCGTCGCCGCGGGCGTCCATCCAGCCGACGGGGCCGGCGTAGCGGCCGCGGTCCATGCCCTCGAGTTGGGCGATCGCGCGGCCGGCCCGGCCGGTCGGGGTCCCGCACACCGCCGCGGTGGGGTGCAGCAGCCCGGCGAGGCTGAGGGCGTCGGTCGGGGTGCCGTTGAGGCTGGCGCGGGTGCGCAGGGTCCCGGTCACCTCGCTGGCCAGGTGCGAGACGTTCGCGAGCTCCATCACGCTCGGCTGCTGGGGAACGCGCAGCTCGGTGCAGTAGGGAGCGATCGCGTCGAAGGCCGACCGCACCGCGTACTCGTGCTCCTCGCGGTCCTTGTCCGAGGCCAGCAGTCGGGCGGCGGCGTCGGCCGCCCACGCCGTTCCGGCCAGGACGCGGGAGACGACGTGATCGCCCTCGCGCCGCACCAGCAGCTCGGGGGTCGCGCCGACCAGCCCGTCGACGGAGAACGTGTAGCAGGCGGGGAAGCGCTGGTTCAGGCGGCGCACCAGGTGGCGGACGTCGACGGGGGCGTCGGCGCGCGCGATCAGGTCGCGGGCCAGGACGACCTTCGACAGCTGCCCGGCGCGGATGCGCTCGACCGCGGTCGCCACCGCTCGGCGCCACTCGTCCGCGTCCAGCGCGCCGTCGGTGAACTCGACGTTCTGCGGACCGGACGCGGCGGGGACCGGACGGTCCAGCTCCGGCTCGCCGCTGCCGATCACGGTCAGCCAGCTGCGGCCGTCGCGGCGGCCGAGCACGACCTGCGGGACGACGAGCACGGACGAGGTCGGACCGTCGGCGAAGGTGAAGCTACCGAAGGCGACCGGCCCGGTGCCCGGCAGCTGCACCTGGTCGGAGACGACCGCGTCGAGGTGCAGGGCGCGCCACCACTCCACCGCCGAGGCGAACCGGTCGGGACCGGAGACCACCAGACGGGTCGCCTCGCCCCAGCCGATCAGGCCCTCGCCGTCGTGCACCCAGGCGAGCGGCCGGCCGGGTGGGACGAGATCCACCAGCGCCGCGGTCGCCCGCGGGTCGGACGTGTTCAGCTCGACCGTGCGGACCACCAGCGGCTCGAGGGAGGTCGCAGTGGTCAACGGACGCCCCCCTCTGCGCGAGTGTCTGAACACGGTGTCGACGGCGCTCCAGCCTACGCGGGGGCCGTCCGCGGGGGTGGTGCCAGGTCAGTGAGGTTGCTCGCCCGTCGTGTTGGCAGGATGAGCCCGTGACGTGCGCATGAGCAGAGCCGCCCTGGACAAGAAGCCGGCCGAGGTGCAGGCGATGTTCGACGGCGTCGCGCGCCGGTACGACCTGACCAACGACGTCCTCTCCCTCGGCCAGGACCGGCGCTGGCGGAAGGCCGTGACGACGGCGGTCGACGCCCGCCCCGGCGACAAGGTCCTCGACCTCGCGGCCGGCACCGGGACCTCCTCGCTCCCGTTCACCGAGGCCGGCGCGCTCGCGGTCCCGTGCGACTTCTCCCTGGGGATGCTGCGCGTCGGCAAGGCCCGGCTGCCGCACCTGAACTTCACCGCCGGCGACGCGATGCGGCTGCCGTTCGCGGACGGCGTCTTCGACGCGGTGACGATCTCCTTCGGCCTGCGCAACGTCGCGGACCCCGCCGTCGCCCTCGCGGAGATGCTGCGCGTCACCCGCCCGGGCGGCCGTCTCGTGGTCTGCGAGTTCTCGCACCCGACCTGGGCGCCGTTCCGCACCGTCTACACCGAGTACCTGATGAAGGCGCTGCCGGCGATCGCCCGTCGCGTGGCGACGAACCCGGACGCCTACGTCTACCTCGCCGAGTCGATCCGGGCCTGGCCCGACCAGCGCGAGCTCGCCGGGGTGATCGGCAAGGCGGGCTGGGAACGCGTCGGGTGGCGGAACCTCTCGGGCGGCATCGTGACCCTGCACCGGGCCCGCCGGGCCGGCTGAACTTCCGACCGACGACTCCCGAGCCGGGGCGCGCGATGAGCTACGACGACGACCAGGTCGCGGAGTGCCTGCGCAAGACCGCCCTGGAGGTGCTCCCGCTCGCCAACGGCATCTCCGAGGTCGTGCTCGGCCGGATCCTGGAGAAGGTCCCGGCGCTCGCCCCGCAGCACACGCCGGAGGAGATCGAGGTCCTCCGCGTCGCGGTCGAACAGAACGTCGGCGGCATCCTCGCGATGCTGGCGTTCGGCATCGAGGCCGACCTGATCGAGCCGCTCGTCGGCACCGTCGCCCTGCTCCGCCAGACCGCGGCCGAGGGCGGGGACGTCACCACCGTCCTGCGCGGGTACCGGGTCGGGCACGCCCGGCTGTGGCAGGCGTGGGCCGAGGAGGTCGAGGCCCGGGTGGCGGATCCGGCGCTGCAGAACCGGGTGCTCGCGTCGTCGTCCAACAACATGTTCGCCTTCATCGACAGCGCCTGCGAGCGGCTCGTCGAGCTCAGCCGGGAGCTGTTCGGCTCGCTGCCCGGCGGGGGTCGGCCCTCGGGGCGGGACATCCTCGACCTGCTCCGCAGCGACGAGCCCGCCGACCTGGTCGAGGCGAGCCGCGGGCTCGGGTACGAGGTGCGCGACCACCACGTCGCCCTCGCGGCCGTCCCGTTGCGGCCGGACGCGGACGCCCGTGCCGCCGTCCGCCAGCTCGCCGAGGCCGCGCCGGGCTGCGCGCTGCTGACCCGGGCGATCGGCGACGGCTCGTGGTGGGCTTGGCTGGGCTGGCCGGCGCCGCCGGGGGAGGACGTCCTCGACGCCCTGACGCGGCTCGACGTGCGGGACGTCCTGGTCGGCGTGGGGGAGCCGGGCCAGGGCCGGGAGGGCTTCCGCCGCTCCCACGAGCAGGCGGTCGAGGCCGAGCGGACGTCGCGCACCGCCCGATCCCCGTTCGGCGGGGTCGTCCGGCACCGGGACATCGAGGTCGCCGCGGTGCTGTGCGCGGACCCGGAGCGGGCGCGCCGGTTCGCCGCCGAACGGCTGGGCGCGCTCGCCCGGCGTGACGAGGCGACCTCCCGGCTGCGGGCGACGGTCCGCGCGTACCTGGCCAACGGGCGCAACCTCGCCCGCACCGCCGAGGCGCTGCACGTCCATCACAAGACGGTCAGCTACCGGCTAACCCGCGCCTCGGAGCTGGTCGGCCGGAGCCTGGTCGACACCCCGTACGACCTGGAGGCCGCGCTGATCATCGACCGCACGCTGAGCGGGGAGTAGCGCACAGCTTTATCCGGGACGGATAATCGAACTGGCGTTATCCCCATCGGGGCACGGTTCTTGTCCGTTCGGGGCGATTCGGGGCCCGGTGGGCTATCGGCCGGGCACCTTGTCCGGGTTCGTCGGCCCCGACAGGCTGACTCCAGGCTCAGCGCAGCAGCTTCGTCCCGGGAGCGTTCGCATGACGATCACCGCCAACCCCTCCGTCCGTCAGGTCCTCGCGCAGGTCGTGCGCGACCCCGACTACGAGGCCATCGCCCACCGCCCCACGTGGCAGTGGCCGCACCTCGCGCTGACCGCCGGGTCCTGGGCGCTGTTCGTCGGGAGCACGTGGGCCTACCTCGCCGGCAACCTGCCGCTGATCGCGATGCTCCTGCTGAACCAACTGGCGTTCTACGCGTGCTTCACCCCGCTGCACGACGCGGTCCACAACGCGGCGTCCGGGAACCAGCGGGTGAACGACTGGATCGGCACGATCTCCGGGACGCTGCTGCTTCCCGGCGTCACGACCGCCGAGTACCGCGTTCTGCACATGGAGCACCACCGGTGGGTGGGGGACCGGCAGCGCGACCCCGACCACTGGTTCGTCCACGCACCGAAGCCGCTGCTGCCGGTCGTCTTCGCCGGCCCGGAGTGGGTCTGGACGTACTGGTGGCTGCGCAAGCTGTGGCCGACGCACAGCCTGAAGGAGAACCTGAAGTTCGTCCGTCTGCTCGTCATCTACGTCGGCATGCACGTCGGGTTCCTGGCGTCGCCGTATTGGAAGGAATTCCTCCTCTGCTGGCTGATCCCGCACTGGATGGCTTTTCTCGTGCTGGTCTACGTGTTCGCGCACATCCAGCACCCGGAGGAGTCGACCTGGCAGGTCGCGCCGTTCCAGTCCACGGTCGAGCTGCGCGGGACGAAGGCGGGCAAGGTCTACTGGCTCGGGCAGACCGACCACTGCATCCACCACGCGCTGCCCCATGTGCCGTTCCACAAGTACCACCGGGTCTGGGACCTGTCGGAGGGGATCCTGCGCAAGCAGGGCATTCCGGAACGAGGCCTGTTCCGCGGCCCGGAGCCGTTCGAGATCCCGCGGCGGGCCTACGACACGACGGTCGCGGCCCGGGTGGTCGCGGCCCGGGACGTCGCCCCCAGCGTGCGGACCTTCGAGCTCGAGGGCGTCGACGGCGACCTGCCGGCGTTCACCCCCGGCGCGCACGTCGACGTGCACCTGCCGTCCGGGCGCGTGCGTCAGTACTCGCTGTGCGGACCGGTCGGTCCGCGGTACCGGATCGCCGTCAAGGCCCTGCCCGACGGCCGCGGCGGTTCGCTCGAGGTGCACGAGACCCTGACGGTCGGTTCGGTCGTCACGGTCTCTGCGCCGCGCAACAACTTCGCCCTCGTCGAGGCGCAGCGGTACGACCTGATCGCGGCCGGCATCGGCATCACCCCGATGCTGTCGTTCGCCCACCACCTGCACGCCGAGGGCAAGCAGTTCACGCTGCATGTGTGCGCATCCGACGAGGCGTCAGTTCCGTTCGGCGCCGAGCTGTCGGCGCTGCCGTTCGCGGACGCGATCGAGCTGCACGTCCCCGGCCGGCAATTCAGCCTGGAGCGCTCGGTCGGCCGCTGGGCCGGCGTCTCCGCGATCTACGTCTGCGGCCCGGCCGGGTTCATGGACATGGTCGGCGAGGAGGCGGCCCGGCTCGACTACCCGATCGACGCCGTCCACCGTGAGTCCTTCACCGCCGCCGTGATCGACCTGACCGACACCAAGCCGTTCGAGGTCGTCCTCGCCCGCAGTGGCCGGACGTTCACGGTCCCGGCCGAGCGCCAGTGCCTCGACGTCCTCCTCGAGCACGACGTCGACGTCCCGTGGTCCTGCTCGCAGGGCGTCTGCGGCTCCTGCGTCACCCCGGTCCTCGAGGGCGAGGTCGAGCACCGCGACGCCGTCCTGAACGCCGAGGTGAAGGCCTCGAACTGCGCGATGACGATCTGCGTCTCCCGCGCCAAGGGGGATCGCGTCGTCCTCGACCTCTGACCCCCCGGATGTCAAGAAAGGGTGACACCCCTTACTGCGCAGTAAGGGGTGTCACCCCTTCTTTTCCACAGATCAGCGGCGGCTGAAGACCAGGTGGGTGACGCCGCTGGGGGAGGGCGTGGCCTCGACGGCGAAGCGTTCGTCCAGGCCCTCGAGGCCGTCCCAGAGTCGCTGACCGCGGCCGAGGACGATCGGGACCTGGACGAGGTGCATCCAGTCGACGAGGTCGGCGGCGAGGAAGTCGCGGAGCATGCTCACCCCGCCGCCGATGCGGACGTCGAGGCCGCCGGCGGCCTCCTGGGCGAGCTTGAGCGCCTCGGCCGGCGTGGCGTCGACGAAGTGGAAGGTCGTCCCGCCCTCCATCTCCAGCGGCGGGCGCGGGTGGTGGGTCAGCACGAACACCGGGGTGTGGAACGGCGGGTTCTCTCCCCACCAGCCCCGCCACTCGTCCTCCGCGCCCAGGTCGGTCCACGGGCCGGTCTGGGGGCCGAACTTGCCGCGGCCCATGATCTCGGCCCCGATCCCGGGGCTGTGGCGCTCGGCGAAGGCGTTGTCGACGCCCTGAGTGCCCTCGGCCCGGCCCACGATCGCCGCCCCGAACCGGGTCGCGATCATCCATTCGTGCAGGCGGTGGCCCGCAGAACCGAAGGGTGCGTCGAACGTCAGCCCCTCCCCGGTACCGAAGCCGTCGAGGGAGATCGAGAAATTGTGAACCCGCGTGGTCATGCCGCGATCCTGCCGTCCGTCAACCTTGGTTGACAAGAGTGCGCTGTGTCAACTACGGTTGACCGACGATGGTCGAGAAGGTGCCGGACCCCGGCGATCCGGCTCAGGCGCTGCCGGCGGTCGTCGCGCTCCGCCGGTTGGCTGACCGGCTGGAGGCGGCGGCGGTCCAGTCGGCGATCGACCAGGGCTGGAGCTGGGTGCAGATCGCCGAGGCGCTCGGCGTCACCAAGCAGGCGGTGCACAAGAAGTACGCGCGGCGCGTCCACTGACGTGTGCCGATCCGACCGGAGGGGACCGCATGTTCGGCAAGTTGCGTCGTGCCAAGGCTGACCTGACGTTGATGAATCACCTGCTCCCGGCCGCCGAGCGGGACGCGCAGGCTGAGGGTGTCGACCGACCCGGCGCCGAGCACCTCGTGCTCGCGGCGCTGGACCTGCCGGACGGTCGGGCAGCCGCGGCGCTGCGCGCCGTCGGCGTCAGCGCCGAGGACCTGCGCGGCGCGATTCGGGCCGAGCACGCGGAGGCAGTCGCCGGCGTGGGCCTCGACGTCGACGAGAACGCGATCGACGCCGCCCTGCCGCCCCCGGGGTCGCCGCGCGGCCCCTATCGCTCCGCGGGGTCGTTGCAGACGGTGTTCCAGCGTGCGGTCGCCCTGGCGAAGGCCGACCGGTCCCCGCTGTGCAGCGGCTTCGTCCTCCGCGCCGCGCTCGAGGGCGAACGCGGCACCCTGGCCGGCGCCCTCGAGCGTCTCGGGGTCGACCGCGCCGCTCTGCTCACCGGGCTCCCGGGGTAGTCGCCGGCGCCTGCCGGGCGCTGTCGGGCGCACTCCGCGGACGCAATAGACTCTGCACCGCACGCAATCGTGAAGACGTTCACAAGCGTGCGTAGTACGACCCCGGGCGCTGCGCGTGACCGATGTGCGGTCACCCCGGGGCAGCCAGGCAGGAGACGACTCGCATGAGCGCGCAATCAAGCACGGATCGAGACGCCGACGTTCTCGTCATCGGCGCCGGTCCCGCCGGGGCCACGGCGGCGTTCCACCTCGCGCAGTCGGGTCTGTCGACGCTCGTGCTGGAGAAGACGCAGTTCCCCCGCGAGAAGGTCTGCGGCGACGGTCTGACCCCGCGCGCGGTGAAGCAGCTGCTCGCGATGGGTGTGCCGACCGACACCGAGGGCTGGCTCAAGCACAAGGGTCTGCGGATCGTCGGCGGCGGCCACACGCTCGAGCTGCCCTGGCCCGAGCTGGGCTCCTACCCCGACTACGGCTTGATCCGTACGCGAATGGACTTCGACGAGACGCTCGCCCGGCACGCCCAGAAGGCGGGCGCCCGGCTGCTGGAGCAGACCAACGTCACCGGCCCGGTCTTCGACAAGAACAACCGCGTCGCCGGTGTCGTCGCCAAGCAGGCCGACCGCAGTGAGGTCACCTACAAGGCCCCGATCGTGCTGGTCTGCGACGGCAACTCGTCGCGCTTCTCGCTCGAGCTCGGCCTGCACAAGCGCGAGGACCGCCCGATGGGCGTCGCGGTGCGCACCTACTACAAGAGCCCGCGTCACAACGAGGACTGGCTGGAGTCCTGGCTCGAGCTGTGGGACACGTCCCGCGGCGAGCGCAAACTTCTGCCGGGCTACGGCTGGATCTTCCCGGTGGGCGACGGCACCTGCAACATCGGCCTCGGGGTCCTGAACAACTCCTGCGCGTTCGGCAAGACCGACTACCGCGCGATGCTCAAGGCCTGGATGGCGTCCTGCCCGCCGGAGTGGGGCTTCACCGAAGAGAACCGCACCGGTCAGATCCTCGGTGCCGCGCTGCCGATGGGCTTCAACCGGCAGCCGCACTACACCCGCGGCGCGCTGCTCGTGGGTGACGCCGGCGGCATGGTGAACCCGTTCAACGGCGAGGGCATCGCCTACGCGATGGAGTCCGGTGCGATGGCCGCCGAGGTCGTCGTGCAGGCCCTCGGCCGGACCGGGGCTCAGCGCGAGCGCGTCCTCGAGACGTACCCTTCGGCCCTGCAGGACGCCTGGGGCGGCTACTACACGCTCGGCCGGGTCTTCGTGAAGATGATCGGCAACCCCCAGTTCATGTCGTTCGCGACGAAGCACGGCCTGCCCCGGCCGGCGCTGATGCGGTTCACGTTGAAGCTGCTGGCCAACCTGACCGACCCCAAGGGTGGCGACGCGTCGGACCGGGTCATCAACGCCCTGTCCAAGCTCGCGCCCAGCGCCTGAGTTCGCAGTACTGACCGCCCGCACGTACTAGTCCAGGAAGGAGACGGCGAGATGGACGGCAACGTCTACATCCCGATCGCGGTACTGGCCGCGCTCGGCTTCGGCTTCGCCGCGTTCTCCGTCGTCATGGGCGCGCTCACCGGCCCGCGGCGTTACAACCGCGCCAAGCTCGACGCCTACGAGTGCGGCATCGACCCGACCCCGCAGCCGATCGGCGGCGGCCGGTTCTCGGTGAAGTACTACACGATCGCGATGCTCTTCATCATCTTCGACATCGAGATCATCTTCTTGTACCCGTGGGCCGTCTCGTTCGACTCGTTCGGCATCGCGATCCTCGTCGAAATGATGCTGTTCATGGTCACGGTCTTCATCCCACTGGTCTACGTCTGGAGGCGCGGCGGCCTGGACTGGAACACCTGAGTTCGGCCGTCCGCCACCGGGACCTGCTGCGGGTCCCGTTGAACCACACCGCCCGAGAAGGAGTCGACGCATGGGGATCGAAGAAAAGCTCCCCAGCGGGTTTCTGCTGAGCACGGTCGAAGGTCTGGCCGGGTACATGCGGAAGAGCTCGCTGTGGCCGGCGACCTTCGGCCTCGCCTGCTGCGCCATCGAGATGATGGCCACCGGGACGGGTCGTTACGACATCGCGCGGTTCGGCATGGAGGCGTTCCGCGCCTCGCCGCGCCAGGCCGACCTGATGATCGTCGCCGGTCGCGTGACGCAGAAGATGGCGCCGGTCGTCCGCCAGGTCTGGGACCAGATGCCCAACCCGAAGTGGTGCATCGCCATGGGTGTGTGCGCCAGCTCCGGCGGCATGTTCAACAACTACGCGGTCGTCCAGGGCGTCGACCACATCGTGCCGGTCGACATCTACCTGCCGGGCTGCCCGCCGCGGCCGGAGATGCTGCTCGACGCGATCCTCAAGCTGCACGAGCAAGTCGGCTCGACAAAGCTCGGCGCGCACGCCGCCCGCGAGAACGCGGAGCTCGAGGCCGCCGCCCTGCAGGCGCTCCCGACGTCGGAGATGAAGGGCCTCCTGCGGTGACGGACGACTTCGGCAAGGCCGTCGAGCACCCGGCCCACACCCAGCCCGAGAACCCCCCGTCGGGGCCGGGCCAGGTCATCGGCGTCCGCAAGGGCATGTTCGGCTCGCGCGGCTCCGGCGACACCTCCGGCTACGGCGGTCTGGTCCGCCCGATCACGATGCCGGGCGCGGTCTCGGCGCCCTACGGCGGCTGGTTCGACGACGCCGCCGACGCGCTGCGCCGTGCACTGCTGGTCTCCGGCTCGAGCTGGGAGGAGGCCGTCGAGGCCGTCGTCGTGCACCGCGGCGAGCTGACGCTCCACATCCGGCGCGATGCGATCCTCCAGGTCTGCCAGGTGCTGCGCGACGACCCGGCGCTGCGCTACGAGATGTTCTCCGGTGTCTCGGGCGTGCACTACCCCGAGCAGACCGGGCGCGAGCTGCACGCGGTCTACCACCTGCTCTCGATCACGCACAACCGGCGGCTGCGCCTCGAGGTGTCGGTGCCCGACGCCGACCCGCACATCCCGTCGGTGTACTCGGTCTACCCCACCTGTGACTGGCACGAGCGCGAGACCTACGACTTCTTCGGGATCATCTTCGACGGCCACCCGGCGCTGACGCGGATCATGATGCCGGACGACTGGCCCGGTCACCCGCAGCGCAAGGACTACCCGCTCGGTGGCATTCCCGTGGAGTACAAGGGCGCCACCATCCCGCCGCCCGACCAGCGGAGGTCGTACAGCTGATGAGTGATCAGACCCAGACTTCAACTTCGGCCTCGAGTGACGCCTACGCCTCGGCGTCCGACACCACCGAGGGCAAGGTCTTCCACGTCAGCGGTGGCGACTGGGACAGCCTCATCTCCGAGCTCGGCGAGGCTCCCGAGGAGCGCATCGTCGTCAACATGGGTCCGCAGCACCCGTCGACGCACGGCGTGCTCCGGCTCATCCTCGAGCTCGAGGGCGAGACCGTCACCGACGTGCGCTGCGGCATCGGGTACCTGCACACCGGTATCGAGAAGAACACCGAGTACCGGACCTTCACCCAGGGCGTCACGTTCGTGACGCGCATGGACTACCTCTCGCCGATCTTCAACGAGACGGTCTACTGCCTCGCGGTCGAGAAGCTGCTCGGCATCACGGACGACGTGCCCGAGCGGGCCAACGTGATCCGCGTGCTGATGATGGAGCTCAACCGCATCTCCTCGCACCTGGTCGCCATCGGCACCGGCGGCATGGAGCTCGGCGCGATCACCGGCATGATGTTCGGCTTCCGTGAGCGCGAGATGGTCCTCGACATCTTCGAGGAGATCTCTGGCCTCCGGATGAACATGGCCTACGTCCGCCCCGGCGGCGTGATCCAGGACGTGCCGGACACGGCGATCGCGAAGATCAAGGAACTGATCGAGGTCTGGCCCTCGCGGCACAAGGACTACGTCAAGCTCCTCAACGGTCAGCCGATCTGGAAGGGCCGGACCGTCGGCGTCGGGTACCTCGATCTGACGGGCTGTATGGCTCTCGGCGTCACCGGTCCGATCCTCCGGGCCACGGGCCTCCCGCACGACCTGCGCAAGTCGCAGCCGTACTGCGGGTACGAGACCTATGACTTCGACGTCGTCACCGGCGAGAACTGCGACGCCTACGACCGCTACATCATCCGGCTCAACGAGATGGGCGAGTCGATCAAGATCATCGCCCAGTGCGTGGAGCGGCTGGAGAAGCAGCCGGGCCCGGTGATGGTCGCCGACAAGAAGATCGCGTGGCCGGCGCAGCTCGCGCTCGGCGGCGACGGCATGGGCAACTCGCTCGAGCACATCAAGAAGATCATGGGCGAGTCGATGGAATCCCTCATCCACCACTTCAAGCTGGTGACCGAGGGCTTCCGCGTGCCGGCCGGCCAGGTCTACACCGCGATCGAGTCCCCGCGCGGTGAGCTCGCCTGCCACATGGTGTCCGACGGGGGCACCAAGCCCTGGCGCGTGCACTTCCGCGACCCGGGCTTCGTGAACCTGCAGTCCACCGCGGCGATGAGCAACGGGAGCCTGGTGGCCGACGTCATCGCTGCGGTCGCGTCGATCGACCCCGTCATGGGTGGAGTGGACCGTTGAGTCTGTCTGAGAAGACGCGCGAGGACATGCGCGCGATCATCGCCCGGTACCCGGAGCCTCGGTCGGCCCTGCTGCCGATGCTGCACCTGTGCCAGGCGGAGGAGGGCTACGTCAGCCCCGAGGGCGTCGCGATGTGCGCCGAGGAGCTCGGTCTCACCGTCGCCGAGGTCGGCGCGGTCGCGACGTTCTACACGATGTACAAGCGCCGCCCGATCGGTGACTACCACGTCGGCGTCTGCACGAACACGCTCTGCGCGGTCATGGGCGGCGACGCCATCTTCTCCGCGCTCAAGGAGCACCTCGGCGTGGGCAACGACGAGACCACCGGCGACGGCAAGGTCACGCTCGAGCACATCGAGTGCAACGCGGCCTGCGACTACGCGCCGGTGATGACGGTCAACTGGGAGTTCTTCGACAACCAGACGATCACCTCCGCGAAGGAGCTCGTCGACAAGCTGCGTCGCGGCGACCCGGTCGCCCCCACGCGCGGCGCCAACCGCGTCTGCACGTGGAAGGAGGCCTCGCGGGTGCTCGCGGGCTTCCCCGACGGTCGCGCCGACGAAGGCGTCTCCGCCGGCCCCGCCTCGCTGCTGGGGCTGAAGTACGCCAAGGAACGCGGCGACCGCGCACCCGCCATGCCGGACGGGGGGATCTGAGCATGCTGACGCCGGTTCTGTCGGCCCACTGGGACGACGCCGACTCCTGGACGATGGCGGGCTACGAGCGCCGGGGCGGCTACGCGGCCGCGCGCACGGCGCTGCAGCTGCAGCCCGACGCCCTGATCACGCTCGTGAAGGACTCCGGCCTCCGCGGTCGCGGCGGCGCCGGGTTCCCCACCGGCATGAAGTGGTCCTTCATCCCCCAGGGGGACAACAAGCCGCACTACCTCGTCGTCAACGCGGACGAGTCCGAGCCGGGCACGTGCAAGGACATCCCGCTGATGATGGCCAACCCGCACGTGCTCGTGGAGGGCGTGATCATCGCGTCCTACGCGATCCGCGCGACCCACGCGTTCATCTACATCCGCGGTGAGGTCCTGCACGTCATCCGCCGGGTGCAGAAGGCCGTGCAGGAGGCCTACGCCAAGGGCTACGCCGGCAAGAACATCTTCGGCTCCGGCTACGACATCGAGATCGTCGTGCACGCCGGCGCCGGCGCCTACATCTGCGGCGAGGAGACGGCGCTGCTCGACTCGCTCGAGGGCCGTCGTGGCCAGCCGCGGCTGCGGCCGCCGTTCCCCGCGGTCGCGGGGCTGTACGGCTGCCCGACCGTCATCAACAACGTCGAGTCGATCGCGTCGGTGCCGTCGATCGTGCTCGGCGGGGCGTCCTGGTTCCAGTCGATGGGGACCGAGAAGAGCAAGGGCTACACGCTCTACTCGCTCTCCGGCCATGTCGCGAACCCCGGCCAGCTCGAGGCACCCCTCGGCGTGACGCTGCGGGAGCTGCTGGACCTGGCCGGCGGCATGCGGGCCGGGCACAAGTTGAAGTTCTGGACGCCCGGCGGCTCGTCGACCCCGCTGCTCACCGACGCCCACCTCGACGTCCCGCTGGACTACGAGGGTGTCGCCGGCGCCGGGTCGATGCTCGGCACCAAGGCGCTGCAGATCTTCGACGAGACGACCTGCGTGGTGCGTGCCGTGCTGCGCTGGACCGAGTTCTACGCGCACGAGTCCTGCGGCAAGTGCACGCCGTGCCGTGAGGGCACCTACTGGCTCGTCCGCCTGCTCAAGCGGTGGGAGGCCGGCCAGGGGAGCCCGGAGGAGATCGACCAGCTGCTCGACATCTCCGACAACATCCTCGGCCGTTCGTTCTGCGCGCTGGGCGACGGTGCTACCAGCCCGATCACCTCCTCCATCGAGTACTTCCGGGACGAGTACCTGGCTCACCTGCAGGGTGGCTGTCCGTTCGACCCGGTTGCGTCGACTTTGTTCGCGGGAGCTCCGGCATGACCGTCACCGTTCCGCCGTCCGGCAACCCGGGCGGCGAGCTCGCCAAGCCCGTCGACCTCGTGACGCTGACGATCGACGGCATCGAGGTCAGCGTTCCCAAGGGCTCGCTGATCATCCGGGCCGCCGAGCAGATCGGCATCCAGATCCCGCGGTTCTGCGACCACCCGCTGCTCGACCCGGTCGGTGCCTGCCGCCAGTGCCTGGTCGAGGTCGAGGGCCAGCGCAAGCCGCTCGCGTCCTGCACCACCACCGTCGCGGACGGGATGGTCGTGCAGACCCAGCTCACCTCCCCGGTCGCCGACAAGGCGCAGCAGGGCGTGATGGAGCTGCTGCTGATCAACCACCCGCTCGACTGCCCGGTCTGCGACAAGGGCGGCGAGTGCCCGCTGCAGAACCAGGCGATGTCGAACGGCCGCGCCGACTCCCGATTCACGGAGCAGAAGCGGACGTTCCCGAAGCCGGTGAACATCTCCGCGCAGGTGCTGCTCGACCGCGAGCGCTGCGTCCTGTGCGCCCGGTGCACCCGTTTCTCCAAGCAGATCGCGGGCGACCCGTTCATCGACATGTTCGAGCGTGGCGCTCTGCAGCAGGTCTCGATCTACGAGAACGCCCCGTTCGAGTCGTACTTCTCGGGCAACACGATCCAGATCTGCCCGGTCGGCGCGCTCACCTCGGCCGCCTATCGGTTCCGGTCGCGTCCGTTCGACCTGGTCTCGACGCCGAGCGTGTGCGAGCACTGCTCCGGCGGTTGTGCGCTGCGCACCGACCACCGGCGCGGCAAGGTCCTGCGTCGCCTCGCGGCGGAGGACCCCGAGGTCAACGAGGAGTGGAACTGCGACAAGGGTCGGTTCGCGTTCACCTACGCGACCCGTCCTGACCGTCTGTCCACCCCGCTGATCCGCGACACCGACGGGGAACTCAAGCCGGCCTCCTGGCGCGAGGCGCTCGCCCTCGTCGCCGAGCGGCTGGAGAACGACCGCGGCCGGGCGGCTGTTCTGACCGGTGGTCGGCTCACGCTCGAGGACAACTACGCGTACGCCAAGTTCGCGCGGGTCTGCCTCGACACCAACGACATCGACTTCCGCTCCCGCGGCCACTCGGCCGAGGAGGCGGACTTCCTCGCGACGCACGTCGCCGGCAAGGGTCTGTTCGCCGGGACCCCGAACGCCGTGACGTTCGGTGCGATCGAGGCCGCGCCCGCCGTCCTGCTCGTCGGCCTGGAGGCCGAGGAGGAGGCCGCGAGCATCTTCCTGCGGCTGCGCAAGGCGCACCTGGCGCGGCGGATGCCGATCTTCTCGATCGCCCCGTTCGCCTCCAACGGTCTCGCGAAGGCCGGCGGCCGGTTGCTGCCGACCGTGCCCGGCGGCGAGGCCGCGGTGCTGGACTCGCTCGGCTCCGGCGGGGAGGTCGCCGACCTGCTCCGGCAGCCGGGCGCCGTGATCCTCGCCGGCGAGCGCCTCGCGGTCGCACCGGGCGCGCTGTCCGCGGTGGCCCGCCTTGCGTCCTCAACCGGGGCACGCGTCGCCTGGATCCCGCGCCGGGCCGGTGACCGCGCTGCGGTCGAGGCCGGTGCGCTGCCCACGCTGCTGCCGGGTGGCCGTCCGGTCGCCGACCCCGAGGCTCGCGCCCAGGTGGCGGCGGCGTGGGGCGTCGAGTCCCTGCCGAGCCTGGCCGGTCGCGACACCGCCGGGATCCTCGCCGCGATCTCCGCGCACCAGATCAGCTCGCTGGTCGTGGCCGGCGTCGACGCCGACGACCTGCCCGACCCGTCCAACGCGCTGATCGCGTTCAGCCTCGTCGACTTCCTCGTCTCCATCGAGGTCCGCGCGAGCGAGGTCACCGAGCGCGCCCACGTGGTCTTCCCGGTCCCGCCGGTCGCGGAGAAGTCCGGGACGTTCCTGAACTGGGAGGGCCGCATGCGGTCCTTCGCGCAGGCGCTGCAGGGTGCGTCCCCGATGACGGACCTGCGGGTGCTCGAAGCGATCGCGGACGAGATGGACCGCTCGCTCGGACTGCGCGACGGCGCGGCGGCGCGGGACGAGCTCGCGGCCCTCGGCCGGTGGAGCGGCCCGGTCGCGGCGTCGAACGTCCCCGCCCCGAACGCTCCGGCGCCGCGGCTCGGCGAGGCCGTGCTGGCGAGCTGGAACCTGCTGCTCGACCTCGGTCGCATGCAGGACGGCGAGCCGCACCTGGCCCGCACGGCCCGCAAGCCGGTCGTCCGGCTCTCCGCCGCCACGGCGGAGGAGATCGGCGCCTCCGACGGCGGCCTGGTCGTCGTCACCACCGACCGCGGCACGGTCACGCTGCCGCTGACGGTCACCGACATGCCGGACCGGGTGGTCTGGCTGCCGATGAAGTCCCCGGGCAGCGCGGTCCGCCGCGATCTCGGGGTCGACGCCGGCGCCGTCGTCCGCATTCACGCGGGAGGTTCCCTGTGACGGGGCTTCAGTTCGCGCAGCAGGACGTCCTGCTCGCCGACGCGGACGGCTCGCACCTTGCGCAGTTCGGCCACGACGTGTGGTGGATCATGCTCATCAAGTGCGTGGCCATCTTCGCGTTCCTCATGGTCATCACGCTGTTCAACATCGTCTTCGAGCGGCGCGCGGTGTCCTGGATGCAGCAACGCGTCGGCCCGAACCGCGTGGGCCCGAACGGCTCGCTGCAGTCGCTGGCCGACGGCATCAAGCTGATGCTGAAGGAGGACATCATCCCGAAGGCGGCCGACAAGGCCGTGTTCGTGATCGCGCCGGTCATCTCGGCGACGGGTGCGTTCCTCGCCTTCGCGGTGATCCCGATCGGCCCCGAGGTGTCGATCTTCGGTGAGAAGACCGTCCTGCAGGTGACGGACACCCCGATCGCCGTCCTGTTCATCCTCGCCGCGTCCAGCGCCGCGATCTACGGCATCGTCCTCGCCGGCTGGTCCTCGGGCTCGACCTACCCGCTGCTCGGTGGTCTGCGCTCGACCGCGCAGATGATCAGCTACGAGCTCGCGATGGCGCTCTCGTTCGTCGGCGTCTTCCTCTACGCGGGCTCGATGTCGACGTCGGAGATCGTCGCCGCGCAGTCCGACCTCTGGTACGGCATCGCGCTGCTGCCGTCGTTCATCGTCTTCGTCATCGCGATGGTCGGTGAGACCAACCGCCCGCCGTTCGACCTCCCCGAGGCCGAGGGTGAGCTGGTCGGTGGTTTCCACACCGAGTACAGCTCGATCAAGTTCGCGCTGTTCTTCCTGGGTGAGTACATCGCGCTGACCACGGTTTCCGCGCTCGCGGTCACGCTGTTCCTCGGCGGCTGGCAGGCGCCGTGGCCGCTCGGCGGTCCGATCTGGCCGGGTGCCAACGAGAACTGGTGGCCGGTGCTGTGGTTCATGGGCAAGCTGCTGTGCTTCATCTTCCTGTTCATCTGGCTGCGCGGCACGCTGCCCCGGATGCGCTACGACCAGTTCATGGCGCTGGGGTGGAAGGTGCTCATCCCGGTCTCCATCGGCTGGATCCTGCTGATCGCGACGATCCAGGCGCTGCGCAACGAGGGCCACGACGTCCAGAACATCGTGCTGGTCGCGGCCGGAGTGCTGGCGGCGCTGCTGCTGCTCACGTGGGTCTGGGAAGTGGTGCGGGCCAAGCCCGAGGAGGACGAACCCGAGCCGGTGGCCGAGTTCGATCCCTTCGCCGGGGGTTACCCCGTTCCGCCGATGCCGGGTCAGGTTCCGGTGACAACCAGCGGCGCCGGCCTGCGGTCGAGTACCGGCTTCGAGCCGGAAAGGGGCGAGCTCGATGGCTAAGTTGACCGATGCCCTCGCCGGGTTCGCCGTCACCTTCGGAGCGATGTTCCGGAAGAAGACGACGGAGTTCTACCCGGAGCAGGTGAAGGGTAAGGAGGGCGGACCCCGCATCTCCCCGCGCTTCCACGGGCGCCACCAGCTGAACCGCCACCCGGACGGGCTGGAGAAGTGCGTCGGCTGCGAGCTGTGCGCATGGGCCTGCCCGGCGGACGCGATCTACGTCGAGGGCGCCGACAACGACGACCTCGCCGGCGAGCGCTTCTCGCCGGGGGAGCGGTACGGCCGCGTCTACCAGATCAACTACCTGCGCTGCATCTTCTGCGGCCTGTGCATCGAGGCCTGCCCGACGCGTGCGCTGACCATGACGACGGAGTTCGAGCTCGCCGACTCCAGCCGCGAGAGCCTGATCTTCACCAAGCAGGAACTGCTCGCGCCGTTGCTGGAGGGGATGGTCGACGCTCCGCACCCGATGTACCCGGGCACGACGGAGCAGGACTACTACGCCGGCAAGGTCACCGGTGCGGATCCCTCCCTGTTCCGTCCGCGCGAGGAGGGGTCGGCGCAGTGAACAGCACCTCCACGGGCGAGGCCGTCCTCTTCTGGATCCTCGCTCCCATCACCGTGTTCGCCGCGTTGGCGATCGTCGCCTCCAGGAAGGCCGTGCACTCGGCCCTCTGGATGGCGATGGTCATGGTCAACCTGGCGATGTTCTTCGCCGTGCAGGCCGCTCCGTTCCTCGCGGTCGCCCAGGTGGTCGTGTACACCGGTGCGGTCATGATGCTGTTCCTCTTCGTCCTGATGCTGGTCGGCGTCGACTCGTCCGACTCGCTCGTCGAGACGTTGAAGGGCCAGCGCATCGCTGCGGTGCTCGCAGGCCTCGGCTTCGGCATCCTCCTGATCGCCGGGTTCGCCAACGCCGACGTCGGCGGGTTCGTCGGCCTCGAGGCCGCGAACAACGCGCGCGGCGGGAACGTCGAGGGCCTCGCGGAGCTGATCTTCACCCGCTACGTCTTCGCCTTCGAGGTCGTCGGCGCGCTGCTCATCACCGCCGCGCTCGGCGCGATGGTGCTGGCGCACCGCGAGCAGATCGGCCAGAAGCTGACACAGAGGGAGCGCTCGATCCAGCGCTTCAAGGAAGGCGGCATCGTCACCCAGCTGCCGCCGCCCGGTGTCTACGCCCGCAGCAACGCGGTCGACATGCCGGCGCTGCTGCCGGACGGCACGCCGTCGGACCTGTCGGTGTCGACCACGCTGCGCGAGCGCGGCGACATGCGCACCCCGGACGAGGTCGTCACGCCGGAGGAACTTCTCGCGGGTGAGGACGTGGAAGAGTCCCGCACGGCACGGCCGCTGGGGAGAGGCGGTACGGAGTGAACCCGGCGAACTACCTCTACCTCTCGGCGCTGCTGTTCACCATCGGCGCCGCCGGGGTTCTGACGCGGCGTAACGCGATCATCGTGTTCATGTGCGTCGAGCTCATGCTCAACGCCGCGAACCTCGCCTTCGTCACCTTCGCCCGCCAGCACGGAACGCTGGAGGGCCAGGTGATCGCGCTGTTCGTGATGGTCGTTGCGGCGGCCGAGGTCGTGGTCGGCCTCGCGATCATCGTGACGATGCAGCGGACGCGCCGCTCCGCCTCCGTCGACGACGCGAACCTCCTGAAGTACTAGGGGCCCGAGATGATCTACACGTCCGAGGGCGCCGAGCACGTCCAAGAACTTCAGCAGGTCGCCGACGCGACCGGCGTCTTCAACCTGACCTGGGTGCTGATCGCGCTGCCGCTGTTCGGTGCGCTGGTCCTGCTCTGCGGGGGCAGGCGCACCGACTCCTGGGGCCACCTGCTCGGGTGCGCCACCGTGTTCGGCTCGTTCGTCATCGGCTTCATCCAGTTCCTGACCCTGCTGGGCAAGGACTCGAACGAGCGCGGCTACAACCAGCACCTGTACGACTGGATCGACACCGGGGCCCTTCAGCTCGGCGTCGGGCTGCAGGTCGACCAGCTGTCGATCTGCTTCGTCCTGCTGATCACCTTCGTCGGCTTCCTGATCCACGTGTACTCGGTCGAGTACATGGCGCACGACGCGCGCCGCCGGCGGTTCTTCGGCTACCTGAACCTGTTCGTCGCGGCGATGCTGCTGCTGGTCCTCGCCGACTCCTACCTGATGCTGTTCGTCGGGTGGGAAGGCGTCGGTCTCGCGTCGTACCTGCTGATCGGGTTCTGGCAGCACGTGCCGGACTACGCGACGGCGGCCAAGAAGGCCTTCGTCATGAACCGCGTCGGTGACATCGGCCTGCTGGTCGCGATGTTCCTCATGTTCGACCAGTTCGGTTCGCTGGCCTTCGACGAGGTCTTCGAGGCGGTGCCGGGCGCGAGCGACGGTTGGGTCACCGCGATCGGCCTGATGCTGCTGCTCGGCGCGGTCGGCAAGTCGGCGCAGTTCCCGTTGCAGGCCTGGCTGCTCGACGCCATGGCCGGCCCGACGCCGGTCTCCGCGCTGATCCACGCCGCGACCATGGTCACCGCGGGCGTGTACCTGATCGTGCGGTCGGCGCCGGTCTACAACCTGTCCGACACCGCGCAGCTGGTGGTCGCCCTCGTCGGTGCGATCACGCTGCTGATGGGCGCGATCATCGGTACCGCGAAGGACGACATCAAGAAGGCGCTCGCCGCCTCGACGATGAGTCAGATCGGGTACATGGTCCTCGCCGCGGGCCTCGGCCCGGCGGGCTACGCGTTCGCGATCTTCCACCTGCTGACCCACGGCTTCTTCAAGGCCGGACTGTTCCTCTCGGCCGGGTCGGTCATGCACGGCATGAACGACGACACCGACATGCGCAGGTACGGCGCGCTCAGATCGGCGATGCCGATCACCTATGCGTGCTTCGGCCTGGGCTTCCTGGCGATCATCGGCGTCCCGCCGTTCGCCGGGTTCTGGTCGAAGGACAAGATCATCGAGGCCGCGTTCGCGGACAACGTCGGGCTCGGGATCTGCGCTCTGCTCGGCGCCGCGATCACCGCGTTCTACATGTCCCGCGTCATGCTGATGACGTTCTTCGGCGACAAGCGCTGGGACGACGACGTGCACCCGCACGAGTCGCCGAAGCTGATGACGGTGCCGCTGATCGTGCTCGCCGGCGGTGCCGTCCTCGGTGGTCTGCTGCTGATCAACGACGGCATCGTCACCTGGCTCGCGCCGGTCGTCGGCGAGGAGCACCACGAGCTGCCGCTGCCGGTCCTCGCCTACACGGGCATGACGCTGACCGCGGTCATCCTCGGGTTCGCGCTCGCGTACTCGATGTACGCGGCACGTGAGGTTCCCAAGACCCAGCCCGTCGGTGGCGTCCTCGTCAACGCCGCCCGGTCGGACCTGTACCAGGACGCGATCAACGAGACCGTCCTCATGCGTCCCGGCCAGTGGGTCACCCGGTTCCTGGTCTGGCTCGACAACCGCGGCCTCGACAACGTCGTCAACGGCATCGCGGCCCTGCTCGGCGGTACGGCCGGGCGGGTCCGGCGGGTGCAGGCCGGTTACGTGCGCTCCTACGCCTTGACGATCTTCGGAGGCGCGGGCCTCGTCGTCCTCGGTGTTCTGGTGGTGAGGCTCTGATGGACGACTTCCCCTTCATGACCGTGGCGATGGTCGTCCCCCTCGTGGGTGCGGCGATCGCCGGTCTGACGCCCCGTTCGCAGGGCGAGCTCGCGCGGCGCGTCGCGCTGATCGCGTCGCTCGTGACGCTCGGCGTCGTCATCGTCGCGGCCTTCCAGTTCGACCCGGACGGGTCGCGCTACCAGATGGTCGAGAACCACAACTGGATCCCCGAGTTCGGCGTCAGCTACGCGCTCGGCGTCGACGGCATCGGCTTCACGATGGTGCTGCTCACCGCGGCCCTCATGCCGATCCTGCTGCTCGCCTCGTGGCGCGACCTGGACGAGGGCGAGCACGCGCAGACCGGCCCGGGCGGCGGCACCCCGCAGCTGTACGTGTCGATGATGCTCGTGCTCGAGGCGATGGCCATCGGTCAGTTCGCCGCCCTGGACGTGTTCCTCTTCTACGTCCTGTTCGAGGCGATGCTGATCCCGATGTACATCCTGATCGGGCGCTTCGGCGGCCCGCAGCGGCAGTACGCGGCGGTCAAGTTCCTGCTCTACAACCTGTTCGGCGGCCTGCTCATGCTGGTCGCGGTCGTGTGGATCAACTTCGCCGGCCCGGGTGGGGAGAAGGCCTACTACCTGCCGAACCTCATCGGCTACGACTTCGGCACCGAGACCGCCCGCTGGATGTTCCTCGGCTTCTTCGTCGCGTTCGCCATCAAGGCACCGCTGTGGCCGTTCCACACCTGGCTGCCCGACGCGATGGCCGAGGCGACGCCGTCCAACGGCGTGCTGCTCTCAGGCATCCTCGACAAGGTGGGCGTCTTCGCGATGCTGCACCTGTGCCTGCCGCTGTTCCCGGAGGCCGCGCGCTGGTTCGCGCCGACGATCGTCGTGCTCGCGCTGATCAGCATCCTGTACGGCGCGGTCGTTGCGATCGGTCAGGTCGACCTGAAGCGCCTGATCGCCTACGCGTCCGTGTCGCACTTCGGCTTCATCGTCCTGGGCATCTTCGTGATGACCAGTCAGGGCCAGACCGGCGCGACGCTGTACATGGTCAACCACGGCTTCGCGACCGCCGGCCTGCTGCTCGTCGCCGGCTTCCTGATGTCGCGTCGGGGCTCGCGCCTGATCTCGTCCTACGGCGGGGTGCAGAAGGTGGCGCCGGTCCTGGCCGGGACGTTCCTCTTCGCGGGTCTCGCGAACCTGTCGCTGCCCGGTCTCGCGCCGTTCGTCAGCGAGTTCATGGTCCTGCTCGGCACGTTCACGCGGTACCCGATCGCGGGCTACTTCGCGGTCCTGGGCGTCCTGCTCGCCGCGCTGTACGTCCTGATCGCCTACCAGCGGACAATGGCCGGTGAGCTCACCGAGGGCAACGAGGAGACTCCGGATCTGAAGACCCGTGAGTTGGTCGTCGTCACCCCGGTGATCGTCGTCATCCTCGCGCTCGGGTTCTTCCCGAAGCCGCTGCTCGATGTCATCGACCCGGCCGTCGACCGCAAGCTCGCCCAAGTCGAACGGGTCGACCCCGCACCGGAACACCCGGCCGGCACGCCGGCCTCGGTCGCGCACTCGGCGGCCGGTAGCGCAGAGGAGTCCAAGTGATCAGCCTGGCGGCGGCGGAGCCGCTCATCCCCGCCCCGAAGATCGAGTACT
The DNA here is from genome assembly GCF_000384115.1 of Sporichthya polymorpha DSM 43042. NCBI lineage: Bacteria > Bacillati > Actinomycetota > Actinomycetes > Sporichthyales > Sporichthyaceae > Sporichthya > Sporichthya polymorpha. The sequence goes on from NZ_KB913029.1 coordinate 2,766,985, forward strand.
ACCAGCTGTCGCCGATCCTCATCGTGTTCGCGGCGGGTGTGCTCGCGGTCGTCATCGAGGCGTTCGTGCCGCGGGCGCACCGTCGACTCCTGCAGATCGGGCTCTCCCTCACCGGTCTGATCGCCGCCTTCGTCGTGGTCTGCACGCTGACCGACGAGGCGCAGGAGAACGCTCGCGCCGTCCCGCAGCGCGCCGCCGCCGAAGGGTCGATCGCCGTCGACGGGATGACGCTGTTCCTGCAGGGCACGATCCTGCTGCTCGGCGTGATCGCGGTGCTGCTGCTGGCCGAGCGCCGCCTCGGCGGCGAGTTCGCCGCGTCGGCCGCGACCGTCCCGGGCTCGGCGGCGGAGAAGGAGGTCACGCGTCGCGGGTGGACGCAGACCGAGATCTACCCGCTGATGATGTTCTCGATCGGCGGCATGCTGATCTTCCCGGCGGCGAACGATCTGCTGCTGATGTTCGTCGCGCTCGAAGTCCTCTCGCTCCCGCTGTACCTGCTCTGCGGCCTGGCCCGTCGCCGACGCCTGCTCTCGCAGGAGGCCGCGCTCAAGTACTTCCTGCTCGGTGCATTCTCCTCCGCGTTCTTCCTCTACGGCATCGCGATGCTCTACGGCTACGCCGGGAGCGTCCGCCTGTCGGAGATCAACGCCGCGGTGTCCGGCAGCGAGTCCAACGACGCGCTGCTGCTCATCGGCATGGCCCTGCTCGCCGTCGGTCTGCTGTTCAAGGTCGGCGCCGTCCCGTTCCACGCGTGGACCCCGGACGTCTACCAGGGCGCCCCGACCCCGATCACGGCCTTCATGGCCGCCGCGACCAAGGTCGCCGCGTTCGGCGCCCTGCTGCGGGTGTTCTACGTCGGCCTCGGTGGCGCGAAGTGGGACTGGCACCCGATGTTCTGGGGCGTCGCGATCGCGACGATGCTCTTCGGCTCGCTGGTCGCGCTCGTCCAGACCGACGTCAAGCGCATGCTGGCGTACTCGTCGATCGCTCACGCGGGCTTCATCCTCGTGGGCCTGGTCGCGACCAACGCCGAGGGCCTGTCGGCGACGATGTTCTACCTGCTCGCCTACGGGTTCTCGACGATCGCGGCCTTCGCGATCGTGTCGCTGGTCCGGGACGGGACCGGCGAGGCGACCCACCTCTCGCAGTGGGCCGGCCTCGGTCGCCGCTCGCCGGTGGTGGGTGGTCTGTTCGCCCTGCTGTTGCTGGCCTTCGCCGGGATCCCGCTCACCAGCGGGTTCACCGCCAAGTTCGCGGTGTTCTCGGCGTCGGTCTCCGCGGGGGCGACCCCGCTGGTCGTCGTCGGCGTGCTCTCCTCCGCGATCGCCGCGTTCTTCTACATCCGGGTCATCGTGCTGATGTTCTTCTCCGCGCCGGTGACGGACGGTCCGCGGGTCGTCGTGCCCTCCACGACGACCGCGCTGGCGGTCTGGATCGGCGTGGCGGTTACGGTGTTCCTCGGCGTGGCGCCGCAGCCGGTCCTGGACCTCGCGGACAACGCGTCGTTCCTGATCAGCTAGTTCCTCGTTGCCGTAGCTCGCGGAAGAAGGCCGGCGTGTCCAACAGCCTGGGGCTGGATCTCGACCGGGTCGCCCCTGACCTGGTCGAGGACCTCCGTGCCGGCATGGACGCCGTCGAGGCCGCCCTCCGGGACGCGGTGAAGGGTGACTACCCCTTCGTCACCGAGACCTCGCGGCACCTCGTCGACGCGGGCGGCAAGCGGTTCCGGCCCTTGGTCGTGCTGCTGGCCGCCCAGTTCGGCGACCCGCACGCCGCGGGGATCGTCCCGTCGGCCGTCGTCTGCGAGCTGACCCACCTCGGGACGCTGTACCACGACGACGTCATGGACGAGGCTTCCATGCGCCGCGGGGCCGAGAGCGCGAACTCCCGGTGGGGGAACACGGTCGCGATCCTGACCGGGGACTTCCTGTTCGCCCGGGCCTCCGACCTCCTGGCCGACCTGGGCCCCGAGTGCGTCCGGATCCAGGCGCGGTGCTTCGAGCGCCTGTGCACCGGCCAGATCCGCGAGACCGTCGGCCCGGGCGAGAACGACGACCCGATGCAGCACTACCTCTCGGTCGTCGCGGACAAGACCGCCTCGCTGATCGCCACCTGCGCCCGGTTCGGCTCTCTGCTGGCGGGCGCCCCGGAGCCGATCGTCGACGAGCTCACCCGCTACGGCGAGCGCATCGGCGTCGCGTTCCAGCTCTCCGACGACCTGCTCGACATCACCTCGGAGTCCGAGGAGTCCGGCAAGACCCCGGGCACCGACCTCCGCGAGGGCGTCCCGACCCTGCCGATGCTCCACGTCCTCGCGTCCGACGACCCCGCCGACGCCCGGCTCCAGGAGCTGCTCCGCTCCGACCTCACCGACGACGCCCTCCACGCCGAGGCCCTCTCGCTCCTCCGCGCCAACCCCGCGATGGACCGCGCCCGCCAGGACCTCCAGCGCTGGGCCGACGACGCCCGCGCCACCCTCGCCCCCCTGCCCCCCGGCCCCGCCCGCGAGCTCCTCGAGTACCTCTGCGACGTCGTCGTCTCCCGCACCGGCTGATCCCCCGCCCCTGCCCGCCCCGCCGCCCCCCGCCCCGCTTCACCAGCCACCCCGACGTCTTCACCAGCTGAACCCTCGCTTCACCCGCCCGGCCGGGCCGGTGAAGATGGCCTCGGCTGGTGAAGCTGACTCGTCCACAGGGCGCACACCCCTGAAGTTGTCCACAGATCCGGGCCACGCCGATCCGCGACGGCTGAAGTGGGATCAGTCTTCGGGCCATGGACACCCGGCATGCGCTGATTCTCGATCTGGCGGCGACCCAGCAGAACGTGATCTCGGCGGCGGACGCCGCCCTCTGCGGAGTGGACGACGCGGAGGTGGACCGGCTCTGCCGACGGGGGACCTGGACCCGACTGCGCCGCGGTCTCTACCACCCGTTGTCGCCGCCGAGCGATCCCGCGGTGCGGCTGCGCCTCGACTGCGCGGCGGCGATCCGGGCCGTCGACATCAAGGACGCGGCAATCGCTCACCTCACGGCCGGTCGGCTGTGGGGGACGAAGTGGCGCACCGAGCCGACGGACGACCGGATCTGGGTGGCCTGCGATGTCCCGAAGAAGCCGCGGTACTACCCGGGCCTGCGGATCCTGCCGGCCGGACTGCCGGACGAGCACGTGACGCTGCTCGACGGGCTGCGCGTCAGCACCCCGGCTCGCACTGCGGTGGACCTCGCCCGACACCTGCAGTTCGAGCCGGGCCTCGTCGCGGTCGAGTCGCTGCGGTTCCAGCACAAGATCACCGACGCGGAGGTGCAGGCGGTACTCGACGCGTGCCGCGGATGGCCGCACATCGGACGGGCCCGGCGAACCATCGAGTTCTCCACCGACCTGTCGGAGTCGCCGCTGGAGTCGGACACTCGCTTGGCGTTCCTGCGTGCGGTCGTGCCGGGATACCGACAGCAGGTGGAGGTGGTCGACGCCCTCGGCATCGTGCGGCGAATCGACTTCCTGTTCGGCCTCCGCGCCGGCGTCGAGACCGATGGCCGTATCAAATACGCCTCCGCCGAGGATCTCTGGAAGGAGAAGCGGCGCCAGGACGCCCTCGCCGAGGTCGGGATTCCGCTGCTTCGTCTCACGGCTGCCGACATCTACGGCGATCCCCGGATGCTCAACCGCCGGATCATCGACCACATGATTCGAACCGGCGACTGGATCGAGGGCGTCGGACCGGTCCATCGCTGACCCCGCCGCTGCACCGGTCGAGCCGGCCACGCGGCGGCCTGGTCGGGGTGTGCCTTCACCGGCTGAGGCGATCTTCACTGGCCCGGCGTGGCTGGTGAAGCGGGGGTTCAGCTGGTGAAGGCGGCGGGGTGGCTGGTGAAGCCGGTCTCGGCGCCCTCGATCCAGCGGGACTCGACGCCCTGGGCCTCGGCGAGGAGGCCGGCGAGGTAGCGGAGGGCGACGGCGTCGAGGACGGAGTGGAAGGTCCCGTCGTCGTTGAAGTTGACGTTCGCGCCGGCGACGCGGATCAGGGCGACGGTGTCCTCGGTGTTGTCCGCCGGGGTGTGGAACTGGTGCACCGAGCCACTGGGCTCGTAGAGGTAGCTCCCCGCGACCTGCGGGCTGTTGGGGTACTCGCGGTAGTACCAGCGGCCGCTCAGCGTGAACACCTCGGCGGGACCGGTGTGGTAGTGGATCGGCAGTCCGACGCCGGGCGCGGCGCGCAGCAGCAGGACCCACTCGTTGCGCTCGAGGTCGATGCGCAGCGGCTTGATGTCGAGGCCTGGGCCCATGGCCGCGACCAACCACGGGGTTGCGGACTCGTCGATCCACAGCAGGTCGCCCTGCGGCACCGCGACGACGGGGAGCGGGGCGCCGGCGCCGGTGGTGGTCAGGCCGGGAGCGGTGAGCGTGGTGGTCATGGGAAACGGTCCTTCCGGGCGAGGAAAAGTTGCAGACACTGCAAGTATGCAGAAACTTGCAGGGACTGCAAGAAAAATCTGCAGAACGTGTAAGATTTGCGCCGTGAGTGCACCGCACGCAGCCCCGCTCGGTCGACGCCAGCGCAACAACGCCGAACGGCGGGCGCGGCTCCTGGCCGAGGCCCGGGCACTGTTCGACGCCCAAGGCATCGAGGCGACGACGATCGAGCAGATCGCCGCGGCCGCCGACCTGTCCACCCGGACGCTCTACAACTTCTTCCCGACCAAGACCGACCTCGTCGCCGCGTTGCTCAGTGACGAGATCCAGGACCGCCTCCGAACAGGCATTCCGAGCGGACGCAGCGCACACCGCTCGCCGGTGTCCGGGGTGTTCGCCGTGGTCGAGGCGATGGTGGAGGTCATGGGCTCGGCGTCGAAGGCCGAGCAGCAGATGGTGCTCGCCGGCGCGCTGCTGGCCGACGGCGACAACGAGGCCCGCCGCTACGTCAGGAGCATCGACGTGTTCCTGACCGACCTCCTCCGGGACCGCCTGGCCCAGCACGCCGACGCCCTGCGCCCCGACCTCGACCCCGACGAGACCGCCGGCCTGATCTTCTCCCTCCTCAACGGCCTCTACATCGGCTGGCTCCGCGGGGAGGGCGAGCTCACCGAGATCCTCCCGACCGTCAGGCGGTATCTCCAGGTACTGCTAGGGCCGCCTGCATCCGCGTCACGATCTCGATGACGATGGCGCGGGAGGTACCGAAGTTCAGCCGCACGAACCCGTCGCCACCGGGGCCGAAGGCCGCCCCGTCGTTGAACGCGACGCGACCGCGGTCGAGGAACGTCTGCTGCGGCGAGGTCAGTCGCAGGGCGCGACAGTCGAGCCACGCGAGGTAGGTCCCCTCGTGGGGTGCCCAGGCGACTTCGGGCAGACGTTCCGTCAGCTCCGCGCGCAGGTGGTCGCGCACCGCCTGAAGGTGCGTCACCAGGGCAGCCAGCCAGGCGTCCCCGGCGTGGTACGCCGCCACCGACGCCTCGATCCCGAGGATTCCCGCCGGTCCGCGGTGTCGGTAGGAGATCTCGCGGAACCGCTTCGCGTCCTCCTCGTTCCCGATCACCGCCACCGCGGCGCCGAGGCCCGCGAGGTTGAAGGCCTTCGACGCCGAGTGCACGGTCATCGTCCGGCGCGCGACCTCCGGCCCGAGCGTCGCGAACGGGACGTGCACGGCGGGGGAGAAGACCAGCGGCGCGTGGATCTCGTCCGACACGACGCGGACGTCGTACCGCTCCGCGAGCTCGGCCACCGCCCGCAGCGTCGCCTCCGGGTACGCGCGCCCCACCGGGTTGTGCGGGTTGCAGAGCAGCAGCAGCCGGTGCCCGGCGCGGAACGCGCTCTCCAGTCCGTCGAGGTCGAGCTCCCAGCCGGCCGCACCGGCGAGCACCGGCACCGCCACGACCCGCCGGCCGAGCCCGGAGATCGCGTGCAGGAACGGGTAGTACACCGGCGTCGTGACGACGACGCCGTCACCCGGCGCGGTGAAGGTCTCGATCCACAGCTCGATCCCGCGCATCGTGTCGCGCAGCAGATGCACCTGCGCCGCATCGACCTCCCACGACCAGTGCCGGGCCGCGAAGCCGCAGAACGCCTCGGTCAGGTCCGGCGCGACGAGGTCGACGGCGTAGCCGAGATCGCCGCGTTCGACGGCCGCCTCGATCGCGGCGGCCACCGGCGGGGCGGTCCCGAAGTCCATCTCCGCGACCCACGCGGGGAGCACGTCCGGCGGGTACGACCGCCACTTCGTGCTGTGCCGCTCGTGCAGCACCGCGAGGTCGAGGGCGTCGAAACCGTACGAATCGCCGGGGGAGATCACCTCTCCGATTCTGCCTCGCCGGGCTCCGCGACCAAGACCTCGTCCACGCTACAGCGGGATCATGTTGAGGATCGCGGCGAGCTCCGGCGGGAGGCCGAGGAACGAGCCCAGTTGACCCTGCGGGAGCGAGCGGTTGATGACCGAAGGCTCGGGGAACGGGGTGCGGTCGCAGCTGACGTCCGCGTCGTTGCCCGCGGACCGGCTCGGCAGGGTGCCGTTCAGCAGGTATGCGGTGACGACGTCGTCGACGCACTTGTTGCCGCTGTAGACGGCCGCGTGGGTGGTCGCGCCGACCTCGAGGACCATCGCCGAGCTCGGGAACTCCTGCTTCACCGACTGTGCGCCCTCGTACGGGGTCGCGCCGTCGAGGCTCTGCTGCACGAGCAGGAACGGGATCGAGACCTTCGACCCGTCGACCGGCGGCACCTTGCCCGCCTTCGCCGGCCACCAGGTGCAGGGCGCCGAGAACCAGAAGCTGCTCCACGTGCTCTCCGGCGCGGTCTTCGACAGCTCGAACGCGTCCTTGCGGATGCGGTCGTAGCTGCGCGGGAACTTGCCGTCCGTGCACAGGGTGGCGTTGAAGGCCGCGTAGCCGTTGTCGTCGCCCGGGCTGCCGAGAATCTCGTACACCTGCGTGAGGAACGCGAAGTCACCCTCGTGCGCGTCCGCGACCGCAGCCGTGATCGGCACCCAGAGCTGCTCGGCGTACGCGCCGGTGAAGAACACGTCGGCGAGCTCGGACGGGCCGATCGTCCCGACCGGCGCCGCGGTCAGCTTCGCGCGCATCTCCTGATACGTCTTCAGAACCTCGGCCCGCGTGGAGCCGAGGCCGTAGGTCGAGTTCCGCTGCGCGATCCAGTCGAACCAGATGTCGAGCACTTTCTGGAACGCCTCGGTCTGCGCCTTGCCGCCGTCGGCGTAACCGCCGTAGTTGTGCGGGTCGACCATGCCGGCAAGCACCATCTTCGCGACCCGGTCCGGGTACCGCGTCGAGTACGTCTGGCCGAGGAACGTGCCGTAGGAGAAGCCGAAGAAGTTGATCTTCTCCGCGCCGAGCGCCTGCCGCAGCGCCTCCATGTCCTTGATGGTGTCGATCGTCTTGACGTGGTCGAGCAGCGCGCCGTTCTTCTCCTTGCACGCGGCGGCGTACGCCTTCGTCCGCGCGATCCAGGCCTGCTCGTTCGCCGCGCGGCGCGATTCGACCGGGGTGTACGCGGGGCGCGGGCCGGCGGCGTAGTCCTTGACGCAGGAGAGCGCCGGCTTGCTGGACCCGACGCCGCGGGGGTCGAAGCCGATGAGGTCGAACTGGGCCGAGACCTCCGCGGGCATCATCTGCTTGAGGTAGGCGGAGAAGCCGAGGCCGGAGCCGCCGGGACCACCCGGGTTGATCAGCATCGGGCCCTGCGACTTCCCGGTGGCCTTGACGCGGGAGACCGCGATCTGGATCTTCTCGCCGGTCGGCTTCGACCAGTCGAGCGGGACCGGGAGGAACCCGCACTCCGCGTTCGCGGACGCGAGGTTCGAGTCGGTGCAGGCGGACCAACTGATGGTCTCCGCCGCGGATGCGACGGGATTGCCGGCCGTGGTGGCGACGACACCGGCGACGAGACTTCCGGCGGCGAGGCTGGCGAGGAATGTGCGCATGAGGACCTCTGGTTTCGGGCGGCGAATCAGCTGGCGCGGGACGGAAGAAGACCGATGATCTTGTCGAACAGGGACTGGTCGCGGGGCTGGGGATCCGGGGCGGGCAGGGACGAGGTGGCGTCGAACGGCAGCAGCCCGGGCTCGGGGCCGGCGCCGCGCGGGCACACGACGTCCGCGGTGTCGGCCGCCGAACGGGCCGGCAGTTTGCCGGTCAGCAGGTAGTCGGCGATCCGCTTGTCGATGCACGGGTTGCCGCCCAGCACCGCACCGGAGTGCGTGGTCGCGTCCTTCTCGGCGATCAGCACCGCCTTCGGGAACAGGCGGCGGACCTCGAGCGCTCCCGCGTACGGGGTCGCGCCGTCGAGCGTCGCGTTCAGCAGCAGGATCGGCGGGGCCTTCGAGCCGTCGACCTTGACGGCCTGCCCCGGCTTCGCCGGCCAGTACAGGCAGGGCGTGTTGAACCAGACGTTGCTCCACGTCAGGATCGGCGCCTGCTTCGCGACCTGAAAGGCGTCCTTGCGCCAGGTCGCGTACTTGGTCGGCCAGGGGGTGTCCGTGCACTGCACGGCGTTGTAGACGGCGAAGAGGTTGTCGTCCGGGTCGAGCGAGGCCCGGAACGCCGCCTTCGCCGGCGCGATGTCGCGTTGCCGGACCCAGGAGGCGAGCGCGTGCGCGGCGTCGGCCCACAGCGACTCGGCGTACATCGCGCGGACGAACGCGTCGGTGAACTCGTTCGCGCCGACGCCGTCGTGGCGGACGTCGCGCAATTCCTTGATGACGTTCAGGTACGTGGTGCGGACCGCGTCGCCGCTCGAGCCGAGCCGGTACGTCGAGTTGTTGCGGGCGACCCAGGCGAAGAACCGGTCGGCGACCTTCTCGAACGCGCGGTCCTGGTTGAGCTGCGAGCTGTACCAGATGCCCTTCGGGTTCACGTTGCCGTCGAAGATCATCCGACGCACCCGGTCCGGGTACATCGTCGCGTAGACCTGGCCGAGGTACGTGCCGTAGGAGAACCCGAGGTAGTTGATCCGGTCGGCGCCGAGCGCCTCGCGCAGGGCGTCCATGTCCCGCACCGTGTCCACGGTGCGCATGTGGTTCAGCAGATCGCCGTGCTTCTTCCCGCACGCCTGGGCGTAGCGCTTCGAGCGCTTCAGCCACGCCTTCTCGCTCGCTGTCGTCGCCTTGCCGGCCTTCGCCGGAACGTACGGCGGGCGCTTGCCCTCGGCGTAGTTGCTGATGCAGGACAGCGCGGGCTGGGAGTCCCCGACCCCGCGCGGGTCGAAGCCGATCCAGTCGTAGGCCTCGCCGCTACTGTTCGGCAGCATGTCCTTCAGGCCGGAGTACGCGAGGCCGGAGCCGCCCGGGCCGCCGGGGTTGACCAGCATGACGCCCTGGTACTTCGCGGCCGGGACGCGCGACTTGGTCCGCGACACCGCGAGCTGAATCTTCTTGCCGCTCGGGTTCGACCAGTCCATCGGCACCGTCAGATAGCCGCACTCGGTGGCGCGGCCGCCCATACCCAGTTGCTCGCAGCTGACCCAGTCCAGCTTGCCCGCGGCGCGCGCGACCGGCGCCGCCTCGCTCGCGCCCGCGGTCCCGACCGGCAGGAGCGCGATCAGCGACGCCCCGACCAGCCCGGCGGCCCCGGCGACGCCGGGTACGACCGTGCGCTTCATTGCGACCCCCTGGAAGTGGTCCTCAGTTCCGGCGTCATCGGCGGTGCGCCACCGGGATCTGGAGGAGCAAACTGTTCAGCGGCTCCGGGGCGAACCCGTCGAGGAACGCCCCCGCCGCCTGGCCCCGGAACAACAGCGACGGCTCGGGCAGCGGTTTGCGGGCGCACTCGGCGTCCGGGCCGTTGCCCGACGCGCGCGCCGGGAGCGTCCCGTCGCGCAGGTAGTCGGTGACGTACTTGGTGACGCACGCGTTGCCGTTGAGGCCGACGCCGTGTGTCATGCCGCCGACGTCGGAGATCAGGACCGACGTCGGGAACTCCTGACGCACCCTCAGTGCGTTGGCGAACGGCGTCGGGGCGTCCTGGGTGGCGTTGAGCAGCAGGATCGGGACCGAGATCTTCGACCCGTCGACCACCGGGGGCTTCGCGGACTTCACCGGCCAGAACGCGCAGGGCCCGGAGAACCAGAAGCTGCCCCAGGTGCCGAAGCGGAACTCCTTCGCGAGAGTGATCGCGTCGTTGCGCATCTTCGTGTAGTTGCGCGGCCAGCGGCCGTCGGTGCACAGCGTGGAATTGAACGCCGCGAAGCTGTTGTCGTCACCGACACTGGAGAGCACCTCGTAGAGGAACTCCATGCGGGCGCGGTCGCCGGTCTCCCACAGCGCCCACCCGTCGGCGAGCGTCGGCCACAGGCTCTCGGCGTAGCCGGTGACGAGGAAGACGTCCTGCCACTCCGCCGACCCGATCGTGCCGACCGGCGCCTTGCGCAGTTCGGCCAGGCGCGCGTAGTACGCCTCGGCCACCGCCTCCGCCGTCGTCCCGAGGTTGTACTGCACCGAGTGCGCGGCGACCCACCTGAAGAACTCGCCGGCGGTGTACTCGAAGCCCTCGATCTGGCCGCGGCCCGCGTCGCCGTAGCCGGGGTAGTCCGGCGGGACGTTGCTGTCGAGCACCATCCGGCGGACCCGGTCCGGGAACGTCGACGCGTATGCCTGCCCGAGGAAGGTGCCGTAGGAGATGCCGTAGTAGTTGATCTGCTGCTCGCCGAGCGCCTGCCGGATCGCGTCCATGTCGCGCACGGTGTCCATCGAGCGCATGTGGGAGAGAATCTCGCCGTTCTGGTCGGCGCAGGCCTGGGCGTACTGCTTCGTGCGGGCGACCCAGGCGGCTTCGTTGCCCGTGACCTTCGTCAGGTCCGCCGGCTCGTACGCCGGTCGCGGTCCCTGAAAGAACGAGGCGTCGCAGGAGACGGCCGGCTTGCTCGACCCGACGCCGCGGGGGTCGAAGCCGATCCAGTCGTACTGCCGGCCGACGCCGTCGGGCACGCGTTCGGGGTAGATCGCCGGGAACTCCAGGCCGGAGCCGCCGGGGCCGCCGGGGTTGATCAGCAGAACGCCCTGGCGCTGCTCGGTGGCGCGCAGTCGGGAGACCGCGATCTCGATCTTCTGTCCGTTCGGCTTCGACCAGTCCAGGGGGACCGGGACGAATCCGCACTCGGCGCCGACGCCGGTGAGGGCGGCCGACTCGCAGGCGCCCCAGGCGATCGCGGCGGCCGGGCGGGCGATGCCAGCGGTGTCGGCGCGGGCGGCCGGGGAGGTGGCCACGCCGAGCGCGGCCGCGCCGCTGACGGCGACCATCCCGGCGGTCGCGACCGCCACCAGAGCCCGCACGGGCAACCACCTCGCTAGCCCGGACCGGGGGCCGGGATTGCCGCATCCTAAATGCGGCACCTTTGAGCGGTCCGGGACATGACCGAAAACTGTGGACAACGCGTCGAAGTGCTGGTCAGAGGCGGTTTTGTGCACCCGCCTCGGCCAGGACTTCCCCGATCAGCCCCAGCGCAACCTCCGGCAGGCCGGGCTCGGGCAGCCGGGCGCACCGCAGGTCCGGCCCGGCTCCCGGGGCGCGGGTCGGGAGTTCCCCGGTCAGCAGGTACCGCTCGGCCGCGGCCTGGGCGCAGGGGTTGCCCCAGAGGGAGGCGCCCGCGTGGTTGACGGCGTCGGTGACCTCGATCAGCGCCGAGCGGGGGAAGGCCCGCCGCGCCGCGACCGCGTCGGCCAACGGCGTCGGCCCGTCGTAGGTGGCGTTGACGAGCAGGAGCGACGGCGTGGCCGCCCCGACCGGCACCGTCTCGCCCCGGACCGGCCACAGCGAGCAGAGCACCGCGAGGTCCCAGTGCAGCGCCCACGCGATGAACGGGGCGTCGACGGCGTTGCGCACCGTGTCCGCCCGCAGGTCCGCGTACCGGCGGGGCCAGGCGCCGTCGGAGCAGGCGATGCTGAGGAAGGACGCGGTGAAGTCGTCGTCGGCCTCCCGGTCCTCGCTACCGAACGCACCCTCGACCAGCGCGGTCCGGCCCGCCACCCAGCCCGACCAGGCCTGGGCGAGCACGCCCCAGGAGTCGTCGGAGTAGACCGCCGCCCCGAACAGCTGCGTCCACTCCGCCGGGCCGATGCCGGCCCGTGGCTGCGCGCGCAGGGCGTCGAGGTCGGCGAACCAGCGCGTCCGCACCGCCGCCGCGTCCGTGCCCAGGCCGTACACGAGGTGGTGCTCGGCGACCCAGGCGAAGAACGCGTCGACGTTGCGCTGGTAGCTGCGCAACACCTCCGGTCGCGTGATGTCCCCGGCGTACCCGGCGCCGTTCGGCGGGACGACGCCGGCGAGCAGCATCCGCGTCACCCGCGTCGGGAACAGCGTCGCGTACACCTGGCCGAGGTAGGTGCCCCACGAGTTGCCGTGGTAACTCAGCGTCGATGCGCCGAGGGCCGCGCGGATGAGATCGAGATCGCGCGCGATGTCGACGGTGCGCTGGTGGCGCAGGGCCGCGCCGCCGTGCTCCGCGCAGGCGCGCACGTACGCCCGCGCCTTCTCCAGCCGCTCCCGCTCGCTGCCGGTGACCCGTTCGGCGTCGGGCGGTGAGTAGTCGAGCGCGGGCCGGGTGAAGTAGTTCGGGTCGCAGCGCAGGTCGGACCCGCTCTCCCCGACGCCGCGGGGGTCGAACCCGATGAGGTCGAAGCGGCCGGCGACGGCAGGGGTGAGCAGCGCCGCGAGCACGACCGAGCCCGACAGGCCCGACACCCCGGGGCCGCCCGGGTTGTAGACCAGCGGCCCGAGGTGGTCCGAGCCGGTGGTGGTCGCGCGGATGCGCGAGATCGCGATCGAGGTCGTGGCGCCCCGCGGCTTCGCGTGGTCGGCCGGCACCGCCACCGTGGTGCACTCCGCGCCGCTCTCGGCCAGCGCGGCGTCGGCGCACCGGCCCCAGGTGAGCTCAGCCGGGCGGGCGGCCGCGGCCGTACCGCCGACCACCGGCTGCGCGGCGACGAGCGTGAGCGCCGCGAGGGCGCTGACCGTTCCCCGCCGCAGCTTGGTCACGGGCGGGGGAGCGGGGTCCGGGCGCAACGGACGTCGGCGCCCGACCCGCTCGTCCGGCGGGGGAGCGTCCCGTCGCGCAGGTAGCGGATCACGCGCCGGTCGACGCAGTCGTTGCCGCCCAGGCTGTCCGAGTGGGTCGTGCTGCCGACCTGCGCGACGAGCGCGGAACGGGGGAACATCCGCCGCGCGTACAGCGCGCCCGAGTACGGCGTCGCACCGTCGAGCGTCGTGGAGACGATCAGCAGCGACGGGGTGCGTGAGCCGTCGATCGGAACCGGCACCCCGGGCGGGGCCTTCCAGTACAGGCAGGGCGCGTTGAACCAGACGTTGCCCCACGTCTCGAACTTCGCCTTCTTCGCGGTCGCGAACGCGTCCCTGCGCCAGCGGGCGTAACCCTCCGGCCAGGCGACGTCCGTGCACTGCACCGCGAGGTACATGCCGTAGCCGTTGTCGAAGTCGGCGAGATCCGCGCTGTAGCGGGAGCGGATCGCCGCGGTGCTCCCGCGTTCCCAGGACGCCCACGCGCCCGCGATCGCGCGCCACGTGTACTGCGAGTAGCCGGCGGTGAGGAAGACGTCGTTCCACTCGGCCGGCCCGATCGGCCCCTTCTGGCGTCGCGTCAGGGCGCGCTCCTCGCGGTAGTACCGCGTCCGGACCTGCTTCGTCGTCGACCCGAGCCGGTACGTGCGGTGGTGCTTCGCCACCCACGCCCAGAAGCGGTTCATCGCCTTCTCGAACGCGCGGTCCTGGGCGAGCTGGCCGGCGTACCAGACGTTGCGGGGGTCGACGACGCCGTCGAAGACCAGGCGCCGAGTGCGGGTCGGGAACAACGTCGCGTAGACCTGGCCGAGGTAGGTCCCGTAGGAGAAGCCGTAGTAGTTGATGCGCTGCGCGCCCAGAGCCCGCCGGAGCAGGTCGAGGTCACGGGCGACGTCCTCGGTCCGCAGGAACGGCAGCAGCTTCGGGTAGCGATCCGCGCACGCCTCGGCGTAGGCCTTCGACCGCTTCAGCCACTTGCGCTCGTTCGCACTCGGCGGCTTCGCCGGGCCGCTCGACGGCCGGTACGCCGGACGCGGTCCCTTCGCGTAGTTCGCCTTGCACCGCAGCGACGGCGAGCTCGCGCCGACCCCGCGCGGGTCGAAGCCGACGATGTCGTAGGTGCTGCGCACCGAGCGCGGCAGGTCGCGGTAGAGGGAGGCCGACCAGTGCAGTCCGCGCCCGCCCGGCCCGCCCGGGTTCACCAGCAGCGGGCCCTGCCGCTTCGACGACGGCGCAGTGGCACGGATGCGAGAGACGGCGATCTTGATCTGCCGGCCGCCCGGGTCCGCGTGGTTCAGCGGGACGGCGAGCATCCCGCACTGCGCCCCGACCGCCCGCAGCCGGGCCTGGCCGCACCGCTTCCAGGAGATCGACGGCGCCGCGGCCACCGCGGCGTCCGACTCCGGCGTGGGTCCCGCGTCGGCCGGGCCCGGCACCGCCAACCCGGTGGCGACCAGCGCGAGCAGCGGGACGGCGACGAACGCGGCGCGGCGGCTCATGCGTCCGGAGTCTCGCAGACGGAGCCGCTGCGCCCCAGTGCGCCGGCCTCAGACGGCGGGCTCGGTGGTCAGCCGGAGCATCCGCCGACGCTGGTTGTGCACGCCGTCGACGGTGAGCACGACGAGCGCGACCCACACCAGCACGAACCCGGCGAGGCGCTCGGGCGGCAGCGGTTCGCCGTTGATCAGGACGCCGATCCCGAACTGCAGCGTCGGCGCGAGGTACTGGAGCATCCCGAGCGTCGTGAGCGGGACACGGCTCGCGGCGCCGGCGAAGAGCAGCAGCGGCGCGAGCGTCGCGATGCCGGCGCAGGCCATCAGCAGGGCGTGGCCGGACCCGGCGTGCCCGAACTCGGCGTCGCCGGTGGAGGTGATCACCGCGAGGAACACCAGCGCCGGCGGGAGCAGCACGACGGTCTCGACGGTGAGTCCCTCGACGGCCCCGACCGAGACCGTCTTCTTGATCAGCGAGTACGCGGCGAAGGACGAGGCCAGGATCAGCCCGATCCACGGCAGCCGGCCGTAGCCGACGGTCAGGACGACGAGGCCCGCCGCGGCGATGCCGATCGCCACCCACTGCGGCGGCCGTAGCCGCTCGCCGAGGATGAGGACCGCGAGCGTGATCGTCATCAGCGGGTTGATGTAGTACCCGAGCGCGGTCTCGACGACGTGGTCGGAGTTGACGGCCCAGATGTAGACGAGCCAGTTCCCGCCGATCAGGATCCCCGCGATCGCGAGCAGGCGCAGGCGGCGGCCGTTCCGCATCAGCCCGCGCAGGTTCCGCCAGGCCGCGCCCCCGCGGCGGGCCAGGATCCAGATCAGCAAGGCCGAGAACACGACCGACCAGACCACCCGGTGGGCCAGGACCTCGAGCGCCCCGGACGGCTCCAGATGCGGCCAGTACAGGGGCAGCAGCCCCCAGAGGATGTAGGCCCACACGCCGAAGATCAGGCCTCGGCGGTCGACGGTCACGGTGCCGAGGCTACGTGCGACCGCCCGGGCGGGCGAACCGATTCCTCGGTCCACCCGCCCGGGCGGGGTGTGATCTGCCGCGCAGTCAGCTGAGAAGTCAGTCTGCGGTCGGCAGATCCTCCGGGGTGACCTCCGCCTCCGTGGCGGGCACGGAGTCCTCCGCCGGGGCCGCCACCGGGGGTTCCGGCTCCACGACCGGCGCCGGCGGAGCCTCAGGGGAGGGCTCCGGCGTCGGGGTCGGGGTCGGGGTCGGGGTGGGCGTCGGCTCCGGCGTCGGGGTCGGCGTCGGCTCCGGGGTGGGGGTCGGCTCCGGGGTGGGGGTCGGCTCCGGGGTGGGGGTCGGCTCCGGGGTGGGGGTCGGGGTGGGAGAAGGGGTGGGTGCCGCCATCCGCGGCGCGACCGGGGCCGGCGTGGAGGTGAACATCGAGCAGTTCACCGACGTGGGGGCGAGGACGTTCTGCGAGTTCTGGAAGTCGCAGATGCCGTCGGAGGACTTCCAGAACGTCCCGGCCGTCGCGAAGACGCGGTAGTGCTGGTTGCCGTTGTTCTCGCTGTCGGTGGAGGTGCAGGTCTGGTCGACGGGCACGTTCGTGCAACCGGCGAGCGGGGCGTACCCGCCGCTGTTGCCCTGGCGGGAAACGCTGAACGTCGTCGGCAGCTGGCCCGGCGTCGGCACGACCCGGAAGTGCACCTTGATCGTGTTGCCCTGGCCGGTGCGGTCGACCTGGATGACCGGCGCGGCGAGCGTGCCCGCGCCGGCGCCACCCGTGGACTCCGGGTGGGACGTCAGGGTCCAGTACGCGAACGCCGGCGCGACGGTGCCGAGGAGAACGGTCGCGGCGACGCCCGCGACGGTGCCTCCGACGGTGAGAGAGCGGCGGTTCACGGCGCCTCCTGCGTGGTCAGCACGACGGGGATCGTGAAGGTGGCGCCCTGGCAGTTCGCCGGGGTGTCCATCAACAGGCGGACCCGGTTCGGCAGTGTCGTCACCGGGGACGGACCCGGCGCCGTCACGGAGATGTTGAGTCCGGTGATGGCCGGCATCTCGAGGAAGACCGCGCAGCCGGCGACGCTGCTGACCACCGGGCGGGCGGGGTCCTTCGCGATGCCGGTGACGATCGCATTCACCGGGGTGGTGAACGTCAGCGCCAGGCTGCCGTTGGGCGTCGTGCTCGGGAAGAGCAGACCCGTCGCCGGCGTGACCGCGGTCGAGCGGATGGTCTGGCCGACGCCGACCTTCGCCGTCCCGCTGCCGGAGCCGGTGGTCTTCCAGTACGCGAAGGCGGAGCCGCCCGAGAGCAGGGCGATGACGGTGACGGCGGCGACGGCGGCGACGACCGCGGTGCGGCCCGCGCCGATGCGAATGCGCGTCATCGCACGGCCCCCGTGGTGCGGCGGGTCAGCACGACCGAGCCACCGCCGAGGACGACGAGGCCGAGGCCGGCGAGCGCGGTCCAGAACGTCATGGGGTTCCCACCGGTGCCCGGGAGGGTGACACCGCCGACGGTGTTGTCGTCGTCCGGCTCCTCCGTGGGCGTCTCGACCGGCGTCTCCACCGGCGGGGCGGGCGTCGGGTCCGGCGGGACGGAGACTCCACCGACCTCGGCGGCCCGGCCGGCGAACGCGAGGTTCACCGTCGAGTTCTTGCAGCCGTCCTGGTTGACGGCGGTGTTGGTCATCCAGACGCGCGGCAGATCGGCCGGCGCAACCCCGAGCTGGGTCAGCGTGCGCGTCGCCCCGGCGGGGAGCGTGAACTCCCGCGTGGCGTCGAGCTGCTCGACGACGAAGTCGGAGGTCAGGCACGGCGCCGCGGTCCGCGTGGTGACGCCGACGACGGACACGGTGATCTCACCCACCGTCAGTTCCGTCGACCCGATGTTGGTCAGGCTCAGGTCCAGCGCACCGGACCCGCCCGGGTAAAGCGTGCTGTCGAGCGTGCCGCTGATCGTGAACGCGTCGCCCGGCGCGGCGTTCGCCGCCCCGGCTCCGCCGAGGACGACGGCCCCCGCCCCCAGGACGAGTGCCGCCGTGCGCAACGCTTGCGCGCCGCGCGTACTGCTGGCCTTCAACGTGGTCCCCCCACCGCAGAACATCTGACTTCCCGGAACTGGCGGTGGTGGCGGGTCCCACCCCAGGACCCGCCACCACCGGCGTGATCAGTTCGAGGTGAACGTCAGCTCGATCGCGCTGTTCTTGCAGGCGTCCTGGTTCGTCGCGGCCTCGTTGCGCAGCTTGAGGGAGGCGCCGGAGAAGGTCACCGAGGCGCCACCGGCGATGTCCTGGGCGGTTACCGTCGCCGGCGTGACGTCGAACCACGCCTTGTTGCAGCCCGCGTTGGTCGGCTGGAAGTCCCACGACAGGCCGGACAGGCGCTGCGGGAACGTGGCGGGGTTGGTGACCGTGATGTCGAAGCTCTCGACCGCGTCGAGCACCAGGGCGTCCGTGATGTCGCCCGCGATGGTGAAGTTCGTCGTGGTGCCGACCGCAGCGGTGCCGTCGCCGGAGCCGCCGGTGGTCCAGTACGCGAAGGCGGTGCCCGCGCCGAGGGCGACGACGGCGGAGACAGCGACGGTGCCGGCGAGCTTCTTGGTGATGCGCATGAGCGAGTTCCCCCCAGGGATCTTCGTGGTGACGGCGGCCGTTCGCTCGACCGCTCGACACCGAGATTGCCGTCCAGCAAGGCTCCAGAGAGCCGATTGGGGCTGCGGATCTCCCGACACCCGTGGTGACGAATGCACGTCAGGAATGGGCAAAGTTGCGAGAGCCGGAACCGGCAGGGGGAAGGGGACGTCTAAGCGGCCCGGGCGGAACGAACTACCCCTCAGATGGGCGCAACCGCCAAAGCGGACAGCACAACGTTGACACGTCCACTCACGCAGCGCAGCGGGCGGGAACGGTCGTGATCGGAAACCTTTGCCGCCCGAAGATTCAGCTGACGACCAGTCAGCTCACTATGTGGAACGTTGTTCTGCATCAGGGCTCGGGGTGCGGTGAACGGCTGCAGGTGACATCGGCGCCGTTGCCCGATTTGCGCGCCGGGAGCTTGCCGTCGCGCAGGTACCGGATCACCTTGCTGTCGACGCACCGGTTGCCGTTCAGCGTGTTCGCGTGGGTGCTGTTGCCGACCTCCGCGACGAGCACCGCGCGGCGGAACAGGCGCCGCGCCTCGAGTGCCCCGGCGTACGGCGTCGCGCCGTCGAGGGTGGTGTTGATCAACAGGACCTTGGGCGCGCGGTTGCCGTTGACCGTCACCGGCCTGCCCGAGGCGGCCGGCCAGTACAGGCAGGGCGTGTTGAACCAGACGTTGTTCCAGGTCAGGAATCGCGCGGAGCGTGCGGTGGCGAACGCGTCCTCGCGCCAGGTGGCGTAGTCCTTCGGCCACGGCGCGTCGATGCACTGGACCGCGAGGTACATCGCGTAGCTGTTGTCCCCGCCGGACGCGGACTCGCGGTAGAGCACCTTCATCAGCGCGTCGTTGCCTCCGACGTAGGAGGAGAAGGCGGACGCCACGTCCGGCCAGCCGCCCTGGTAGTACGCGGCGCCGACGAAGACGTCGTTGAACTCCGCCGGCCCGAGCTCGCCGTCCGGGTTGGCCGCCAACTTCGCCTGCTCGGAGTAGAAGCGGTCCTCGACCGCCTTCGCGGTCTCGCCGAGGCGGTAGGTCTTGTGATGCCGGGCGACCCACTTCCAGAACTCGGCGATCGCACCCTCGAACGCCCTGTCCTGGTTGAGCTGCCCGCGGTACCAGACCTCGGCGGGGTCGACGACGCCGTCCCACACCATGCGCCGGACCTTCTTCGGGTACAGCGTCGCGTAGACCTGGCCGAGGTAGGTGCCGTACGAGAAGCCGTAGTAGTTGATCTTCTGAACCTTCAGCGCCCGGCGCAGGGTCTCGATGTCCCGGACCGTGTTCAGGGTCGACAGGTGCGGCAGGACGCCGCCGTGCTTGGCGGCGCACGCCTCCGCGTAGCGCTTCGACCGCTCCAGCCAGGCCGTCTCGTTCGGGCTCTGGAGGGGCAGCTGCCCCAGCATCGGCTCGTACGCCGGCCGCGGTCCGCGGGCGTAGCTCGGCTGGCACGAGACCGCCGGCTTGCTGCGCCCGACGCCGCGGGGGTCGAACCCGATGAGGTCGTAGGTGGACGCGACACCCGACGGCAGCGCCTGCGCCAGGTAGGAGCTGAGGCCGAGCCCCGAGCCGCCCGGCCCGCCCGGGTTCGCGATGAGGACGCCCTGGCGCTTCTGCTTCGGCGCGGTCGCCTTCACCCGGGAGACGGCGACCTGGATCGTCCGCCCGGTGGGCTTTGCGTAGTCCAGCGGAACGGTCAGGAAGCCGCACTGCGCCCCGCCGGCCTGCAGCGAACCGGTCGAACAGCGGCCCCACCTGATCGGCCTCGGCTTGAACGCGGTCACCGCCGCTGCGGTCGTCCCGCCGGCAGGCTCGGGCCCACGTGCGTGCGCAGCCGGGGCCACGGGGCCGAGCGTGCTGGCGACCAGCGCGACGGCCCCGAGGCGGGCGATCAAGCCGGTGGCAGCTATGCGACGGTCCAGGTGTCGGTGCCGCGGAGCAGACGTTGCAGGTCGCCGGCCTTGACCGAGTTCTGGCGGAGCTGGGCGGCCATCTGCGCGTCGTAGGTCGGACGCTCGACGTCCCGGAAGACACCGATCGGCGTCTTGTCGAGGGTCAGGTCGGGCAGCCGCGAGAGCGCGAAGGCGACGCCCGGGTCCTCGGCGTTCGCGTTGTGGACCAGGATCTGCGACTCGTTCTCCGGCGTCACGTCGACGACCTGGATCGTCCCGTCCGACATGCGCATGACGCCGCGCTCGCCCTCGGTGCCGAAGCGGATCGGCTGGCCGTGCTGGAGCCGGATGAGGTGCGTCTTGGCGCCCTCCGGGTCCTTGAGGATGTCCCACGCACCGTCGTTGAAGATGTTGCAGTTCTGGTAGATCTCGATCAGCGCGGTGCCGGAGTGCTCGGCCGCGGCGCGCAGCACCTCCTGCAGGTGCTTGCGGTCCGAGTCGATGGTCCGGGCGACGAAGGTCGCCTCGGCGCCGAGGGCCAGCGACACCGGGTTGAACGGCGCGTCCAGCGAGCCGAGCGGCGTCGACTTGGTGACCTTGCCGACCTCGGAGGTCGGCGAGTACTGACCCTTCGTCAGACCGTAGATCCGGTTGTTGAACAGCAGGATCTTCAGGTTGATGTTGCGGCGCAGCGCGTGGATCAGGTGGTTGCCACCGATGGAGAGCGCGTCACCGTCACCGGTGACGACCCACACCGACAGGTCCTGGCGCGAGGCAGCCAGACCGGTCGCGATCGCCGGCGCGCGGCCGTGGATCGAGTGCATCCCGTAGGTGTCCATGTAGTACGGGAAGCGGGAGGAGCACCCGATGCCCGACACCCAGACGATGTTCTCCTTGCGGAGCCCGAGGTCCGGCATGAAGGACTGCACCGCAGCGAGGATCGCGTAGTCGCCGCAACCGGGGCACCAGCGCACCTCCTGGTCGGACTTGAAGTCCTTGGTGCTCTGGCTGACCTCGGTCTTCGGGACCAGCGACAGGCTCTTGTAGGCGAGCCCGGGGGGCGGAGTGTCGTCGCGGGGCGGCATCTCAGTTCTCTCCAACGTTGCGACGGGTGCGGGGCTTGGGGGCGTGAACGGTGGCGATGACGTCGGTGATCGCCGTCTCGAGCTCGCCGACGGAGAACGGCATGCCCTGGACCTTGTTGAAGCCCATGACATCGACGAGATACTTCGCGCGGAGCAGCATCGTCAGCTGGCCGAGGTTCATCTCGGGGACGATGACGCGCTCGTAGCTGCGCAGGACCTCGCCCGTGTTCTCCGGGAACGGGTTCAGGTGACGCAGGTGCGCGACCGCGACCTCGCCGCCGGACTGCCGGACGCGGCGCACCGCGGCGCCGATCGGCCCGTAGGTCGAACCCCAGCCGAGGATGAGGACCTTCGCCTTGCCCGTCGGGTCGTCGACCGCGAGCTTCGGGATGTCGTAGGCCATCCCGTCGATCTTGGCCTGCCGCGTGCGGGTCATCAGGTCGTGGTTGACCGGGTCGTAGGAGATGTTCCCGTGCCCGTCGGCCTTCTCGATGCCACCGACGCGGTGCTCGAGGCCCGGGGTGCCCGGGATCGCCCACGGCCGGGCGAGGGTCTTCGGGTCACGCTTGTACGGCCAGAAGACGCGCTCGCCGGACTCGGTCTCGTGGTTCGGCGTCGTCGCGAAGTGGACGGTGAGGTCCGGCAGCTTCGTCACGTCGGGGACCAGCCACGGCTCGGAGCCGTTGGCGATGTATCCGTCGGAGAGGAGCATGACCGGCGTCCGGTACTTCGTCGCCAGGCGCACGGCCTCGACGGCGGCATCGAAGCAGTCGCCCGGCGACTGCGGCGCGACGATCGCGACGGGGCACTCACCGTTGCGGCCGAACATCGCCATCAGCAGGTCGGACTGCTCGGTCTTGGTCGGCAGACCGGTGGACGGGCCACCGCGCTGGACGTCGACGACGACCAGGGGGAGCTCCAGGCTGACCGCGAGACCGATCGTCTCGGCCTTGAGGACCACGCCGGGGCCCGACGTCGTCGTGACGCCGAGCGCACCGCCGAAGGACGCGCCGAGCGCGGCGCCGACGGCCGCGATCTCGTCCTCGGCCTGGAACGTCCGCACGCCCATGCCCTTGTGCTTGGACAGCTCGTGAAGGATGTCCGAGGCCGGGGTGATCGGGTACGCGCCGAGGAACAGCGGCAGCTTCGAGAGGAACGACCCGGCGATCAGGCCGTAGGACAGCGCGAGGTTGCCGGTGATGTTCCGGTACTCGCCGCTGGGCATCTTGGCCGGCTTGACCTCGTACGAGACCGCGAAGTCCTCGGTCGTCTCGCCGTAGTTCCAGCCCGCCCGGAAGGCGGCGATGTTCGCGTCGCGAATCTCCGGCTTGCGCGCGAACTTGTCGCGCAGGAACTTCTCGGTGCCCTCCTTGGGGCGGGCGTACAGCCACGAGAGCAGGCCGAGCGCGAACATGTTCTTCGCGCGCTCGGCGTCCTTGCGGGTGAGCTCGAAGGCGGCGAGGGCCTCGACGGTCAGCGAGGTCAGCGCGAGCGCGTGGACGTGGTACGCCTCGAGGCTGTTGTCCTCGAGCGGGCTGGTCTTGTAGCCGACCTTCTGCAGGTTCCGCTTGGTGAACTCGTCGGTGTCGACGATGACCGTCGCGCCGCGGGGGAGGTCGGCCAGGTTCGCCTTCAGCGCCGCCGGGTTCATCGCCACGAGGACGTTCGGGGCGTCGCCCGGCGTCATGATGTCGTGATCGGCGAAATGCAGCTGGAAGCTGGAGACGCCCGCCAGTGTCCCGGCTGGTGCTCGGATCTCCGCCGGGAAGTTGGGCCAGGTGGCGAGGTCGTTACCGAAGTTCGCGGTCTCCGCCGTGAACCGGTCCCCGGTGAGCTGCATGCCGTCGCCGGAGTCGCCGGCGAAACGGATGATCACGCGGTCGAGTTGCTGGACTTGCTTGTCCACGCTGAGACTCCATGGTGGGGGCCTGTGCAGGGTCGGGCGGTCGTGCCTGCCCGCCTGATCGTCATCAAATCTACAGCCTGTAGGTAGGGCTGGCTGCGCTGTGCAGGATACCTCCGGCTTCAAACCCGGGCGTTGGCGCGTGCACCGGACACCATCGCCTCGGCGATGCGCGTCACGTCCGCGGCCCCGGTCACGTAGGGGGGCATCGTGTAGATGAGATTCGAGAACGGCCGCAGCCACACGCCGGAGGCCAGCGCGGCCTCGGTGACGGCCCGGACGTCGACCGGTCCGACGGTCTCGATGACGCCGATCGCGCCGAGGACGCGGACGTCCGCGACCTTCGGCAGACCCTCCGCCGCGGCCAGCCCGGCGCGCAGCCCGGCCTCGATCCCGGTGACCTGCTCGCGCCAGGCGCCGGTGGCGAGCAGGTCGAGGTTCGCGCAGGCCACGGCGGCCGCGAGCGGGTTCGCCATGTAGGTCGGGCCGTGCATGAGCAGCCCCGCCCCGCCGCCGCAGACGCCGCGGGCGACCTCGGGCGTGCACAGCGTCGCCGCCATCGTCAGGTACCCGGCGGTCATCGCCTTCCCGACGCAGAGGATGTCGGGGACGACATCGGCCGCGAGGTGGGCGAACATCGCCCCGGTCCGGCCGAACCCGGTCCCGATCTCGTCGAGGATCAGCAGGATCCCGAACTCGGTCGTCAGCTTGCGCAGCGCCGTGACGTAGGCCGGGGAGTGGAACCGCATGCCGCCGGCGTTCTGGACGATCGGCTCGACGACGACCGCGGCGACCTCGCCCCGGTGCCGCTCCAGCAGCTGACGGGTCTCGGCGAGCCAGCCCGGGTCGAGGTCCTCGCCGCCGGGCGGCCGGGGCGCGAAGACGTGCTGCGGCAGGGCGTCGGCCCACAGGGAGTGCATCCCGCCGACGGGGTCGCAGACGGCCATCGTCGCGAACGTGTCGCCGTGGTACCCGCCGCGGATCGTGAACAGCCGCGTCCGGGACTCGCCCCGGCCCTGCCAGTACTGCATCGCCATCTTGATCGCGACCTCGACGCTCACCGAGCCCGAATCGGAGAAGAAGACGTGCTCCAGGCCCTCGCCGGTGATCGCGACCAGCCGCTGGGCGAGCCCGATCGCGCCGGGGTGGGTGAGCCCGCCGAACATGACGTGGGACATGCGGTCGAGCTGGTCCCGCGCCGCGGCGTCGAGCACCGGGTGCCGGTAGCCGTGGATCGCGGCCCACCAGGACGACATGCCGTCGACGACCTCGCGCCCGTCGGCGAACTGCAGCCGCACGCCCTGCGCGCCCACGACCGGGTACGCCGGGGCGGGGTCGGTCATCGACGCGTACGGGTGCCAGACGTGCGCCCGGTCGAGCGCGATCAGCTCAGCCGCGTCGGCGGGGACCCCAGGGGTGACGAAGTCGGACACCCCTCGGAGTCTGTCACTGCGCTCTTCTGGGGGAGCGTCAGTACCCCATCGACTGCGTCGGCCGGGCCTGGAGCTTGGCGAGCACGGACGCCGGCTGGCTCTCCATCCAGTCGATCAGCTCGACGAAGGAGACGCAGCGTGTGTTCGGCTTCGTGCAGGTCTCGGCGACGAAGTCGTACAGAGCGTTGGCGTAGATGCCGCCGTTCCAGGTGTTGAAGTGCGCGCCGAAGATCAACGGAGCCCGGTTGCCGTTGTAGGTCGCCTTGTAGGCGTTGCGGTAGGTGTTGAGCACCTGGGAGTACCAGGCAGGCCGGCGCGAGGTCGCGCCGTTGGCGGCGCCGCTCTGCCGCTCGAAGAAGTTGTAGTCCATCGAGAGCACCGAGGTGCCGGTGCCGGCCATCCGCAGCGACTGCTGGGGGATGTCCCACATGCCGTTGGCCATCTTCCGCGGCCAGCGCAGCGAGCCCGAGTTGCTGGTGTCGTAGCGGTAGCCGTGGGCGACCATCGCCGGGTACATCGCGGAGCGGTTGCCCTCGAGGCACGGCGTGCGGCCGCCCTGAACGACACCGGAGTCCCAGCCGAGCGGCCGGACGTCGGTCGCGTTGTTGTTGACCCGCCAGTTGTCGACGAAGGAGTTGAACTGGCGGATCTCGCTCAGCCAGTCCGCGGTCGACCAGCGCTGGACGCCGGTGCTGCCGCAGAAGTGACCGTTGTAGTGGGTGCCGATCTCGTGGCCCTCGGCCCGGGCGGCCCGGATCTGCTCCATCCGCGGACGGACGTTCTCCGCCGCGGCGAAGCCGACCTCCGACGAGCCCTGCCGCTTGCCCGGGGGCCGGTACAGGTACGCCTTCTGCTCCGGCACGAGGTAGGTGCCGGTGAGGAAGAACGTCATCGACGCGTCCACCTTGGACGCGAGCGTGCGCCAGCGCTGCCACGCGGGGATGCTGCCGCCGCCGTCGAACGAGACCACGATGAACTGCGGCGGCTCCCCTCCGGTCGCCGTCGTGGACCCGGTCGCCGTCGGCGACAGCATCGCCACTCCGGCGAACAAGGAGGAGGCCAGCGCCACGAGGGCGCCGGTCCGCAACTTCTGCCGGATTCTGCGCATGACGGCACGGTAAGAACGATGTGTCAGAAAAACGGGCGGTTTGCCGGATTTGAGTGAGGGATTCACACGTGGACGCTGCGCACCGCGAAGCCGAGGGGCCCCGGCAGTACGTGCGCTACGCGCTCGAGGGCCACGTCGCGACGATCACCTACGACCGGCCCGAGCGACTGAACGCGATCGACGGCGCGATGCGTACCCAGATCAACGCCGCCTTCGCGCGGTTCCGGGACGACGAGGACGCCTGGGTCGCGATCGTCACCGGCGCCGGCCGGGCGTTCTGCGCCGGGGCGGACCTGCGCTCGGAGACCGGCAACCCGGCGGGCGACTTCCCCGGCACGTTCTGGGAGAAGCCGACGGTCAACTCGTTCGAGAGTGGCTGGGAGATCTTCAAGCCCGTCATCGCCGCGGTGAACGGGCACTGTCTCGGCTACGGCCTGACGCTGGTGACCTGGTGCGACTTCGTCCTCGCCTCCGACCGTGCGACCTTCGGCTATCCCGAGGTGACCGTCGGCATCCCGACCATCGTCGGCGCCCTGCGGCTTCCGCAGCGGATGCGCTGGCACGACGCGATGGAGCTGCTGCTGACGGGGGAGCGGATCGACGCTGAGCGTGCCCTTCAGATCGGCCTCGCCGGCCGGGTCGTCCCGCACGACGACCTGATGACCGAGGCCCGCGCCCTCGCCGACCGCCTCTGCCGCGCCGCCCCGCTCGCCGTCCGCGCGACGAAGGAGATGGCCGTCCGCGGCGCGGACCTGCCGCGGACCGAAGCGATCCGGTTCGGGGAGACCATGCGCAAGGTCGTCCAGGCCACCGAGGACGCCGCCGAGGGCGCCGCCGCTGCCGCGGAACGCCGACCCCCGGTCTGGCGGGGACGCTGAACCGCCCCGGCCGTCGGGGTGCTGGGGTGCGCTTTCGGGGCTCGGCAGCACCGGGGATCGGGCGGTCGGGGTGCTGGGGTGCGCTTTCGGGGGTCGGCAGCACCGGGGATCGGGCGGTCGGGGTGCTGGAGTGCGCTTTCGGGGGAGACAAGCACCCGCGGGATGTGGCCGCGGCGAGGGATCGGGCTGACGTGCGCTGAGTGCGCAGGTGAGCACGGGTTCCCGCGACTGGGCCGGGGCTGATCTGCGCACTCGGTGGAGGTGGGCACCCGGTCCCGGGGTGCACGGTGCTGGAGTGCGCTTTCGGGGGTCGGCAGCACCGGGGATCGGGCGGTCGGGGTGCTGGAGTGCGCTTTTCGGGAGAGAGAAGTACCCCGGGGGCTGTGGCCGCGGCGAGGGATCGGGCTGACGTGCGCTGAGTGCGCAGTTGAGCACGGGTTCCCGCGACTGGGCCGGGGCTGATCTGCGCACTCGGTGGAGGTCGGCACCCGGTCCCGGGCGTGCGGGTGCTGGAGTGCGCTTTCGGGGGAGACAAGCACCCGCGGGATGTGGCCGCGGCGAGGGATCGGGCTGAGGTGCGCTGAGTGCGCAGTTGAGCACGGGTTCCCGCGACTGGGCCGGGGCTGATCTGCGCACTCGGTGGAGGTCGGCACCCCGGCGGGGTGGAGGCGCGCCCCGCTAGGTCGCGGCGAACTCGGTGACGTGGGTGATCCGGACGGCGAACCAGAGGGTGGCCACGGTGGCGGCGACGAAGCCGACGCCGAGCCCGGTGAACGTGGGGTCGCCGTCGGCGGCGCCCTGGGCGAGGTACATGAACGACATCAGGGCGAGGACGCACGAGGTCAGCGTCAGGCAGTACGAGTACAGGCGCAGGCGGGACAGCTTCGCCTCGTAGGCGACCCGGGCGCGGCGGAGACGTTCCCGCTCGGCGCGGAGGGCGGCCGATTCCAGAACGGGGGACTCCAGGGCGGGCGCCGGAGCAGGGGCGGGCGACACCGTGGCCGGCGGCGCGTACTCCGCCTCGATCTGCTCGGTCATTGCTCCCCTGAATGCCGGGACGGGAGTGTTCGAACGGGGATCAGCGGGGCGGATGGTGTCAATCCGGGTATCCGCCCCCTGTTCGACACTGTGCCAGCGGAAGCAGATCGGCAAACCTGCTGCGGTCCCGAAATCGGCAAAACGCTCCACGGCGTACCAAGGTCGGATGCTTACACTGCGCCGAAAGTCCCGCTCGTGCGCTTCGCCCCACCCGGCGTGCGCCGAGCTTGTGCGTCAGATCGAAGGGGTCGTCCGGATGTCTCGTACCCGCAGGCCGGGAACTCGTTCGATCGCCGCGCTGAGCGCGCTCGGCCTCGCGGTGGGCCTCGCGGCCGGCCTGTCGGGCGCGACCGCGAAGGCCGACGTGCCGCTGATCGACCAGGCGCTCGCGGACCCGTTCTCCGCGGCCTCGCACGCCCTCGACCCGGGCGTCGTTGCGCACTTCCCGCACGACGCGGTCTTCAGCCTCTCGCCGGAGCTCGCCGCCCTGGTCGGCAAGGCGACGGTCAGCGCGGACGAGGCGGCAAAGCTTCTCTCGCAGCGGAACGCGAGCAGCAACCTCGCGGCGCGTCCGGGCGTCCTCCCGGCGGACACCCCCGAGGTCGGCACCAAGCGGTTGTGGCCCGCGCTCGACATGGTCGGCAAGACCAGCAGCTCGGTTCCGCCGTTCGGGTTGTACCTGAAGGAGTACACCCTCCAGGCCAAGCGCGAGAACATCGAGATCTGGGTCGCCAGCGGCACCGACGACATCTCGACCGGCACCCAGTTCCCGGCCGGGGACTGCCGTTCCGTCCAGGCCGACCCGACGGTCGTGACGCCGGCTCAGGCCCAGGCGCTGGCCGACGAGTTCCAGGACAAGCAGCTACCGATCTCGTCGAAGTACTTCTCGACCGCTCCGCCGCGGGACGGCACGAAGGGCGTCGGCCAGCTCGGCCTCCTCGGCGGGCCGGACTTCACCGGCAACGGGAACTCGGTCGTCACCCTCGTCGACAACGTGCGGGACCCGAACTTCTACGACTTCGTCAACAACCGCACCTACATCGCCGGGTTCTTCGCGCCGATCTTCAACCTCATCACCGACCGCAACGTGATGACGATCGACGCCTTCGACTGGCAGCACCGCACCGGGCCGAACCCGAAGAACGAGCCGGACGAGGACATCTGCAAGTCGCGCCCGGCGCGCCCGCGGACGTACGAGAGCGTCTTCATCCACGAGTACCAGCACCTGCTGCACAGCTACACGAACCCGAACCCCTCGCCGGTCGGCCTGCCGTTCCGCAGCGAGGACCTCTGGATCAACGAGGGCCTGTCGGACATGGCCCCGATGTTCGCCGGCTACGCGGACCCGAGCATCACGGTCGACCGGATCGGGGCCGAGTCGCACATCTTCTGCTTCCAGGGCTACGGCGAGAAGAAGGGGAAGGGCAACGCCAACCCCAACTACTGCGGTGGTCCGGAGAACTCCTTGACGTTGTGGGAGGACCAGGGCGGCAATTCCGACATCCTGGCCGACTACGGCAACGCCTGGTCGTTCATGATCTTCCTCCACGACCGGTACGGCCCGGAGATGATCTCGGCGCTGCACCGTGACCCCGAGTTCGGTCTGGTCAGCCTGCAGAACCTGCTGAACGAGTTCGGCGAGGGCGTGGACGCCTACGACGTCCTGCACGACTTCCAGCTGATGAACCTGCTCGACAACATCGTCAGCGCGAAGGGCGTGAAACTGACCGGCGCCGACAAGGCGCGGATCACCTCGACGCGGCTCAAGGCGCAGCTCAACTACCGCTACAAGGCCGCCTACGCGGCGCCTGGCGCCGCCCCGAACGGCGCGGACTACGTCGAGCTCCTCGGCCCGAACGGTGCGCTGGCCGGCAAGGACCTCAAGTCGCTGGCCTTCGTCGGCCCGGCGACGGGGCCCGGCGACGTGCCGGTCGAGAACTGGGTGGTCCGCCTGGTCGGCATCGACGCCAAGGGCAAGCGGGTCCTGGTCCGGTCCTTCGACAACGCGACCAACCTGACCCTGGGCGCCGCGGACCTGAAGGAGTTCGCTCCGTTCAAGACGGTGATCGCCGTGGTCAGCGTTGACGACCTGGTCGGCGCCCACTCCGGCTACGTGCCCTACACCCTGACCGTCAACGACCAGCTCCAGCCCGGCGGCGCCTGAGCCGGTCCTCCCCCCGGCGGGGCTCCCGCGGTAGAACTGTGCAGCTCGCGGAACGTCGGCCAGGTTCTGTGCGTTGTGCCTGGCAGAGACGCTTTCGGGTAGAGCGGCAGCGCTCCACCACGGGATGGGAGAAACGTCGATGCACGGCCACCGGCACTACAACGGGTTGAAGACGGCCGCCCTCCTCGGGCTGCTCTCGGCCATGTTCATCGGGGCCGGGGGGCTCCTGGCGGGCACCACCGGTCTGGTCCTGGGCGGTCTGCTCGCCCTGGCGATGAACGGCTACGCGTACTTCAACAGCGCGAAGCTCGCGCTCCGCTCGATGCACGCGCGTCCGGTCAGCGAGGCCGAGTTCCCCGCGCTGTACCGGATCGTCCGCGAGCTCTCGACGCAGGCGAAGCAGCCGATGCCCGCCCTGTACATCTCCCCGACCCAGGCCCCGAACGCGTTCGCGACCGGGCGCAACCCGCGCAACGCCGCGGTCTGCTGCACCGAGGGCATCCTCGGCCTGCTCGACGAGCGGGAGTTGCGCGGCGTGCTCGGCCACGAGCTCGCCCACGTCTACAACCGCGACATCCTGATCTCCTCGGTCGCGGCCACGATCGCCGGCGGCATCGTGATGATCGCCAACCTCGCGTTCTTCCTCCCGACCGGCGGCGACGACGACCGTCCGAACCCGCTCGTCGCGCTGCTGATCATGTTCCTCGGCCCGCTCGCGGCCGGCGTCATCCAGATGGCGATCAGCCGCTCCCGCGAGTACCAGGCCGACGCGTCCGGCGCGGAGCTGACCGGTGACCCGCTCGCCCTCGCGAGCGCCCTGCGCAAGCTGGAGCACGGCACCCAGGCCGCGCCGCTCCCGCCGCAGCCGTCGCTGCAGACGACGAGTTCGCTGATGATCGCCAACCCGTTCCGGGGCGGCGGCATCTCCAGCCTGTTCTCCACCCACCCGCCGATGGCCGAGCGGGTCCGCCGGCTGGAGGGCATGGCCGGCTACCGGCGCTAGCCCTCGGCCTCGCAGGTGCCCTGGCCGCGTCTGGACGACGCCCTTTTCGCCCGCTGGCACCGGACCGAGACGCCGCGTCTCGACCGGGTCCTGCCGCCCCTGTCCCGGGCGGCCGACCACGGGGTGCTCTGGCTCGGCGTCGCCGGTGTCCTGTGGGCGTCGGGGCGGCCCGAGCTGCGGCGGGCCGCGCTGCGCGGGCTCGGCGGGCTGGCGCTCGCGAGCGCCGCGACCAACGGCCCCGGCAAGTGGCTGACGGCGCGGCCGCGGCCGGCCGGGGACGTCGTCACCGTCGCCCGGCGGCTGGTGCGGCCGCCCCGGACCTCGTCGTTCCCGTCCGGGCACTCGGCCTCGGCGGCCGCCTTCGCGACCGGCGTCGCGCTGGAGCAGCCCGGAGTCGCGGTCGGGGTCGGGGTCCTTGCCGCCGGCGTGGCGGCCTCCCGCGTCCACACCGGGGCGCACTACCCCGGTGACGTCCTCGCCGGCCTGGCCGTCGGTGCGCTCGCAACCTACGGGCTGGCGCGTGTCTGGCCGCCGCGGTCCCCGGCCGACCCGGTCGAGCGGGCCCCGGCCGCGGATGTGCCGGCGGCGCCGGACGGGTCCGGCGTCGCGTTCGTCGTCAACGCCTCGGCGGGCGACGGCGAGGGGGAGATCGCGGCCGAGATCCGGAAGGCGCTGCCGTCGGCGACCGTGCGCGAGCTCGGGCCGGACGAGGACGTCCCGGCCGTGCTCGCCGAGGAGGCGCGGAAGGCGCGGGTCCTCGGCGTCGCCGGCGGGGACGGGACGATCAACGCTGCGGCCGCGGTGGCGCTCGAGGCCGACCTGCCCCTGCTGGTGATCCCGGGCGGGACGCTCAACCACTTCGCACGTGACCTCGGCCTGAGTTCGGTGGAGGACGCGCTGGAGGCGCTCCGCACCGGGGAGGCCGGCTGGGTCGACGTCGGGGGAGTCGAGGTCGACGGGCAGTGTCAGGTCTTCCTCAACACCGCAAGCCTCGGTGGCTACTCGGAGATGGTGCGCGCCCGCGAGCGGATGGAGCAGCGGCTCGGGAAGTGGCCGGCGATGGTCGTGGCGCTCGGCCGCGTGCTGCGGCGCTCCGATCCCGTCGAGCTCCGGATCGACGGCCGGGACCGGCGGGTGTGGCTGCTGTTCGCCGGCAACTGCGTCTACTCCCCGCCCGGGTCGGCGCCGTCGTGGCGGGACCGGCTCGACGACGGGCTGCTCGACGTCCGGTTGGTCGACGCGACCCAGCCGATGGCGCGCACCCGGCTCGTGACCGCCGTCCTCACCGGCCGGCTCGAGCGGTGCCCGGCGTTCGAGGCGTGGACGGCCGAGTCCCTCGACGTCGAGGCCCGGTCCGGACCCCTGCGGCTGGCCCGCGACGGCGAGGTCGGCGACCCCGCCCGGACGTTCCGGCTGGGCAAGGCGGGGCGGCTGCGGGTGTACCGCGGCGGGTCGGAGTCGGGGCTGTTCTAGCGGCCGTAGGTCCGCACGACGCGTTCCATCCGCGCGCGGGTGGCGTCGTCGACCCCGATTCGGGTCGTGGACTTCCAGTCCTCGACCTCCGCGGCCAGGGCGGTGCAGCGCTCGTCGAGCAGGCCGAACAGGTCGGCGAGCAGTTCCCCGACCATCGCGTTGAGGTGGGCGCGCTCGGGGAAGGCGCCGGTGTCGTCGAGGTAGTGCGCGAAGACCTCGACGACCCGGTCGACCGCGGCGCGGGCCTCGTCGGCGGCGGTGCGCAGCGTCCGCGTCAGCTGCTCGGGGGTGCCGGCGTCGGCGAACCAGACCCGCAGCAGCGCCTCGGACTCGAGGTTGGTCGCCCCGGGCGGCTGGTCGAGCCAGGCGCGCAGGGCAGCCCGGCCGTCGGCGGTGATCGTGTAGCGGTTGCGCGTGCGCTGGGGCCCGGCCGGTTCGGCGGTGACGTCGGCCCAGCCGAGGCGGACCAGGCGCTGCTGCTCGCGGTAGAGGTTCGCGGCCGACGCGGGCCACACGTGGGACAGGCTGTGCTGGACCTGCTGGGTGAGTTCGTAGCCCGTCCAGGACCGCACGGAGAGCAGGCCGAGCAGGGCGTACGTCATGGCGTTGACCGGGCGGCTCATCACCCTCACACTACTCTCATTGAGACCAAATCCGGAGGCTGGGATGGAACCGGCGACGTTCGGCAAGATCAGCGAGACCCGCACCGGCGTCGTTCACGACCTGCCGTTGCTCGACGAGATCCTCGACCCCTACCGGGAGGGTCTCGGCATGGGCTACTGGGGCTACCGGGCGCACTGCTACCGGATGGTCAACTGGGCCCGCTTCGTCACCCGGCCCGAGCCGTACCGCGAGGAGAAGCTCGCGATCATGACCGTGCTGCACGACGTCCCGTTCTTCCTGACCCAGGACCTCGACTACCTGCCGGCCGCGTGCGACCTCGCCACCGACTACCTGGCCTCGATCGACCGGGTGGAGTGGACCGAGGAGATCCACCTGATGATCAACAACCACCACAAGATGCGGACCTATCACGGCCCGTACGCGACCCTCGTCGAGGCCTGCCGCAAGGCGGACTGGATCGACGTCACCTTCACCAAGGTCCGCTTCGGCATCCCGCGCCGGTTCGTGGTCGAGGTCCGCGCGACGTTCCCGATGAACGAGGCCTACAAGGCGGTCGCGATGCCGGCAATCGCGAAGTACGCGGCCGGTCACCTGAGCCGGCCGTTGCCGATGATGCGCTGGTGATCCGCGGCCCGGCTCAGGCCCGGCCGCGGGTCAGGCTCAGAGCCGCGGGCAGAGGTCCTTGCGCAGCGTCCGGACGATGTCCTTCGCGGTGGCCTCGTCGACCTTCACCGAGCCGGTGCTGAAGCGCTTGCGGGCCTCGGCCGCGGCCTGATTGGCGGTCTGATTCTCGATCGCGGCGCAGACCGCGCGGGCCTGGACCAGCGCGCGGCCGGGGTCGCGGGCGAGGTCTGGGTCGATCGCGGCCAGGGCGGCGACGGCGACCGCCTCGACCGCCTTCTGCTGGGCCTGCGCCCCCGCGTTGCGGGCGGCGTCCTGGGCCCGCGAGATCGGGTCGTCGTCGTCCCCGCACCCGGGCAGGACGCAGAGGGCGGCGGCGATCAGCGTGACCGCGGAGCGGCGTGGGACGGAGCGGCGTGAGGTGGTGCGTCGGGTGCGCATAGCCGCGACCTAGGCCGGTTCCGGTGCCGCGGTGGGGGTCAGCAGCGGACAGATCTTCAACCGGAGGATGCGCACGGCGTCCTCGGCGACCTGGCCCTCGGCCTTGAAGTTCTCGTTGCTGAACCGCTTGCGGACCTCGGCCTTGGCCGCTTCCTCGTCCTTGCGGTTGATCTGGACGCAGACCGCGCGGGCGTCCTCGGTCGCCTGCTTCGGGTCTGCCGCGAGATCCTCGTTGATCCCGCCGCAGGTGAACCGGATCGTGCAGAGGGCGCCGAAGAGGGCGTCGACGGTCGCGCGCTCGATCGACTCCTGCTGCAGCTGCTCGCTCTGCTCGCGCGCGATCTCCTGCGCCGACTTCTCGGGCTCGTCGTCGCCGCAGCCGGCGAGGGCGAACGCGGTGAGGGCCGCGGCGAGGGTCAGCGCGGCGCGGCGGCGCGTGGTGCGGCGGCGCGGGGGGCGTGAGGACGTGGGCATAGGGCGAAACCTAACTCGGCCGGGTGATGATCATGGTGGCGGTTCCGTGGCCGATGACGCGCCCGTCGGGGTCCGTCACCGTCGCCGCCGAGCTCCCGACGCGGCGGGTGACGCTCAGCGAGCGTCCTTCCGCCCGCAGCAGGGTCCCGGCCGCGACGGGGCGGATCATCTTCACGGCCAGGTCGAGCGTCACGCAGTCGACGCCCTGCTCCAGGTGGCTCGCGATCGCGCTTCCGGTCACCGAGTCCAGGAACGCGGCCAGGTAGCCCCCGTGCACCGCCCCGCGGGAGCTGAGGTGCCGCTCGTCCGGTCGGCCCTCCCAGACCACCCGCCCGACCTCGGCCTCGACCGGCCAGAAGCTGAGCGTGTTCGCCATCGAGTGCTCGTAGTCGCCGTCGATCCAGTCCAGCAGGACCTGCAGACCCGACCGGCTGCCGAAGCTCACCGGTAGTTGACGAACTGCAGCGCGAAGTCGAAGTCCTGCTCCTTGAGCAGGGCGATGACGGTCTGGAGGTCGTCGCGCTTCTTGGAGGTGACCCGAAGCTGGTCGCCCTGGATCTGCGCCTGCACGCCCTTCGGGCCCTGGTCGCGGATGACCTTGGAGACCTTCTTCGCGTTGTCCTGGGAGATGCCTTCCTGGATCGTGGCGAAGATCTTGTACTCCTTGCCCGAGAGCTGCGGCTCCCCGGCGTCGAGGGCCTTCAGGGAGATCTGACGCTTAATCAGCTTCTCCTTGAAGACGTCGAGGATCGCCTTGACACGGTCCTCGGACTCGGCCTTCATCTCGATCTTCTCGCCGGACCACTTGATCTCGGCGCCGGTGTTCTTGAAGTCGAACCGTTGGGTCAGCTCACGGCTCGCCTGGTTGAGGGCGTTGTCGACCTCCTGGCGGTCGACCTTGCTGACGACGTCGAACGACGAGTCGGCCACGGCGGTACCTCTTTCGTGTTGCTCCGGCGGCGGGACGGGCGGGGTATCTGGCTGGTCAGGCCCCGCACGCCCTGAGGTATCCTTCCAAACCGCCGCGGGGGCCCGGTTCACCGGACCGGCAGTCGCGGCACTGGCAGATTGCCCGAGCGGCCAATGGGAGCGGACTGTAAATCCGTCGCGAAAGCTACCCAGGTTCGAATCCTGGATCTGCCACCAGCAAGACCGATGAGCCCCTGGCCTGCACGATTGGGTCGGGGGCTCGCTCGTGCGAGGCTCCTGGGCCCCGCCCGCTTCAGCGCAGCCATTCCCCGTCGGTCCGGGGCAGGTCAGCGGCGAGCCAGTTCCGCAGGGCGTGGTGCAGCGGGGTGGGGTTGCGCCGGGAGCGGGGGAAGCGGCGGGCGCTGGTGAACAGCACGCGGAGCGCAGCTTCTCGGTCCGTCTGCTGTCGCACGAGCGGAGCGAAGTCGCGGACGTTCTCGGTCACGATCCGCCGGTTGTTCTCGCTCGCCCAGCGCGCGAGCTCCGGATCGGAGGCGCTCGCCAGCGACGCATGTGCCACGACGGCGAGGACGTCGAACCCGTCGTTCGTCAGGGCCTCCGCCAGCGTGGGGGCGAACATCTCGTCCAGCAGCAGCGCTTCCGGAACGTGCTTCTTCGCGGGGCGGCGCGGCCTACCGGAGGTGGCGCTCACGCGAGCAGGGCCTGGCGACGTTCCCATTCCTGCTCGGCGGCGAGTGAAGCGGCCTCAGCGTCAGTGATCCAAGCGGCGATCTCGTCGGGGTAAGCGCTCCAGTAGCCGATCCCGGCCTGCACGGCGTTCGCCGGGATCGCGAAGGTCTCGGCGGCGGCGCTGACCGCGGCGGCTCCGCGTTCATCGATCTCCTGGAGGAACTTCACCAGCTCCCACACGTCCGGGCCGACGAGGAGCGCCGGACGCCGTCCGGCCGGCCCGTCGCGGAACACGATGCCCGGGTGCTCGGCCATCCGCAGGCCCTCATCGACGAGTCGCTGGGCCAGACCGGAGGGGGTCGCGCCGGGGATCGCGGCGGCGTGCCGGCGCAGGGCGGCCAGCACCTCAGCGTCGAACCGGATCGACAGGGGCGTCGCCATGTAGTCAATGTAGCGCAACACCTACGACCGATTCGGCGACGGCGTACTACACTTGCGGTACGTTGCGATCGCAAGGAGTTGCCGTGCCCCCGTCCCGCGCCACGTCCTACCGGTTGGACCCGCAGGTGAAGGACGCGCTTGAGGCGCAGGCCCGCGCGGAGGGCATCAGCGAGCGTGCTCTGTTGGAGCGGCTGGTCCGAGAGGGTCTGGCCACGCTCCGGCATCCCGGCATCGTCTACCGCGACGGACCGAGCGGTCGGCGTGCGGCGCTGGCTGCCGGCGCGGACGTGTGGGAGATCGTCTCGGCGCTGCGGCACACCAAAGGTCGCGAGGCCCAGCGGATAGCGCAACTCGCCGAGCAGTTCGGCGTGCACCCCACCCAGATCCGGATCGCCCTGGACTTCGCAGCAATGCACCGGGACGAGATCGACGAGCGGGTTGCGGCCAACGACGCCGCGGCCGAGCAGGTCCGCCTGCTCAGTGAGGGGCGCGCCAAACTCATGGCGTCCTGAGCGTCGTGCGTTTCCTCATCGACGAGATGTTCCCCGCCGCCACCGTGGAACTGCTGACGTCGAAAGGCCATGACGCCGTGCACGTCATCGAGCGTGGCCTGGGTGCGCGCCCGGACGCGGAACTCGTGGCGTTGGCCAAGGCCGAATCGCGAGTGCTGGTGACGGAGAACGTTCAGGACTTCGCGCTGGCCCCGCAGATCGCGGTCGCATGTGTCCTGAAGTCTCGCCTGCGCGTCAAGGCCATGGCTGTCGACCTCGCCGAACTCCTGGACAGCTGGGCCGCCGGGGACCCCGAGCCTCTGCCGGGGCTGTACTGGCCGCCGGTCACTCCCCAGGGCTGACGAGTCCGGTCTCGTAGCCGATGATCACGAGCTGGGCGCGGTCGCGGGCGTTCAGTTTGCCGAGAATGCGGCTGACATGGGTCTTCGCGGTGAGCGGGGACATGTAGAGCGTCTCGCCGATCTCGGAGTTCGTCCTGCCGCGGGCGACCTCGGCGAGCACCTCGCGCTCGCGCTCGCTCAGGACGTCGAGGGGGCCGGCCTCCCCGGGCCGGCTGGTCGGCCGGCGGACGAGGTCGGCGACCAGCCGCTTGGTCATCGCCGGGGAGATGAGGACGTCGCCCTCGGCCGCGGCGGCGATCGCCTCGAGCAGCAGCCGGGGCGGGGTGTCCTTGAGCAGGAACCCGGAGGCACCGGCCTTCAGCGCCTCGTAGACGTAGTCGTCGAGGGCGAAGGTGGTGAGGACGAGCACCTTCGTGCCGCTGAGCCGTTGGTCACCGCAGATCGCGCGCGTCGCCTCGAGCCCGTCCATGCGCGGCATGCGAATGTCCATCAGCACGACGTCGGGACGGGTGCGCCGGGTCTCGGCGATCGCCTCCGAGCCGTCGGCGGCCTCACCAACGATCTCGATGCCGGGCTCGTTCGCGAGCAGCGACGCGAACCCCCGCCGCACCAACTCCTGGTCGTCGGCGAGCAGTACCCGAATGTCGCGCCGCCCGGTCATGACTGCCCCCCGTCCGGCCGGGAGTAGGGCACGAACGCCTGCACCGTGAACCCGCCCGCGGTGGGTCCGGCCGAAACGGTGCCCCCGAGGAGCTCCGCGCGCTCGCGGATCGCGATCAGACCGATCCCGGTGCCCCGCGACGGCACGCGTGCGGTGGCCGGGGCGTCGTTCGTGACGGTGACGTGGACGCCGTCGGCCGCGTGCTGGAGCCGGACGACCGCGGGGACGTCACCGGCGTGCCGGGCGACGTTGACCAGGCACTCGTGCACGATGCGGTTCACCGTCACCACGGTGCTCTCCGCGATCCCCGCCGGGTAGTGCCCGTCCTCGACCACCTCGATCCCCGTCGAGCGTCCGGCCGCCGTGGCGACGACCTCGCGCAGGTCGGCGTCGGCGGGCACCGGGCGGAGCGGCACGGCGTCGTCCGACCGGAGCAGCCCGAGCAGGGATCGCAGCTCGTCGAGCGATCGCCGGCCGGTGTCGTTGATGTCGACGAGCGCGGCGTGAGCGGCGGCGGGGTCGCGCTCGAACACGTGGGCGGCCATGCCCGACTGCACGGTGATCGCCGACAGCGAGTGGGCGACGATGTCGTGCAGGTCGTACGCGATGCGCAGGCGTTCGGCCTGCAGCCGCTCGGCGACCTCGCGCTCCACGGCGTCGGCCCGGCGCCGCTGGTTGGACCGATGGGCGTCGGCGGCGGCGATCGGGAGCAGGAGAACCGCGGCGTCCGTGGCCCAGTCGAACCAGAACGGGTCGTCCCCGACCGCCGCCCCGCAGCCGGCGACGACGACCGCGACGGCCGATCCGAACCAGAGCACCGAGCGGTCGTCGCTGCGACGCACCAGACCGAACAGCGCCACGGCCAGCAGCGGCCGCAGCGCGATGGGGCCGGCCGTCCACGCCAGCGTGACGACGTCCAGCGCGCCGACCGTCACCACCGCGGCCCGCCCGAACGGCCCGCGGAGGGCGAGCAGCAGCCCCGCGGCGCCGGCCGTGATCGCGACGCCGCCGACCTCGGCCTCGACGTCCGGATCGCCGACCAACGCGAGGATCGACACCGCCGCCGCGGCGAGGAGCGCAACGAGCTCGCCGCGACCGATGCGGTGCTCCGTCGACGTCACGGCTCGATTGTCGTCGGGACCGAGGGCGGGCGCGTACTCCCGCGGGAGGTGTCTGCGCATCAGCGGGCCCGGCTGACCAGCTCCAGGGTGGGCACCCGGGAGACGCGGAACGCGGGCCACGCCGCCGCGGCGACGCTGGCGGCGACCGCGACCACGAGCGTCCCGACGAGCTGGGTCCACGGCACGACGACGGACGGGATGTCCGCCCCGCCGACGACGTCGAGCAGTGCCCAGCCGAAACCGACCGCGACCGCGATGCCGATCGTTGCCGCGACGAACGACAGCAGGGCCACCTCCAGCCGCACGATGCGCCGCAGCTCCCGGCGGGTCGCGCCCACCGCTCGCAACAGCCCGATCTCCCCGGCCCGTTCGCTGATCGCGAGCGCCGTGGTGTTCGCGACCCCGAGCAGGGCGATGACGCTCGCCAGCAGGAGCATCCCGTTGATGAAATTGCGGAACGCGTCGATCTCGCCGCCGCTGTTGGCGATGTGTTCCGCCCGGGTCTCGAGGAACGACCCGGGGGTGGCCCGGACCAGCGTCCGCACGTTCTCCGCCGCCTGCGCCCCGTCCGCGAGGTCGACGAACACCAGCGCGTCGAGCAGGCCACCGACCGCGGCGTCGAGCGTCGCCGCGTCGACGAAGTAGGCCGGGGCGTCGAAGCCGCCGGTGCTCCGCGCGAGCACAGCGACGATCGGCGCCTCCAGCGTCGAGCGTTCGAACTCGATGACCACGGTGTCGCCGAGCCGCGTGGGGTCGCCGCTGACCACGGCCACGCCACCCACGCCACCGCGCTCGGCCGCGCCACCCGGCGTGCGCAGGGCGGCGAGGTCGCCGGCGATCGGGTCGAGGTCGAACAGGGTGGGCAGCGCCTCCGGGTCGATGCCGCCGACCGCCTCGGGTTCTCCGGCGACGATCCCCTCCGCGATCGAGAGCGCGGCGACGGCGTCGACGTCGGGTTCCTCGGCGATCCGGCCGGCCAGGGTGGGGTCGATCGTCGGGAAGTCGGCGGTCGCCGACGTGACGACCAGGTCGGCCCGCAGCCCCTCCCGCACGTCCGTCCCGAGCGCGCTCGTCAGCGAGCTCGCGACGATCGCGAACATCGTCACCATCGCGGTGCCGAGCATGAGCGCGAGCGCCGTCGACGCCGATCGACGGGGGCTCGCAGCCAGGTTGCCGGCGGCGATCGACCCGCACACACCGGCGGTGCGTCGCGCCACCGGAGCGCTCCAGCGCGCGGCGGCGGTGACGATCGCCGGGCCGCACAGGACGAGCGCCGGGACGATGGCAGCGGCGAGCACGAGCCACAGCGCGCTCGTCCGTGCCACCGCGACCGCTCCGCCGGCGATCGAAGCGGTGGCGAGCACGAGTCCGATCGCCGTCCGCGGGCGGCTCACGCCCCGGGCCTCCGCCGCGCTCTCACGCAGCGCCTCGATCGGCGGCGTCGCCGCCGCGCGGCGAGCCGGGATCCACGCCGAGACCAGCGTCGCGCCCACCCCGACCGCCGCGGCGATCGCGATCGAGGCCGGGCTCACGACCGCCGGCCCGGTGAGCAGGCTGACTCCGGACAGGCCGACGAGCCACCGCAGCAGGCTCACGCCGGCGATGCCGCCCGCCAGGCCGACCAGCGTGGCGACGGTGCCGATCAGCGCTGCCTCGACCACCACGCCACCGAGCACCTGACGTCGGTGCGCACCGATCGCCCGCAGCAGCCCCGATTCCCGCCGGCGGCGGGCGACGGTGAGCGCGAACGTGTTGAAGATGATCGTGACGCCGATCAGCACGGCGACCA
The DNA here is from genome assembly GCF_000384115.1 of Sporichthya polymorpha DSM 43042. Classification (NCBI taxonomy): domain Bacteria; kingdom Bacillati; phylum Actinomycetota; class Actinomycetes; order Sporichthyales; family Sporichthyaceae; genus Sporichthya; species Sporichthya polymorpha. The sequence continues at coordinate 2,807,699 of NZ_KB913029.1, forward strand.
CGGCGAAGGCCAGCAGGACCACGTTCAGGAACTGCAGCGGTGAGGTCGCGGCGTCCTGCATCGTCCGGACGTACTCCGGTGCGTCCGCGACCTCGGCGTCGGGCAGGGCGGCCAGCCGGTCGAGCACCGCGGCCCGGTCGGTGTCGTCCGCGACGTCGACCAGGACCTCGGTCGGTGCGTCGAGGCCGAGCCACTCGGACGCCGCGCCGTCCGGCAGCAGCACCGTGCGCTGCAGCGGTGCCGCGTCCGCGGCGGCGAACGTCGCGATACCGGTGACGGTCGCGTCGTGCATCCCGGTCGCGGTCAGGACCTGCACCACGTCGCCGGGCGTCACGCCGGCGTCGCGGGCGAGCGCGCGGTCGATCGCGATCTCGCCGACCTCGGTCGGTGCCCGTCCGTCCGCGAGCCGGAACGGATTGAGCGCCGACACGGAAACCCAACTGCGGCCGACGTCGCTCGCGGTGCCGGTTCCGACGGACGACCCGTCGACGACGAGCTTCGCGAAGCCGGTCCACTGCGGGGCGGCTTCGGCGACGCCGTCGACGGCGTCCACCTGGCCGGTGATGTCGGGACTCAGCGATCGCCGGAGCGACCCCCCGAGTTCTCCGGTCCCTCCGTCGGACTCGCCGAGGACGACGCCCTGCACCACGGCGTCCGTACCGGCGAACGCATCGGCGATGTCGCTCGCCGCTCGGCCACGCATCGAGTCGGACAGCACCAGCGTCGCGAGGAGGAACGCCACCGACAGCGCGATCGCCGTGCCCGTGAGCACGAACCGGCTCCGGCTCGCGAGCACGCTGCGGGCCGCGCTGCGCGCCATCCGGATCATCGGCCCAGGCCCTTCATCACGTCGAGCACCGCGTCGGCCGACGGGCGATCCACCACGTCGTGCACCCGGCCGTCGACGACGAGCACGACGTGGTCCGCCCAGGCCGCGGCGTTGGGGTCGTGAGTGACCATCACGATCGACTGGTGATGCTGATCGACCGCTGACCGGAGGAAGCCGAGGATCTCCTGGCCGGTCCGCGTGTCGAGGTTGCCGGTGGGTTCGTCGGCGAAGACCACCTGCGGCTGGGCGACCAGCGCGCGGGCGACGGCGACGCGCTGCTGCTGCCCGCCCGAGAGCTCCATCGGCCGGTGGTGCAGCCGATCGCCGAGACGCAGCAGCGACACCACCTGATCGAGCACAGCGGGGTTCGGCCGGATGCCCGACAGCGTCATCGGCAGGCAGATGTTGTCTCTGGCCGTGAGCGTCGGGACCAGGTTGAACGACTGGAACACGAACCCGATCCGCTCACGCCGTAGGACGGTCAGCTCGCGGTCGTTGAGCGTCGAGAGATCGGTGTCGCCGATGAACGCGCGGCCCGACGTCAGCCGATCCAGCCCGGCGGCGCAGTGCATCATCGTCGACTTGCCCGAGCCGGACGGGCCCATCACCGCCGTGAACTTCCCCGCGGGGAACGCGAGAGTGACGTCGTCGAGCGCGGCGACAGTCGCGGGTCCGGACCCGTAGTGCTTGGTGGCGCCGACGAGCATGGCGGCAGCGCCGTCAGTGGTGGGGGACGGCGCTGTCCCGAACGATCGGTCGAGGGCGGCGGAAGGTGGCGGTGGGTACACGACGGCTCCGATGAGTGGGTGGTGTCCCACCACGGTGGCGTCGGCCGGCGGCGGCCGCGTCCACCCTCAAGAGGCGCCGTGTACTCCTGCGGGAGTAGATGAGCGACCGAACGAACGAGCCGGGGCGACCCGGCTAATCCGTCGGAGCGGCGACGCAGAACTCGTTCCCGGCGGGGTCGGCGAGGACGGTCCACGCGAACCCGGGGAACTCGTGCTCGCCGAGGACGGTCGCCCCGAGCCCGACGAGTCGCTCCACCTCCGCGGCCCGGTCGGTGCAGTGGAAATCGAGGTGGACGCGGTTCTTCCCCGTCCGCGGCTCCGCGACCCGCTGGAGACCGAGGTACGTCCCCCCGCCGGCGGGCTGGAGCGACACGAACTCCCCGTCGTAGTCCTGGCCGATTTCGTAGTCCAGCGCCGCGGTCCAGAAGGTCGCGAGGGCGCGGGGGTCCGGGCAGTCGATCGTGACACCGGCGGTCGAAAGGCTCATGACCGCACGCTAGTCCGGTGCAAGGCGAGCAGGATCGCCGCGGCGAGGGTGGCGGCGCCGAGAAACCCGGTGGTGAGGGAGGTCCGGTCGGAGATCGGGCCGAGGAGCAGGGGCGAGGCGAACTGCCCGAGGAAGACGGCGGTGCCGCTCAGTGCGGTCAGGGTGCCGCGGAGCTCCGGGGGAGAGGCGTCGCCGATGAGCACTGTCAGGGTCGGCATCGACATACCCATCCCGACGCCGAAAAGAGCGGACGCGACGACGACGAACGCGACGTGGTCGGTGCCGGCGAGGAGCAGGAACGAGGCGGTCCAGATCGCGAACGTCGACCGCAGGACCTGACGGTGGGTGAGCTGCTGCCGGATCCGGCCGTAGACGAACCCCATTGCGATCATCGTGACCGAGACTCCGAGGCCCAGGACGGCGATGGAGAAGCTGTCGGAGACGCCGAGCTCGTCGATCCGCAGCGGCAGGAACACCACTTGCGCGTAGAGCAGGACACTTGTGCTCGCGAACAGCCCCTAGTAGCCGAGCAGTGCCCGGTGGCGGCGGGCGACGCCCAGCGCCGTGCGGATCCCGGCGGCGGGGCGGTGAGCGGGGCGGTCGTCCGGCAGTGCGCGGAGCGCGGCGGCGCCGACGCCCACGCCGACCAGGTACACCCCGAACGGGGCGTGCCACGACAGCGTGCCGAGGGCGCCGCCGATCAGCGGCCAGCTCAGCGCCCCGACCGCGGTGGCGCTGGTGCGCCAGCCCATGACCCGGTCCTGGGCCGCGCCGCGGAAGAGGTTGAGCAGACCGACCGTGCTGCCGGTGAACACCAGTGCGGCCCCGAGCCCGAACAGCACCCGCGACGCCAGCAGCGCGGGGTAGCTGTCGGTGAACAGACCAGCGCCTCCGGCGAGGCCGTAGACCGCGAGGCCGATCGCCAAGGGTCCGCCGCACTCCGTGCCGGTCGATGAGTGCGCCCGCCACCGGGCTCACGAGCGCGATCACCAGACAGTGCGCGGTGAGCAGCAGGCCGGCCTGCGTCCCGCTCAGGCCGAGGTCGTCACGGATGACCGCGATCACCGGCGAGATCACGGTTGTCGCCATCACCGTCAGCGTCGAGGCGAGGAGCAGGACGGTCAGCGCGCTCCGCTGACCGATCGTCAGGGTGGCCGGCTCAGTGGCCGTCGCCGCCCTCATGCCGCGCTCGCGCCCGCGAAGCTGACGGTCTCCCAATGCGCGACGGTGGGGCCGAACCGGCCCTCGCGAGTGTTGCCGCCGACGACAGCCGGACGAAATCTCTCCATGTGTCGCGACGGTAGAAGCTGAAGTGAACTTCAAGTCAAGCGCGTCGCGAACGTCCGAAGATGTGGCTGCTATTGCAGCCACATCTTCGGACGCAAGGGTCAGAGCGAGGTGGCGCGGTTTCTCGCGGAGGCGGTACGCCGACGCTCGAAGAGTGCCAGCTCCTTGCGCCGCGCCACCTCGCGGCCGATGTCGCGACGCAAGGTGCGCGCGACCCCACCCCGGGACGTGGTGGGGTCACGCAACGCGATCGCGATCCAGCGGGCGAGCCGCGACGGCGTGAAGACTTCGTCGGCGTTCCGTTTGCGGGAGAAGACGTCGAGCACCTCGCTGGGGCCGCCGGGGCGGTCGGCGAACCAGGCGTAGGCGGCGTGCTCGATGGGGGAGACGTGGTCCGGAAGCCCGAGCCCGTTGGCCCACTGGTACATCGGCAGGCACTGCTGGTCACGGTCGTGCTCCCAGGCCTGCAGGGCCGAGGCCAGCTGCACCGGGTGGTCGAGCACCGGGGCGACGCGCTCGCCGAGCAGGCGCCCGAACCGCAGGGCGTCGCGGATGCCCTGGGCGGTGACGGGATCCTTGAAGTGCCCGGCGTCGCCGGCCAGGGCCCAGCCCGGGCCGGTCGAGTGGCGGAAGTAGGACGGGTGCTCGAACGAGCAGCGGACGTTGCTCTCGCGCTCGCAGCCGACCAGCCGCTCGCGCAGCTGCTCGATGCTCGCCACCGTCTTCTCGTAGGTCTCGACGGACCGCTCACGGAACTCCTGCGCCCGGGACGTGGGCGGCATGAGCAGTACGACCGACTGCCCGCCGTCGCAGGGGAAAACCGTGACCAGGTCGTCGTCCTGCCGCCACTGCATCGCGCGGTCGCGCAACTCGGTGCGCGGGTCGCGGTAGTAGGCGTAGGCCATCATCCGGCCGTTGGGCCACTGGTGGTGCTCGGTCGTGCCCACCAGTCGCCCGACCGTGGAGCGCCGGCCGTCGGCGCCGATCACGAGCTGAGCCTCGATGGTGCCGGTGCGTCCGTCGTGGTCGGTCCACTCGACGCCGGTCACGCGGCCGGTCCCGTCGCGCAGGAGGCCCGTCACGCGGGTGCGCTCGCGCACCTCGGCGCCGGCCTCGCGGGCGGTCTCGATCAGCGCCAGATCCAGGCCCGGCCGTCGCACGCAGGACCCGAAGGCGAAGCCCTCGTAGTCGGTGTACGGGCCGAGGACCTCGGTGCGCGCCGTGCCGATGCCCGCGATCGGGTGCAGCGGGGGATCGAGCGCCATCACGCGGTCGAGCGCGCCGAGCGCCGCGACCTCGGCCCAGTGGTTCGGGAAGAACAGGTGCGTCGACAGCGTGTCGGACGGGAACGCCGCGACGTCCAGCGCGATCACCGACCGGCCCCGACGGGCGAGGGCGATCGACGCGGCCGACCCGGCGCAGCGGGCGCCGACGACCACGACCTCGGTGCGTTCGCTCATGGGCGACAGACTGCCCGGTCCGGGGAGTGTTTTGCAAGACCGTTCAGTGAATGAATCTGTCTAAAAATCACTTAGACTTCCGGGATGACCGCCGAGCCCGTCGTGCGCGACACCAGCGCCGCCGCCCGTGGTGAGCGGCGCCGGGCCCGCACGCGGACGGCGATCCTCGACGCGGCGGAGGAGGTCTTCCGGGGCCGCGGGTACGACGCCGCCCGCGTGGAGGAGATCGCCGAGCGGGCCGACATGTCCGTCGGCTCGATCTACCAGCACTTCGAGGGCAAGCGCGGGCTCTACCTGACACTGGTCGACCGGGCGCTGGAGCTCTTCACCGCCTACATGGCGCGCAGCGAGGACCCGGCCTTCACACCGTTGCAGCGCGTCCTCGCCGGCGGGGACGCCTACCTGCGCTTCCACCGCGACCACCCCGGCGCGTTCCAGTTCCTCGCCTACCGCGCGCCGGGCGACGACGCGCTCGCCGAGGACGACGCCCTCGAGGCGCGCGTGCGCGACCGCGTCGGGCTCCTGCTCGACCGCTTCGCCCAGCAGATCGACGCCGCGATCGAGGCCGGGGAGGCCCGCCCCGTCGACAGCGTCCGGATGACCCGCTTCCTCTGGGGCGCCTGGAACGGCGTCATCAGCCTCGGGTTGCAGCCCGACGGGCTCCGCCTGTCCGAGGACGAGATCACCGAGACCCTGGAGCTCGCCCGCTGGCTGCTCCGGGAGGGCATCGCGGCCCCGACTTTGCGGGACTCCTCCGGCGAGGTCGGCGACCGGGTCCCGTTGCCGTACATCGCCGCTGCCGAGGAGTGAACGAACCGCGGCGCTCGTCCGTCCTCTCCCTGACGAAGGGGAGGACATGAAGCGCCGTACCGCGATCGCCGCCGGGCTGAGCCTGGCTCTCGCCGTCCTGGCCGGCTGTGCCGGCGACGACGACACCGTGGCCGAGGAGCCCGGGGCGACGTCGTCGCCACCCGCCGCGGCCGAGGTTCTCCCCTCCCAGCTGGTCGGGACGTGGGAGGTCGAGGGCGCCGGCGTCGAGCCGGGGACGATGCTGATGTTCACCGCCTCCGAGGTCCGCGTCTTCGTGGAGTGCGGGCTGCTCGACGGGTCGTGGAAGGCCCTCGTCGGCGGGGCGTTCCTCGCCGATGCCTACAGCGCGTCCGGCGGCTGCCGGCCGACGAACAACAACTTCACCCCGGCCTGGCTGGAGGGCGCGACCGAGTTCGCCCTCGACGGCGACGACCGGGAGCTCCGCGACTCCGCGGGCGCGCTGCTCGCCTCCCTCGAGCCCGCCAGCCGGCGCCCGAACGTCCCGAGCAACGTTATTGAGAGTCATGGCGACCCGCCGGTGCTCACCGACGCCGAGCGAGCGAAGCTCGACCGGATGCCGCCCGCGTTCCCGGCCGGAATCCGTCCCGCTGAACGGTCCGAGCTGCTCGGCACCTGGGTTCGGCCGGGGGAGTCGGCCGACGGCGACAACTGGCCGTTCGTCACCTTCCAGGCCGACGGCCGGTGGACCGGCTCCGACGGGTGCAACGGGCTCGGCTCGCGCTGGGCGTTCGCCGACGGCGCTCTGCTGCTCGTCGACTTCGCGCAGACGCTGATCGGCTGCGAGAACGTCAACCTGCTCGGCGACGCCGTCCTCGCCGGGTTCGACGGCTCGACCCTCGTCCTCCTCGACGAGAACGGGACCGAGACCCACCGCGCCGTCTCGGGCCCGGCCCCGAAACGCCCTACGTCCCGGGGTTAGCGGCCGGCCTGCCTCCAGAAGGGGTGTCACCCCCACTGTTACGGAAGGGATTTGACCAGGACCGCGAAGGCGAGGTCGTCGCGGCGGGGGAGGCCGAATCGCTCGTCGCCGTAGGGAAACGGGCGGGTCTCGCCGGTCGGGGTGTAGCCGCGGCGGGCGTACCAGGCGATCAGGTCCGAACGCTGGGCGACGACCGTGAGCTCCATCCGCGTCGCGCCGAGACCGCGGGCGTGGGACTCGGCGTGGCGGAGCAGGGCGTCGCCGAGGCCAGCCCCCTGCGCGGTGGGACGGACGGCGAAGGTGCCGAAGTACGCGGTCCCGTCCCCGCGGTCGGTGACGACGCAGCAGCCGAGCGGGCCGGCGTCGTCCTCGGTGAGGAACAGCGTCGTCCCCGGATCGGCGAGTTCGGCGCGGAGCATGTCCTCGTCGATGCGGTTGCCGTCGAGCAGGTCCGCCTCGTGGGTCCAGCCGGCGCGGCTGTCCTCGCCCCGGTACGCGGAGTGGATCAGACGCTGGAGGCCCGGGACGTCCGCGGCGGTCGCGACGCGGATCGGCGGTGGGGTCGGCACGCCGACAGTCCTATCAGGGGCCGATGAGGGGTGATTTCCGCCCGATTTCGTCCCCACTTGGGCGGGAGGCGGCGAATGAGTGAGACTTCCGAGAGACACTGGAGTCATGAAGCCTCGTCGCGCCGCCGCACCCCGGTCGTTCTCCAGCCCGCTCGACCGGGCCCCGGAGGTCGCCCCCGAGCCTCAGGTCTTCGAGCTCGACGACCAGGTCTCGCACGACCAGCACGGGCTCGGTGTCGTCTCCGCCGTGGAACCCACCAGCGTCGTCGTCACCTTCCGCGAGGGGGAGCGGCGCCGCTTCCAGCTTCCGTGCGCGAAGCTCTACCGCCTCTGAACCCCGGATCGGGGCCCGATCGCCGCGTTTGTGACGCCCGACATACCGCGCAAATGGTCGTGCGGCAAAATACCCGGATGGACACTTCCTCCCCCCGCCTGCTCGTCCTGCACGCACTGCGTCTCTCCGGCTTTCTGTCGGTGGAGAAGCTCGTTCACCGCACCGGTCTCACCGAGGACCAGGTCACCGAGGTCCTGACGGCGGCGGCCGCCGCCGAGGAGGTCAAGGAGCGCACCGGTCGCATCAGCGGCTGGATGCTGATGCCCGCCGGCCGTGAGGCGCACGCCGCGCTGCTGGCCGAGGAGCTCGCCGCCTCCGGGGCCAAGGCCGAGATCGAGCGGCTCGACGAGAAGTTCGTCGCGCTCAACGAGCCGTTCAAAACCCTGTGCACGCGGTGGCAGATCATCGGCGACCCCGAGACCGGGACGCCGAACGACCACTCCGACGCCGCCTACGACCAGGCCGTCATCGCCGACCTCGCCGCCGCCCACCCCGGCGTGATCGAGCTGTGCGGCGAGCTCACCGCGGCGCTGCCCCGCTTCGGCCGCTACGCCCGGGACTTCGACGCGGCGCTCGCGCGCGTCCAGGCCGGGGAGCTCAAGGCGTTCGCCGCTCCGATGAACGAGAGCTACCACGACGCCTGGATGGAGCTGCACCAGGACCTGCTCAGCACGCTCGCCCGTGAGCGCACCGCTGCTGACGGTCACTAGTTGCTCGATCGTTCTGTCTGGACATACTGTCTGACAGATTGAGCCGGCCGTCTGCCGACGGCACGTCCACGTTTCTCTTCCTTGACAGGAGTTTCCGCATGGCCGCAGCGCCGGAGGTCTACGCGTTCGACCACCCGCACGAGGCCCCGCCGCGCACGCTCAAGGACCTGCTCGGCGGCAAGGGTGCGGGCCTGGCGGAGATGACGTCGGTGCTGAAGATGCCGGTGCCGCCCGGGTTCACCATCGCGGTGCCGGTCTGCCGGGCGTACCGCGCCGGCGGCTGGCCCGACGGGCTGACCGACGCGATCGCCGAGCACCTGGCGAAGCTGGAGGCGACGCTGGGCCGCACGTTCGGCGACCCGGCCGACCCGCTGCTGCTCGCCGTCCGCTCCGGCGCGGCGTTCTCGATGCCCGGGATGATGGACACCGTCCTGAACCTGGGCCTGAACGACGAGACCGTCGCCGGCCTCGCGGCGGCCTCGGGCGACTCCGAGTTCGCCTTCGACTCCTACCGCCGCTTCCTGATGAGCTACGCGAACACCGTCCTCGGCGCCGAGCTCAAGGAGCCGGCCGAGGCCCACGACGCGAACGCCTCGGCCGCGGCGAAGCTCGACGCGGTCAAGGCGCTGCTGGCCGGCGCGAACGTGCTCGTCCCGTCCGACCCGCGCGAGCAGCTGCGCGGCGCGGTCGAGGCCGTGTTCAAGTCCTGGGACTCACCGCGGGCCAAGGCCTACCGGGCCCGGGAGAACATCGACGAGAACCTCGGCACCGGCGTCAACGTGCAGGCGATGGTGTTCGGCAACTACGGCGACACCTCCGGCACCGGCGTGGTGTTCACCCGCAACCCGAACACCGGCGAGAACAAGGCCTACGGCGACTTCCTCCCGCGTGCGCAGGGCGAGGACGTCGTCGCCGGCATCGCCCGTACCCTCGACATCTCCGAGCTCGGCACCCACCTGCCCGGCACCGACACCGTGCTCGCGCAGCACCTCGCCGAGCTCGAGAAGCACTACCGCGACATGTGCGACGTCGAGTTCACGATCGAGCGCGGGAACGTCTGGATCCTGCAGACCCGCGTCGCCAAGCGCGGCGCCGTCGCGGCCGTCCGCGCCGCGGTGCAGATGGTCGACGACCCGGTCATCGCGCTGACGAAGGCCGAGGCCGTCGCCCGCGTCACCCCTGAGCAGCGCGAGGCCGCTCGCGCCGAGATCCTCGCGGGCGTCGCCGCCGGCGCCTCCGGCGGTCCGCCCGTCGCGACCGGCCTGGGCGCTTCCCCGGGGTGTGTGCACGGCAAGGCGATCTTCAGCGCGGACGAGGCCGCGGACGCCGCCGACGCCTCCGACGAGCCGATCATCCTCGTCCGCGAGGAGACCAGCCCCGAGGACGTCCACGGCATGGGCGTCTCCGCCGGCATCCTCACCAGCCACGGCGGTCTGGTCTCCCACGCCGCCGTCGTCGCCCGCGGCTGGGGCATCCCCGCCGTCGTCGGCGCCGGCGACCTGACCGTCACCGAGGACGCCGCGCTCGGCCCCGACGGCAACGTCCTGTTCCGCGCCGGCGACGTCATCACCATCGACGGCAAGACCGGCGAGGTCTGGCTCGGCCGCCACACCGACACGGATTCCTGCGCCGACGGTGACGCCGACGGTGACGCCGCGGCCGCGGGCGAGGCCGCCCTCGCCCGCGAACTCCCCGAGCTCGCGATCCTGGAGTCCTGGGCCGCGGAGGCCTGATCTCCGGGTCGGCCCGGGCCGACGTCAAGAAAGGGTGACACCCCTTACTGCGGAGTAAGGGGTGTCACCCTTTTTTGACAGGGGTCGACGGGGCGGGTGAGGTCAGACGGCGTCGTCGGAGTCGGGTTCCTCGACGTCGGCGAGCTTCCACTTCAGCTGGAACTCGACCTCCTCCTCGTCACCCTCCCGCTCATGCTCGACGCTGATCTCCGCGGAGCGGGGGACGGTGAACCGTTCGCCCGCGACCTGGATGCGGAAGGGCTTGCCCGACTCCAGCGCGTCCGCCAGGCGGCGGAGCTTCGCCGCGAACTCCGGGACCGTGTAGTTGCGTTCGACATCGCGATCAGCCATGGCCACATCCTGGCGTACGCCCCGGCCTTAAAGGGGACGGCCCGCTCGCACGGGGAGCGAGCGGGCCGTCCAGGGCGGCTTCACACTGAAGGAAGCCGCCCGGGCCGCGGACACCTTCGCGGCCGTATCGGGGTGAAGCAGGTGGTGCTGGCGGTGTCGGTCTCTCCCTAGCGGCGGGCGTGCCGTCCCCCACCGCTGCGGGCACGACCGCGCGGGGCGGCGTGCGCACCGGCGGTGCGGGTGCCCATCCGGTTCGACCCGGCGGTGGCGGCCGCGCCGGCGAGCAGCAGGCCGAGGCCGGCCGCCGCGAGCGGGGCGGAGTCACCGGCGCCGGTGTCCGGCAGCGGCGTGCCGTCGCCGGTCGAGTCGCCGTCGTCCTCGTCCTCGGTCTCCTCGCCGGCCACGACGCCGGAGCCGGGGCCGACCGTCGCCGAGGCGAGGTTGACCGTGGCCAGGCCGTCGCCCGCCGCCGCCTTGGTGATGCCGGCGCCGTCGGGGAGCACACGGATCTGCAGCGCGCGCTGCGTGAACGCGCCGCCCGACTTGCTCTGCACGTTGACCCGGATCGAGAGGACGTCCTCGAGGACGTCGAAGATCGGGTCGAGCAGCGTGCCGCCGACCTGGGTCAGCAGCTGCTGCACCGGCTGCAGGACGGTGGAGAGCACCTGGTTGAGCGTCGGACGCAGGGCCGCGAGCAGGTCGTCGACCGGCAGCGCCTCGGTCAGGCCGCCGAGCAGCGACGCCTCACCGGTGATCGAGATGTCCTCGAACGCCGCGGTGATGTCGTCGAGGAGGTCGTCGACGACGCCCTGGACGAGGTTGCCGACGTTCTCGACGACCGCGTTGAGGATCAGACGGACGAGCTCGGTGTTCGGTGGCAGGTTGTTCAGGTCCAGGCCGAGCTGCTTGAGCAGCGCCTCGACGTCGACGGTGATCTTGCCGTTCGACAGATCGATCGCGATCGCGCCCTTGGCGACCGTGAGGTCCTGGCCGGAGACGATGTCGGAGAGCACCGGCAGGTTGGCGACGTCCAGGTCGACCCCGGTCAGGTCGCCGAGCAGACCTCCGAGCAGGCCGTCGAGCAGGTCGCTGAGCAGCGTCGTCAGGTTCAGCCCGTTCAGCACGCCGTCCAGACCGGCGAGCGCGCTCTGGCTGTCCGACAGGTCCAGACCACCGAGCAGACCGGAGAGGATCGGGCTCTGGAGGGTGAGCTTGAGGTCGGCGATGTTGTAGTCGCCGGTCTGCTTGCCCTTCTCGCCCTTGCCCTGGGTGGCGCTGGCGGAGATCGCGCCGACGGAGAGGTCGAGGTCGACGAGGCCGCCGATGAGGTCCTCACCGAGGGTGGAGCCGAGCAGGGCGCCGAGGTCGAGGTCGGCGTTGGAGGCCGGGACGTCGTCCTTGCCGGACACCGCGATCGCACCGGAGTCGGTGACCGCGCCGGAGGCGCCGACGGCGCTGCCGTCCTTCTTGGCGATGGCGGCCTGGTTCACGGCGCCGAGCTTGAGCAGCCCGTTGCCCTTGAGCAGGTTGATCGGCCCGAGCGGGACGTCGAGCGAGTTCAGCAGGCTCACGCCGAGCGGGTTGAGCGCCTTGACGACGTTCTGGTCGCCCTTGTTGGACGCCGCGGCGTTGTCCAGCTTGACCAGCTGGTCCAGGTTGATGCCCAGGGCGGACCCGGACAGGAAGACGCCCTTCGACTGCGAAACGGGCTTCTCGGCGGCGGAAGCGACGCCGGAACCGGCGACCACGGCGCCGGCCGACATGACCGTGGTGACGCCGAGGGCAACGCCCTGGCGGGTGCGGCTCGGGATCTGCCGCTTGTGACGGGGCTTGCTCTTAGCGGGCACGCGAACTCCTCAGGTGTCTCGAACTGGCTGAGGTGTCGGAGCGTCAGGTGCTCGGCTTGAGGGCCCGAGCGGCCGGAATTTCCTTGCGGGGCAAGGCAAACGGCCCCAGTGCCCGATTTGGGAACTGGGGCCGCGTCACCTTGTCCGGATTGGTCCGGACGGGCGGAGTTTGTGCGTGAGCTACTTGACCAGAGCGGCCTTGAGGGAGTCGATCACACCGGCGACGGTCTCGATGTGCATCTTCAGTTCCTCCTCGACGGCGGAGGAGGGAATCGTCCCGTTCGTGATGGTCTCGAAGAACGCGCCCGCCGAGCTGCGGTAGGCGTTCAGGTTCGCGAGGGCGGAGTCCATCTTGGCCTGGTCCGAACCCGCGGCCGCGACGGCGTAGTCGACGAAGTCGGACACGTGCTTGCTCCACGAGTCGTAGAACGCGTCGCCCTTGTCCTTGCCGGCGATGCTGCCGACGGCCTTGGAGATGTCCTTCGAGTTGCTGTCGAGGGCGGCCGCGGCGGCGGTGAAGGCCGCGCTGTCCGCGCCCGCGGTGTACGCGGTGAAGACGGCGACGCCCGCGAGGTACACGTGCGAGGTCAGATAGTCCGTCAGATTCGCCCGGAGGGTGGACGCCTCGTCGTTCGGGTCGCCCTCGCCCTTGGTCGCCTTGTCGACGCCGTCGGCCAGGTACTCGGCCATCATCGGCATGTGCCCGGCGGCGGACTTGAGCAGCTTGTACGCCTTGGTCTCGCCGGCGGCGAAGGCGTCGACGGCCACGGCCAGCATGCCGATGTGCTCGTTGAAGGCGGACTCGACGTCGGCGGCCTTCATCGTCCCGCCGGAGATCTTGGCGAAGAACGTGCCGGAGGACTTCGCGTAGGCGCCGAGGTTCGCGACGGCCTTCTTCTTGCCGGCCTCGTCCTTCGTCTTGGCGGCCACGGCGTAGTTCACGAAGTCGGTGACGTGGCTGCGCCACCGGGTGAGGAAGCCTTCCTCCTCGTCGGGGGCGACCGAACCGATCGCCTTGGCGACGCGCTGGGAGTTGTCGTCGACGGCCTCGGCGGCGAGCTTGAACTCGGGGGAGTCGGCGCCGGCGTGGTACGCCGTCGCGACCGCCATGCCGGCCAGGTACACGTGCTCGGTGAGCAGGTGCGTGAGACCGGCGCGCAGCTCGGCGGCGGGGGACTCGGCGGAGCCCTTCATCTTCGTGGCGGTGGCGATGCCGCCGGCCAGGGCCTTGGCGGTCATCGGCATGTGGCCCGCGGCGGTGATCGCGTCGGCGAACGGGTTGCCCGTCCCCTGCGCGGTGAGCGCCGCGGTGGTCGTGCCGCCGCTGGTGCCCTCGGAGCCCTGTGAGTTCTGCTGGTCGCCGGTCGCGCTCGCGGTGTCGTCGTCGCTGCCGCAGGCGGCGAGGCCGCCGCCGAGGAGCGCCGCGGACAACGCGGCCGCGACGAGGGAACGTGCTGGTGTGCGCATGGGAGTGTCCCGGGGTGTGAGGGGGCTGGGCCGGACGCCGGATCGACGTCTTGCGTCCTCTTCGGGACCGCCGCGCCGGCGGATTGGCGTGGGTTCCCGGCGGGCTGGGTGGGCATCATCACCCTGTTCAGGGAATGAACCACCGGCCCGCACGGTTTACCGTGGATGTACGGGCCAGGCACGCGCCGCGGGGATGTCAGGACCTCGGCGCTGTTGCCGGTGACCGGCCTCACCGGGACGGAGGCCAGGTCACCTGCCTGTGAAGATCGCCCCCGGTGGTTTCCACCGGGGGCGATCGCTCTTAGCGTGGGGGTATGGACGCCTACCAGCACATTTCGGTGAAGCGGGACGCGGAGACGGTCCGCATCACGATGAACCGGCCGAGCCGCCGGAACTCGCTGTCGGAGGACCACCTCCGCGAGCTCACCGCCGCCTTTTCCGAGGCGGGGGAGAGTGACGCCACCGGCATCGTCCTGGGCGCCAACGGGCCGGTGTTCAGCGCCGGGCACGACTTCGGCGACGTGGCCGCCCGCGACGTCAACGGCGTGCGAGACCTGCTCAACATCTGCACGAACCTGATGCAGACCATCCAGTCCGTGCCCCAGGTCGTGATCGCGCGCGTCCACGCCCTCGCGACGGCGGCCGGCTGTCAACTCGTGGCGACCTGCGACCTCGCGGTGGCCGCCGAGTCCGCCGGCTTCGCGCTCCCCGGCGGCAAGGGCGGCTGGTTCTGCCACACCCCGGCCGTCCCGGTGGCGCGCAACATCGGCCGCAAGCGGCTGATGGAACTCGCCCTGACGGGTGACATCGTGGACGCCACCACCGCCGCCGAGTGGGGCCTGATCAACTACGCCGTCCCGGACGACCAGCTCGACCGGGCCGTCGACGACCTGCTCGCGCGCGCCACGCGCGGCAGCCGCTCCGGCAAGGGCATCGGCAAGCAGACCCTCTACGCCCAGCTCGACCGGCCCGAGGCGGATGCCTACAACATCGCGATCCCGGTCATGGCCGCCCTGTCGCAGTCGGCCGCCGCGAAGGAAGGCATGGCCGCGTTCCTGGAGAAGCGGCACGCGGTGTGGCCTGATTAGTCCGTGGACCTCGAGCGCACGACTCTGCTGCGCGAGCTGCTGGCCGGAACGGACTGGACGCGGCGGACCACGGAGTTCGCCCGGTCGCTGCGCCGGGCCAAGCACCCGCCCGGTGGGCTGCTCCTCGTCGGGACCCCGACGGCGGAGCCCTGGCACCTCGCCGCGCACCTGGACACCGAGGCCGAGCTCGCCGGTCTGGCGGAGCTCGCGCCGGTGCTCGTCCGCCACGCGGTGCCGGCCGGTGCGCCGCCGCACCTCGCGGTCGACCTGCGGCGCCTGGAGGCCGTGCGCCGCGGGGAGACCCTCCTCGTCGCGGCCTCCGACACCCCGGGCGAGGCGACGCTGGAGCGGGTCGCCGACGCCCGCCGCGCCGGGGCGACGGTCTTCGCGCTCGACGCCGGGGACCGCGACCTCGCCGGGCTCGCGCACGACCGGCTCAGCATCGGCCCGGACGGGCTGGTCGCGGACGGGCTGATCGTGCCCGTCGGGGACGGGTTCGAGGTCGCCTCGCACCTGGTGAGCGCGGCGGCGGGACAGCCGCTGCCCCGGCGCGGGCTCCGGGGCCGGCTCGCCTCCGCCCTCGACGCGATCAGCGGCCCCGCCCCACGGCCCCAGCGATCTTTGTAGGCTCGGCCGGTGATGATCACGACGGCCGCCCTCACGCGGCGGTTCGGAACGTCGGTCACGGCGGTCGCGGACCTCTCGGTCGACATCCCCCCGGGCATCACCGGGCTGATCGGCGCCAACGGCGCGGGCAAGTCGACGCTGATCAAGATGCTCCTCGGTCTGCTCCCACCCTCGGCCGGCACCGCGAAGGTGCTCGGGCACGACATCCGCACCGAGGGGGTCGCGATCCGGGAGCGGGTCGGCTACATGCCGGAGCACGACTGCCTGCCGCCGGACATGTCTGCGACCGAACTCGTGGTGCACATGGCGCGCATGTCCGGCCTGCCGCGCGCGGCCGCCCGCGAGCGCACGGCCGACACGCTCCGGCACGTGGGTCTCTACGAGGAGCGCTACCGCCCGATCGGTGGCTACTCCACCGGCATGAAGCAGCGGGTCAAGCTGGCCCAGGCGCTCGTGCACGACCCGCAGCTGGTCTTCCTCGACGAGCCGACCAACGGCCTCGACCCGACCGGGCGCGACGAGATGCTCGCCCTGATCCGCCGGGTCGGCACGGAGTTCGGCATCTCCGTCCTGGTCTCCTCGCACCTGCTCGGTGAACTCGAGCGCACCTGCGACCACGTCGTCGTGATCGACGGCGGGAAGCTGCTGCGCTCGTCGTCGACGGCGGAGATCACCGCGAAGGGGGCCGTGCTGGTGGTGGAGGTGACCGAGCGCGGCGAGGAGGTCGCCGGGGCGCTGCGGGCGCAGGGCCTGGAGGCGACCGCGAACGGCGACGTCGTCCAGATCGGGCTCGTCGACGACAGCACCTACGACGCCGTGCTCTCGGTCGTGACGGGCCTCGACCTCGGCCTGGTCCGCCTCGAGCGGCCGCGGCACCGGATGGCCGAACTGTTCGCGACGCCCGCGGGCGGTGCCGCATGAGCGTCCCCACCCAAGGGCCCCGCGGCGGGGTCATCCACGATCTCGGGTTCCGCCATTACGAGGGCCCGCGTGCGGGTTCGCGCGCGATCGCGCTCGCCCTCTACGTCGACACCCTGCGCGGCGCGTTCGGCCTCGGCCGGACGGCGAAGTCGAAGATTCTGCCCGCGATCCTGCTGTTCGCGCTGGTGCTGCCGGCGGTGATCATGGCGCTGATCGTCGGCATCGACAACCGCCTGACGATGCCCGCGGACTACACCGAGTACGTCCTCGCGACCTCAGCGCTGACGAGCCTGTTCATCGCCGGCGCCGCGCCCGCGAACGTCTCGCGCGACCTGCGGTTCCGGGTCGTCGCCCTGTACTTCTCGCGGCCGCTGCAGCGGGTCGAGTACGTCCTCGCGAAGTACGCCGCGCTCGCGAGTGCACTGTTCCTGATGATGGCGATCCCGCTGATCGTCATGTACGCCGGCGCCCTGCTCGCCAAGCTCTCGATCGGTTCGCAGACCCCGAACTTCCTGCGCGGTCTGGGCGGCGCGGCCGTGACGGCCGTCCTCGTCGCCGGCATCGCGGTGACGATCGCCGCGATGACCCCGCGCCGCGGTGTCGGCGTCGCGGCGATCATCGTGTCGCTGATCGTCCTGGCCGGCGTCAGCGGCACCGTCACCGGTGTCGCGGACGAGAACGGCGCCGAGACCACCGCCGCCTACGGCGAACTGATCTCGCCCTACGCGCTCGCCCACGGGGTCCAGCACTCGGTGTTCGGCGGGCCCAGCGAGGCGACCGTCCCGCCGCCGGGCGCGACCGGGGGTGCGATCTTCGTGCTGGTCGCGGTCGCCCTCGTCGCCGCGTGCCTCGCGCTGCTGATGGCGCGGTACCGGAAGGTGTCGATCTGATGGCGACCCTGCGCATCGACGGCGTCTCCCGCTGGTTCGGCAACGTCGTCGCCGTCAACGACGTGACGATGGAGTTCGGCCCGGGGGTCACCGGTCTGCTCGGCCCGAACGGAGCGGGCAAGTCGACGCTGATCAACATGATGGGCGGCTTCCTGCCGCCCTCCTCGGGTGCGGTCACCCTCGACGGGCAGTCGGTGTGGCGGAACGAGGGCATCTACCGCCGCCTCGGCCTCGTCCCCGAGCGCGAGGCGATGTACGACGTCGTCAGCGGTTACGACTTCGTGCTCGCGAACGCCCGGCTGCACGGCCTGCCGGACCCCGCGGCCGCGACGCGACGGGCGATCGAGATCGTCGACCTCGTCGACGCCCAGACCCGGCCGATCTCCACGTACTCCAAGGGCATGCGCCAGCGCGCGAAACTCGCGACCGCGCTGGTCCACGACCCTCAGGTGCTGCTGCTCGACGAGCCGTTCAACGGGCTCGACCCGCGCCAGCGGCTCCACCTGATGGACCTGCTCAAGCGGATGGCGTCCGACGGCCGCACGGTCATCGTCAGCTCGCACATCCTCGAGGAGGTGGAGGAGCTCGCCGACCGGATCGAGGTCATGGTCTCCGGCCGTCACGCCGCCTCCGGTGGCTTCCGCGAGATCCGCCGCCTGATGACCGAGCGCCCGCACCGGTACACGATCCGGTCCGGCGACGACCGCGCCCTCGCGGCGGCGATCATCGCCGAGCGGTGCGCGTCCGCCGTCGAGCTCGTGGTCCCGAACAACGCGCGGGTCGCCCCGGGTGTGAACGCCGACGCGAACCTGCAGGTCCAGGCCACCGACGTGGGGGAGTTCGTACGCGTGCTGCCACGGATCGCGCATCAACGGGGGATCCGCCTCTACGAGGTCAGCCCCGCCGACGAGTCGCTGGAGTCGGTGTTCGCGTACCTGGTGAACCGATGAGCACGCACACCGGACACGCGCCCACCATCGGCGGGCCGTTCAACATGACGGTCGCTCAGCTGACCATGCGTGGCCTGCTCGGCCGCCGTCGCATCATCTTCCTGCTTGCGCTGCCGGCGCTGCTGCTCAGCCTTGCGATCCTGATCCGTGCGCTCGCCGGTCAGGACGACGAGGTGACCGCCGGCGTCGCCGGGGGCCTCGGCCTCGCGGTCTTCGTCCCGCTGATGGGCGTCATCGCCGGCACCGGTGCGATCGCGCCCGAGATCGACGACGGCTCGATCGTCTACCTGCTCGCGAAACCGCTTTCGCGCCACACGATGGCGACAACGAAGGCGATCGTCGCGATGGGAACGATCGTGCTCTTCTCCGGCGTCCCCGCGGGCCTCGCGGCCTTCCTGATGTCGGGCACCGACAACGACCTCGCGCTCGGGTTCCTGGTCGGGGGCAGTGTCGCCGGGATCGCCTACGGGGCCGTGTTTCTGCTGCTGGGAGTTCTCACCCGCAGCGCGGTGCTCGTGGGTCTGCTCTACGCGCTGGTGTGGGAGACGCTGGTCGGCAGCTTCATCCCCGGCGCGCGGACGCTGAGCATCTCGCAGTGGGCGAGCTCGATCACCGAGGAGATCGTCGGGCCGGACGTCGCCGACAGCCTCGGCCTCGAGTCCGCGGTCAGCCTGGGTGTCGGCATCCCGATGCTCGTGATCGTCACCATCGGGGCCACCTGGTACGCCGGCCACCGCCTGCGCACGATCCGCTTGTCGGGGGAGGAGTGAACGTGGCGGAGCCGATCGCCCCGGCCGCGGTGCGCAACCGCGCCGCGGGGGCCCTGCTCGGCACGGCGGCCGGTGACGCCCTCGGCGCCGGCTACGAGTTCGGCGAGCCGATGGCGGCCGACGCCCCCGTCGAGATGCGCGGGGGCGGCGGCTTTGGTTGGGCGCCGGGGGAATGGACCGACGACACCGCGATGGCGCTCGTGATCGCCGACGCCGCGGCGACCGGCGACCTGCGCGACGAGGCGGTCCAGGACCGCATCGCCGCCGGGTGGGCCGAGTGGGCGCGCGACGCGACCGACGTCGGCGTCCAGACGAAGAAGGTCCTCACCGCCGCGGCCGCGGCTGCCGGCGGCGTCCCGACCGCGAAGCACCTCCGCGCGGCCGCGACGGAGCTGCACGCCGGCACCTCGCGCACCGCGGGCAACGGGTCGCTGATGCGTACGGCGCCGGTGGCGCTGGCCTACCTCGGGGACGCCGAGGCGTGTGCGGAGGCGGCGTTCGGCCTGAGCAGCCTGACCCATGCCGACCCCGAGGCCGGCGAGGCGTGCGTGCTGTGGTCGCTCGCGATCCGGCACACCGTCCTGACCGGCGAGCTCGACGCCCGCGTGGGGCTGCTCGGGCTGCCCGTCGAGGCGCGGGAGAAGTGGCTGCGGCGGCTGAACGAGGCCGAGCGCGAGCCGGCGACCACCTTCCGCGACAACGGTTGGGTCGTCCACGCGCTGCAGGCGGCCTGGGCGTGCATTCTGCAGACGCCGGTGCTGCCCTACGACCCCGACCAGCACCTCGTCGACGCCCTGGAGAACTGCGTCCGGGCGGGCGGGGACACCGACACGGTCGCCGCGATCGCCGGGGGCCTGCTCGGCGCCTGCCACGGGATGGGTGCGATCCCCCAGGACTGGGCCGACGTCCTGCACGGGTGGCCGGGCCGGTCGACCGACGACCTGGTCCACCAGGCCCGCGAGCTCGCCGCCGCGAGCTGGGCCGAGGACCCGGACGCCGAACTGTTCGACCTTCCGGAGTGAGTGTGCGTTACGCCGAGGACTTCGTCGTGGGGACGGAGTACCGGTTCGGCCGCTGGCCGATGACCGAGGACGACATCGTCGCGTTCGCGAAGACCTTCGACCCGCAGCCGATGCACACCGATCCTGAGGCGGCGTCAGCCGGGCAGTGGGGCGGCGTCATCGCGAGTGGCCTGCACACGATGGCGGTGTACCAGGCGCTGGTCGTCGAGGCGGTCTGGGCCGATGTCGTCGGCAAGGCCGGCCGCAACGTCAACGCACGGCTGCGCCGGCCCGTCCGTCCCGGCATGGTGCTGACCGGCAAGGCGATGATCACCGAGGTGACCCTGCGCCCCGAGAAGGGTGACGGGATCCTGGCGTGGCGGGCCGAGCTGGTCGACGAGGCGTCCGGCGAGGTCGTGCTGATCGTCGACGCGGACGCCGTGCTGTATCTGCGCCCGGCGGCCTGACCCTCACGGGCCACCCCTGGCACACGCGTCCGGTTCTCAGGCTCCTCTCACCCGGGGAACTCTGCGGAGTACAGCCCCCGGACCAGAGGAGAGACCGTGTCCAGAAGGAGCAGGCGTCCGCGGTTCGCCGTCCTGCCGATCGCCGTCAGCGCGGCTTTGGTGCTGACCGCGTGCGGTGGTGGCAGCGACAGCGGGGACGCGACGGCGCAGACGGACCCGGCCGCGGTCGCCGACGCGGCCGGGGCGCCCGCGGGTGCGGCGGCCGCCCCGGTCGAGGGTGCGGCCCCGGTGGGAGCGCCCGGAGAGGCACCGGCCGGAACCGCTCCGGTGGGTGCCGCCCCGGTGGACGGCGCGGCCCCGGTCGCCGGGGGAGCCGCGGCGCCGACGGCGAAGAAGGGCAAGGCAGCGAAGGGCGCCGGCGGGGCGGCTGCGGTCGGCAAGGCCTCGACCGTCTCCGGCGTCACGAGCATCGACAACGCCGCCCAGGCCGCGGAGAACGAGCGAATCGCGGCGGCCAAGAACGGCGCGACCGACATCGGCGTCACGAAGGACTCGATCAAGCTCGGCACGGTCTCCGCGCACGGCATCGCGCTCGGGAACCTGCTCGTCACCCCGATGGTGAACGGCATCAAGGCCGCCTTCGCCTCGATCAACGACCGCGGGGGCGTCCTCGGCCGGCGGCTCTCGCTCGTCGACTGCGACGACGGCCCCGGTGAGGTCTCACGGTCGAAGGCGTGTCTGAAGAAGCTCGCCGGCCAGGACAAGATCTTCGCGCTGCTCAGCTACTCGAGCTGGGCGTCGGCGTCGATCCACTCGGACCTCGCGCAGTACAAGCTGCCGGCCGTCGGGACGTGGGCCTACTCGCAGACCGAGTGGCAGGACCCGTACATGTTCCCGACCCACATGTCGATGATTCACGAGGCGATGGCGAACGCCCACTGGGTGAAGAACGTCATTCAGCCGAAGACGTACGGCCTGGTGTGTCTGACCAGCCCGGAGATGCAGCTCTCCTGCAACGAGGTGCAGCGCGTCCTCGACGCCTCGGGCTCGAAGATGGTGAAGAAGCTCGACGTCGCGATCACCGAGACGTCGATGTCGGCGCAGATCCTGTCGCTGCGGGCCGCGCAGCCCGAGCACGTCGTGCACTACGTCATCAACCCGGCGACGATGGCGAAGTTCATGGTCGAGGCGACGCAGCAGAACTACTACCCGCCCAAGGGGATCTCGGGGAACCACCTGGCGGCCGAGGTGCTCGGCTCGCTGTTCGGCAAGCACCCCGTGAACCGCTACTGGACCAACACCACCTACAAGCTCTGGGGTCCGGAGTTCATGGCGACGATGGCGAAGTACGCCCGCGGCAACAAGGGTCTGAACCACCACATCGTCCAGGCGAACTACGTCGGCAGCCTGATCTTCGAGCGGGCCGCGAAGGCCGTCGGTCCGAACCTGACGCGTGAGCGGCTGATGGCCCAGCTCGGCAACGGCGACGTCTACGCCTCCGACGCCTCGCTCGATCAGCGGTTCTCGTGGAGCAAGGCCGAACGGGGTGGCTCGTACGACAACCAGACCTGGAGCAAGGAGATGGGCCAGGGCCGGGAGTACATGTACAAGTACACGTCCACGAACACCGTGGCCGACCCGAACGGCGCTCCCTCGGGCTTCCAGCCCGACCCGGACCAGTTCGTCATCTACACGCACAAGTAAGGCCGCTACCATCGGACCATGACGGTCCAGAATGAACGATCCACGTCGGACAAGGGCGCTGGGGCCGAGAAAGCACGACTCGGCCCCAGCGCCTATCTCGTGCTCGGGTTCATCGCCGAGCTCGGGCCCTCGACGCCGTACGACCTCAAGCGCGCGGTCGCGCGCTCGATCGCGTACTTCTGGTCGTTCCCGCACTCGCAGCTCTACGTCGAGCCCGAGCGGCTCGCGAAGCTCGGGCTGCTGAGCGAGGAGCAGGAGGAGCACGGCCGCCGCCGGCGCCTGTTCTCCATCACCGACGCGGGCCGCGAGGCCCTGCGCGAGTGGCTCGAGTCGCCGAGCGCCACGCAGACCGAGACGCGCGACCTCGGCCTGCTCAAGCTCTACTTCGCCGACCTCACCTCCCCGGAGCGCGTGAAGGAGATGGCCGAGGAGCAGATCGCGCTGCACCAGGAGCGGCTGCGCGAGTACGACGCGATCGCGGCGGACATGGCCCGCTTCGAGACGTTGTACCTGCACCAGATCCCGATCCGGATGGGTTACCTGTTCGAGGAAGCCTTCATCACCTTCTGGACCTCGATCCTCGAGAACCCGCCGTCCCTCGACCCCCGGATCCCGCCGCTGTTCGAGGAGAAGCCGGGCCGCCGATCGGCGAGCAAGGGGGAGCGCCGCAAGCGCTGACGAGCGGGCCGGGGGTGGCCCGCGGGGGCCAACGAAACGATTGACTCTGCATGGTCCAGGTTGAATCATTGGGCCGAGCCCCCGAGGAGGAGTCATGACCGTCGCCCCCGAGCGCCCGTCCTCGGCCACCGGTGCGTCCTTGCCCCTGACCGGTGCCGACGAGATCCGTTTCGCGCACATCGACGCGCAGCTCGACGCGCTGCTGCCGCGCGGCGGCAAGCCCGTGTACGACTCGGTCGTCATCGCCGGCGGGAAGGGCATCACGGCGTGGACGCTGGCGGCGCGACTGGCGCGCAGCGAGCAGTTCGCGGGCAAGGTCGTCGTCGCCGGTGAACCGGTGGCGGAGACCCGGCAGATCGCCAACGGGTGCTCGATGCGCGGCGCGTCGGCGGACTGGTTGTCCTACGCCGTGCGGCGTCCGCAGGCGGAACTCATCCGCCGGATCGCCGGACCCGCTTTCGCCGGGCAGCCGGTGGCGACCCGTCAGTTGACCGCGATGGCACGTCCCGGCATCGACGGTCACTGGGAGATCGGGCCCGCCGCTGCCTGGCAGGGTGGCCGGCGCGGTTCGAACCGCCCGGTCATGTACGGCGGCCGCAACTCGCGGATGGCCGGCGCCATGCGCGAGATGCTCGACGCGGGGGCGATCGTCGACGTCGACGACCCGATCCGTTCGCTCGACGACGCCCGCGCTCTCGCGCCCGGCCGCAAGCCGCTGTTCGTCAATCTGACGAAGAACCCCAAGCTGTTCGGGGCCTCCGCCCCGCCGATTCAGCGCGTCACGCTCGCCTGGCAGTGCGCGTTGCGGGCCGGGTCGGGCGGCCTGCGCCACCCGCTGACGGGCACGACGGCCTTCGCGCCGCTCGTTCACCGCGACGGGGCCGTCAACGTCGGGTATTTCACCCCGTTCGCGGACCCGCTCTCCCCGGACGCGACCTGGTACGGGCTGATGGTCCGTCCGGTCCGGTCGGGCCCGGAGAAGATCGACAAGGCGCGCGAGGTCGCCGCCCTGCGGGAGGAGGTCCTGGGCATCGCCGAGGCCGTCGGACTCGAGCCCGTCGACGTCGAGGAGACCTGCTTCGGCGGCCTCGCCCCGGCGCCCGCGTTCGGGGCACCGAACCGCTCGGCGCCGGGGACGCTGGAGTTGCGCCGGCTCGCGACGCCCGGGGCCATCGCCTACTACGCGGACGGCATCCTCGGCGGCGCGATCGGCGGCGTCGTCGCGGCCGAGGCGCTGATCCGCGGGCACGACCCGCACGACGCCGTCGTGAAGGCGCTCAAGCCGATCCGCTGGTTCAACGACCTGTGGTGGTTCGAGACCGCCCGCATCCCGAAGCTCGTCGACCTCGCGATCGGCACGTCCCGCCTCACCACGCGGATCGCGATGGCCTATCCGCACTCGTACTCCCTCAACCACTGGGCCAGCCGGGCCTGAGGAGGCTCCTGTCGTGACCGACGTTCTCACTCCGCCCTCCGCACAGCTGACGGAGCATCAGCTGGTGCCCGCCGCTCCGGCGGCGGCGGCCGAGCTCAAGGCGGTCCTGGACCGGCAGCGCGCCGACTTCTCGGCAGCGGGCCCGCCGTCGCTGCTGCGGCGCCGGAAGGACCTGCGCAAGCTGGAGGACCTCGTCCTGCGCAACCGCGTCCCGCTCGCCGAGGCACTGCGCGAGGACTTCGGTCACCGCTCGCGCACCGAGACCGAGATCGCCGAGATCGTCGGCTCCGCGCACTCGCTGCGGTACGCGCGACGCCACGTCGGGATCTGGATGCTCCCGCGGCTGCGCGGCACGTCGATCTGGTTCCTGCCGGGCAGCAACCGCGTCGTGGCCCAGCCCAAGGGCGTCATCGGCATCGTCGCGCCGTGGAACTACCCGGTCCACCTGACGATGGCCCCGCTCGCGGCGGCCCTGGCGGCCGGCAACCGCGCGATGGTCAAGATGAGCGAGTTCACGCCGAACACGACCGCTCTGCTGACGCGTCTGCTCGGCGAGGCCTTCCCGGTCGAGCAGGTCTACGTGACCGGTGGCGACGCCGACGTCGCGCGTGAGTTCTGCTCGCTGCCGCTGGACCACCTGCTCTTCACCGGGTCGACGCAGAACGGCCGGGCCGTCATGCGCGCGGCCGCGGAGAACCTGACCCCGGTGACGCTGGAGCTCGGCGGGAAGAGCCCGGTCGTGGTCGACGAGCGGTACTCGATCGAGGAGGCTGCGCAGCGCATCGTCTGGGGCAAGCTGTTCAACGCCGGCCAGACCTGCGTGGCGCCCGACTACGTCCTTGTTCCCGCGGGCACCGAGGACCGCTTCGTGCGCGCCGCCACCGCGGCCGCGCGTTCGCTCTACCCGACGCTGACGTCCAACGAGGACGCGACCGCGATCATCAACTCCGGCCACTACGAGCGGCTCCGCTCGCTGATCGAGGACGCCCGGGCCCAGGGCGCTTCCGTGACGGTCGCCGAGCACGGCGACACCGGTCAGGACATCGGGGACCCCGCGACCCGGAAGCTCCCGCTGCACGTCGTCACCGGCGTCAGCGACTCGATGCGCCTGGCTCGCGAGGAGATCTTCGGCCCGGTGCTGCCGGTCGTCGGGTACCGCAAGCTCGACGAGGCGATCGGGTACATCAACGACCGGCCGCGGCCGCTCGCGATGTATCTGTTCACCCACAGCGGTCGGCGCAAGCGCGCGCTGCTTCAGCGCACGACCAGCGGCGGCGTCACGGTGAACGACACCCTGCTGCACTACCTGCAGGACGGCCTGCCCTTCGGCGGCAGCGGCGAGAGCGGTATGGGTTCCTACCACGGCCGCGAGGGGTTCAAGACGTTCTCGCACCACAAGGCGGTCTTCACCCAGCGCGGGGCGCTCGGGTTCACCGGGACGAAGCTGCTGTACCCGCCCTACGGGCGGGTCGCCTCGCTCCTGCTGCGGCTGATGCGCCGCATCTGACGTCCCCCTCGAGCGAACGGGATCTTCCATGCACGCCCTCATGATGGAGCGGCCGCTCCTGCTGTCCGCCGTGCTGGAGCACGCCGAGCGGCACCACCCGGAGCGGGAGGTCGTCTCGGCCGAGTTCGGCGGTGGGGAGCGCCGCACCAGCTGGGGCGAGGTCGGGCACCGCGCCCGCCGGCTCGCCACCGCGCTCACCGAGCTCGGAGTCCGCCCCGGCGACCGCGTCGCGACGCTGGCGCTGAACACCCACCGCCATCTCGAGGCGACCTACGCGATCGCCGGCCTCGGCGCGATCGCTCACACCGTCAACCCGCGGCTGGATCCCGAGCAGCTGGTCTACGTCCTCGAGCACGCCGGCGTCGGCGTCCTGCTCCTGGACCCGCCCTTCCTCCCGCTGATCGGCCCCCTGGCCGACCGGCTGCCCGGTATCAAGCACCGGGTCGTGCTCGCCCCGGCGGGCGCGGTCGCGGGGGAGCTGAGCTACGAGGAACTGCTCGCGGGCGGGTCGGACTCCTTCGACTGGCCCGAGTTCGACGAGCGCACCGCGAGCGGGCTCTGCTACACGTCCGGCACGACGGGGCGACCCAAGGGCGTCCTGTACTCCCACCGCTCCTCGGTGCTGCACGCGATGGCGGGCGCACTGCCGGACGCGTTCGGGCTCGGCGCCGCCGACACGGTCCTGCCGGTCGTCCCGATGTTCCACGTCAATGCCTGGGGCCTCCCGTTCACGACCGCGCTGGTCGGAGCGAAGCTGGTCCTGCCCGCCGACCGCCTCGACGGTGCCCGGCTCGCGGACCTGCTCGACGCCGAGGGCGTCACGTTCACCGCCGGGGTCCCGACGATCTGGCACAACCTGCTGACGCACCTGGATCAGACCGGTCGGAAGCTCCCGGCCCTGCGGCGGGTCGCCTGCGGTGGCTCGGCGGTGCCGCCGTCGATGATCGAGGCGTTCGAGGTCGGCCACGGCGTCACGATGTGTCAGGGCTGGGGCATGACCGAGACCAGCCCGCTCGGTGCGGTCGGCGCCCTGAAGCCGGGCATGGAGAACCTCGACCGTGCGGAGCGCACGCGGATTCAGGCCGCGCAGGGTCGCGCGTTGTTCGGTCTGGAGTGGAAGATCGCCGACCCGGCGGGCGAGGCCCTGCCGTGGGACGGCATCGCCGCGGGTGAGCTGTTGGTCCGCGGCCACTGGGTCGCGAGCGGGTACCTCGACCACGACGCCGAGGTGTTGCGCGACGGCTGGTTCCCCACCGGCGACATCGCGTCCATCGACCCCGAGGGCTACCTGCGCATCACCGACCGGGTGAAGGACGTCATCAAGTCCGGCGGTGAGTGGATCTCCTCGGTCGAGCTGGAGAACGTCGCGATGGACCACGCCCACGTCGCGCAGGCGGCGGTGGTCGGCGTGCCCGACAGCCAGTGGGGCGAACGCCCCGTCCTGTTCGTCCAGCCGCCGCCCGGGGTCGAGCCCGACGTTGCGGCGGTCCTGGCGCACCTCGGGGCCCACCTGCCGCGCTGGTGGGTCCCGGATCGGGTCGAGGTCGTGGAGGCGCTCCCGCTCGGGCCCACCGGCAAGGTCCTCAAGCGCGAACTGCGCGCCCGGTTGACGGAGGTGGCGCCGTGACGGTCACCGAACTCTCGCCGCCGCCCGTAACCACCACGACGGTCGGGGTCGTCATCATCGACCGACACCGGCTGTTCGCCCGGGGGATGGAGGCCGCGCTGGAGGACGCCTCGTTCGGGCGGGTCTCGGTGCTCGGCACCGGCGACACCGTGCCGCGCGTGTGCGATCTGATCCGGCGTCACCGCCCGCGGGTCGTCATCGTCGACCTCGGCCTGCCCGACGCGCTCACCGCGCTGTCGACGGCGCGGCGCCGGTACCCGAGCGTCCGCTTCGCGGCCATGGCGCCCGAGGCCGAGGCCACCGACGTCGCCGTCTCCGCCCTCGCGGCCGGGGCCGACGGCGTGCTGCTGCGTGACGCCGACCCCGAGGCGGTCGCGACCCAGTTGCTCGCGATCGCCAGTGGCGGCACCGTGGCACCCCCCGCGGTGCTGGCGAGCCTGCTGCGCCGCCGACCCGCCGACGCGGTGCTCTCCCAGTTGCGCCGGGCCGACCTCGAGCTGTGGCGGATGGTCGCCGAGGGCCACGAGACCGTCGTCATCGCCCGTCGGCTGTGCGTCTCCGAGCGCACCGCGAAGCGGATGGTCGCCCGGCTGCTGCAGCGGGTCGGCGTGGCGAACCGTGTGCAGGCCGCCGCGCTCGCCGGCCGCTGCGGCGTCCTGGACTCGGGGCGCACGCCGGACCGCATGGAGACGGAGCACCCGTGAACTACCCCCACCTGTTCACCCCCCTCGCGCTGGGACACCTGACGTTGCCCAACCGGGTCCTGATGGGCTCGATGCACCTCGGGCTGGAGGAGGCCCCCGGTGGTTTCGAGCGCATGGCGGCGTTCTACGCCGAGCGTGCGCGGGGCGGCGTGGCGCTGATGGTCACCGGCGGCATCGCGCCCAGCGAGGTCGGCCGGCCGATGGAACGCGGCGCCACGATGACCTCCGCCGCGGACGTGCTTGACCACCGCATAGTCACCGAAGCCGTCCACGCCGCCGGCGGCCGGATCGTCATGCAGGTGCTGCACTTCGGGCGGTACGCCAAGCACGAGGGCCTCGTCGCACCGAGCGCGATCCGCGCGCCCATCAACCACCTGACGCCGCGTGAGATGACGACCGACGAGGTCGACCGCACGGTCGACGACTTCGCCCGGGCCGCCGAGCTCGCCCGCGAGGCGGGGTACGACGGCGTCGAGATCATGGGTTCCGAGGGCTACCTGATCAACACCTTCCTCGCCGGCTGCACCAACCGGCGCACCGACGAGTGGGGCGGCGACGCCCGGGCCCGCATGCGCTTCCCGCTGGAGATCGTGCGCCGCACCCGTGATCGGGTCGGGTCCGACTTCCTGCTCCTGTTCCGGCTGTCGATGCTCGACCTCGTCCCGGGGGGATCGACGCTGGCGGAGACCCTTGAGCTCGCCAAGGAGCTCGAGGCCGCGGGGGTCGACATCCTCAACACCGGCATCGGCTGGCACGAGGCGCGGGTGCCGACGATCGCGACCCCGGTCCCGCGGGCCGCGTTCGCCGAGGTGACCCGGCGGCTGCGCACCGGCGTCGGCATCCCGGTCGCCGCGAGCAATCGCATCAACACTCCCGAGGTCGCCGAGTTCCTCCTCGCCGACGGGGTGGCCGACCTGGTGTCGATGGCCCGGCCGCTGCTCGCCGACCCGGACTTCGTCGTCAAGGCCCAGGCCGGTCAGGCCGAGCGGATCAACACCTGCATCGGGTGCAACCAGGCCTGCATCGACCACACGCTCGACGGCCGGATCACCTCGTGTCTGGTCAATCCGCGTGCCTGCCACGAGACGCTGCTCGACCTCTCCCCGACCCGGCTGCGCAAGCGCGTCGCGGTCGTCGGGGCCGGTCCGGCCGGGATGTCCGCCGCGCTCACGGCGGCCCGGCGTGGGCACGAGGTCGTCCTGCACGACGCGGCTGACGTGATCGGTGGTCAGTTCGATCTCGCCCGGCGGATCCCGGGCAAGGAGGAGTTCGCCGAGACCCTGCGCTACTTCGCGGCCGAGCTGGTCGCAGCCGGCGTCCGGTTGGAGCTGGGCCGGCGCGTGCTGGCGGCGGACCTCACCGGGTTCGACGAGGTCGTCCTCGCCACCGGGGTCGACCCGCGCGTCCCCGAGCTCGAGGGCATCGACCACCCCAAGGTCGTCGGGTATCTGGAGGTCCTGCGCGGCGAGGTGACCGTCGGCGCGCGCGTGGCGATCGTGGGCGCGGGCGGGGTCGGCTTCGACGTCGCGGCCTTCCTGACCCAGGACGGACCGTCGGTCAGCACCGACGTCGAACTGTTCTTCCAGCACTGGGGCGTCGACCCCGACTTCCTCGCCCCCGGCGGCCTGGTCGACGCTGGCCCGGCGCACTCCGCGCGGACGGTCCACCTCCTGCAGCGCAGGAGCAGCAAGCCGGGGGAGGGGCTCGGTCTCACCACCGGGTGGATCCATCGCACCGAGCTCGCGCGCCGCGGCGTGCGTATGGTCGCCGGCGTGACCTACCGCCGCGTCGACGACGAGGGTTTGCACATCGAGACCGGCAACGGACCGCTCACTCTGGAGGTGGACCACGTGGTGATCTGTGCAGGACAGGTGCCGCGACGCGACCTGTACGACGACCTCGTCGGGGCGGGGGTGTCGGTGCACCTGATCGGCGGGGCCGACGTCGCCGCCGAACTGGACGCCAAGCGCGCGATCGCGCAGGGCACGACGTTGGCGGCGGCGCTGTGAGCGAACTCCTGAATCTCCCCCCGGCGGTGGCGAAGGGCCTGGCGGCCTGGCACCACATGGTCGCGACCAAGGACCTGTCCGGCCTGGAGTCGCTGATCCACCCGAACGCGACCTTCTCCTCGCCCGCTTACTGGAGCCCCTACACCGGTTCGGCCGCGGTGACGCACGTGCTGCAGACCGCGATCTCGGTCTTCTCCGACTTCACCTACCATCGGCAGTTCGCCACCGAGGACGGTCACCACATCACGCTCGAGTTCTCCGCGAAGGTGGGCGAACTGGAGCTCAAGGGCGTCGACCTCATCGGCTACGACGCCGACGGTCTCATCGAGCGGTTCGAGGTGATGATCCGTCCGTTGCGTTCGCTCGCGGCCCTGGCCGAGGCGATGAAGCAGCGCGTCGACCTCACCGTCCTGGGCAAGGCGCCGCGATGAGGGTCAGCGCGTCGGCTGGGTAGTTTGACCGGGTGAGCATCGAGGGCCCGGTCTTCGATCGGAACGAGACCCCGCTGCAGCGCCTCGATCGGCACTGGGCCGAACTGCTGCAGGAGGTGCGGGTCGTCCAGACCGGCGTCCAACTGCTGACGGCGTTCCTGCTGATCCTCCCGTTCCAGGACCGGTTCTGGGAGCTCAGCGACCGGTCCCGGGGGCTCTACCTCGTCGCGGTCGCGCTGTCGGTGACGTCCACCGGCTGCCTGATCACACCGGTCGCCATGCACCGGCTGCTCTTCCGCCAGGGCGCCCGACCCCAGCTCGTCAACGTCGCCCAGAAGTTCGCCCTCGCCGGCATCGCCCTCCTCGGCGCGGCTGTCTGTGCCGTCCTCACCCTGACCTTCGGCATCGTCGCCGGCACCGCCTGGGGCATCACCGCGGGCTGCCTCGCCCTCGCGTTCTTCGGCACCGCCTGGCTCGTGGTGCCCCTTCTGATCAAGCGTCAGCTCAGGGCCTGAGCGCTGAACGCGGCGCCCCGCCGCGCGGGTGAGCTGGGTTGTGGGTGGCGCCGCCCAGAATGCGATTGGAGCACACTATGTAGAACATAGACACTATAGAACGCTGGGGTTATGCTGGGTGGAGCGGTGGGAAGTTCGTCTGTTGCCCGAGGTCGAGGACTGGTTCGAGCAGTTGGAGCCGGATCTCGCCGATCGGGTGGCCGGTGCAATCGCGCGGTTGGCGGAAGAGGGGCCCGGGTGCGGGCGGCCGACGGTTGACAGCATCAAGGGTTCCAAGGTTCACAACTTGAAGGAGTTGCGTCCGGTCACCGGAAGGCGGAGCGCGCTGCGGATCCTGTTCGCTTTCGATCCGGCGCGACGAGCCGTCCTGTTGGTCGCCGGAGACAAGGTCAACAATTGGAGCAAGTGGTATCGGGACGCGATCCCGACGGCTGAACGACGTCACGCAGCTTGGCTCGCTGGAGAGTACGGAGACGACGATGAGTGACACGAGCGGCAAGAAGCGCCCGGCTCGCGCGTGGTCTGCCGTGCGAGAGGAGGCCCTGCGCCGAGGTCAGATCACGGAGGAAGGCGTCGCCCGGGCCCGCGACGTGCACGTTGCGCTGGAGAAGGCATACGCGTTGCGCGAGGTCCGCAGGTTGCGCGCCGTGACTCAGGAGACCTTGGCCACTCAGATGAAGGTCTCCCAGCCCCGTATTTCCGCCATCGAACGTGGTGAGCTCTCTCGGACCGAGATCGGGACGTTGAAGGCCTACGTGGAGGCGCTCGGCGGCAAGCTGCGGGTTGTCGCCGACTTCGAGGACCGAACGGTCACTTTGGACGACGAAGCCTCCGTGTGACGGCCTCGAAGTTTGGACTGACGGCAGATCAGAACTTCAGCATCGGGGCGGGGCGCAGGGGGTTCTCGCGGATCCCGCGGGCGGCGGCGCGGACGAGGAGTGGTCGGAAACCGCGGGCGGGATAGGTGGCGGTCAGCGCCCGGTAGTCGGACCGGCGGGCGCCGGGGACGTTGATGAGCCCGGCGGCGACGTCGGTCAGGTCGGCGCGACGGAAGGCCTCGACCAGCGGGTCGTCGTGCCGGGCCTTCCGGATGCGGTGGTGCTCGGTGATCATCGCGGCGACGAGGTCGGCCTGGGGTGCGCCGGGGCCGCCGAGCTCCTCGACGGCGCGCGCGGCCGACGGCGGGAGGTAGTCCCAGGTCCGGTCGAACCAGATTCCGGCGTCGTGGAAGAACGCCGCGACGCCGAGGGCGTCGGCGGTGTCCGGACGGACCTCGGTCTGCAGACCGACGAGCCCGATGACGCGGTGCACGTGCCCGCGGTAGATCGGCAGCGTCGGACCGAACGTCCCCGCGTTCTTCTCGAGCAGGGCGTCCGCGACCTCGTGGGCGCGGTCGAGCGGGGCAGTGGTCACGGTGATCTCCCGTCGGTGGGTGTTCTAGCGTGCTCTCGTGGAGATTCCGAGCGCAATCCTGGACACCGAAACGCCCGACGGCCCGATGGCGGTGCTGGTCAAGCGCCCGGCCGCGGGGGAGTTCCCGACCGTCGCGATGTTCCACGACGGGCCCGGCATCCGGACCGCGACGCACGTCTTCTCCGAGAAGCTCGCCGGCGCGGGATACCAGGTCGTGGTGCCCGACCTCTTCCACCGCCACGGCCGTCTGATCGGTTTCGAGCCGGCCCAGCGCGCCGCCGACCCGTCGATCGGCGAGCGGATGATGGGCATGGTCCGCAGCCTCACCGACGACGGGATCCAGGCCGACATGGACGCCGCGCTCGCCGCAGCCGGTGTCGACCCGGCGCAGCCCGTGGTGACCATCGGGTTCTGCCTCGGCGCTCGCGCGGCCACCCGTGCGGTGCTGACCCGGCCCGAGCGGTACGTCGCCGGGGCGCTGTGGCACCCGTCGTTCCTGGCGGACGACGCCGATACCTCCCCGCACCGGCGCGGCGCCGAGCTGACCCGTCCGCTGTACATCGGGATCGGCGGCGCGGACCAGATCCAGCCGCAGGAGAAGCAGCAGCCGTTCCTCGACGCGGCGCTCCCGACCGGTCTGGTCGACCTTGTCGTCTTCGACGGCGCCGACCACGGCTACACCTGGCCCGACCACCCCAGTTACCACGAGCAGGCCGCCACGGTGAGCTTCGAACGGACCACTGCGCTGTTCGCGAAGGCCCTCTGAGGGATCATGCTCGGATGAGCGCGCACTACGTCCTTACTCTCGGCTGCCCCGACCGCACCGGCATCGTCGCCCGAATTGCCTCGTTCCTCTCCGATGCGGGCGGTTGGATCACCGAGGCGGCCTACCACGCCGACCCCGACACGAACTGGTTCTTCACCCGCCAGGTGGTGCGCGCAGACTCTCTGTCCTTCGGTCTGGAGGAGCTGCGCGACCGCTTCGCGACCCTCGCCGCCGAGCTCGGCGCCGACGCCGACTGGCGCGTCAGCGACACCACGCAGCCGGGCCGGGTCGTGATCCTGGTCTCCAAGGAGGGCCACTGCCTGTACGACCTGCTGGGTCGCTACGCGGGCAACGACCTCCCGATGGAGGTGCGGGCCGTCATCGGCAACCACAAGGACCTGGAGTCGATCACCGCCGCGCACGGCATCCCGTTCCACTACGTGCCGTTCCCCGGCCCGGGCGAGGACAAGACCGCCTCGTTCGAGGAGGTCCGCCGGCTGGTCGACGCCGAGGACCCGGACGCGATCGTGCTCGCGAAGTTCATGCAGATCGTCCCGGACTGGCTGTGCGAGCGCTGGGCCGGACGGGCGATCAACATCCACCACAGCTTTCTGCCGTCGTTCGTCGGCGGCCGGCCGTACCACCAGGCCGCCGAGCGCGGCGTCAAGCTGGTCGGCGCGACCTGCCACTACGTCACCGCCGAGCTCGACGCGGGCCCGATCATCGAGCAGGACGTCATCCGCGTCGACCACTCCGACGCCGTCGCCGACATGGTCCTCAAGGGCCGTGACATCGAGAAGGTCGTCCTCGCCCGCGGCCTCCGCTGGCACCTGGAGGACCGCGTCCTCGTCCACGGGAACAAGACCGTCGTCTTCCACTGACCGTAACGTCAGCGGAATCGAGCGCTATAGCGCGCGATCTCGCTGACGTTACGGCCCGCGCTCCGTCAACGGAAGCCGGACGATGAAGCGGGTGTCGCCGGGGACGGAGGAGACGGTGAGATCGCCGCCGTGGCGTTCGACGACGATGCGGTAGGAGATGTCGAGGCCGAGCCCGCTGCCCTGACCGACGGGCTTGGTGGTGAAGAACGGCTGGAAGATCTTGAGCTGGAGTTCGGGCGGGACGCCGGGGCCGGTGTCGCAGATCTCCACCTTGACGAAGTCGTTGTCCCGACAGCTGCGGACCGTCAGGGTCCCCTCGCCGTTCATCGCCTGCAGCGCGTTGTCGATCAGGTTCGTCCAGACCTGATTGACCTCGGCCGGGTAGACCGGCACCGGGGGGAGGTCGCGGTCGAGCTCCTTGACGATCTGGATGCCCTCGGCCTTGCCGGCCATCAGCATCAGGGTGCTCTTCAGCCCGAGATGGATGTCGACGCGCTCGTAGGGGGTGCGGTCCATGTGCGAGTACTGCTTGGCGGCGCCGACGAGGGTGGAGATGCGCGTGACGGAGTCGGTGATCTCGGTCAGCAGCGTCTCGGTCTCCAGCGCGGAGGCGAGCCAGTGCAGGGCCGGTTCGAGCATCTCGGCCGGCACACCGCCCTGGATCCGAGCCAGACAGGAGTTGGACGTGCCGGCGGCGGCGAAGATCGGCGCGAGCTGCCAGCCGCTGGTGACGCCACGCTCGTCCATCCAGTCGGAGAGTTCGTCCTCGCGTTCGGACGCCTCCAGCGCCGTGAGGTCCGGCGCCTTCGCGGCGAGGGTGACGGCCTCCTCCTGGGTCTCGACGAGCAGCCGCAGCACGTCGCGGTCGATCTGGTCGTCCGCGAGCTTGGCCAGCTTGTGCCTCATCGTGCCGACGCGCTCGCGCAGCCCGGCCGTCGCGCGGACCGCGGCCGCGGCGGGGTTGTTGAGCTCGTGCGTGAGGCCGGCGGAGAGAGCGCCGAGCGCGAGCAGTTGCTCGCGTCGTCCGACCCGCTCCTGGCTGTTGCGCATCCCGATGAACATGCCGTCGAGCAGGTGCAGCGCCATGGGAAACCAGGTCTGCATCAGTTCGACCAGCGTCGCGGCGCGCATCACGAGGACGCGGGCGTCCTGGACCACGTGGACCGACACCGTGTACCGCTGGGCGGTCTCGTCCCGGACGAAGGCGCGCATCGCGCCGGCGTACGCGCCGACCGTGCTGCTGCGGTTCACCTCGACCTCGTCGCGGCCGACGCGCTGGCACAGGCGGATCTCGCCGTCGAGCAGGAGGAGGAAGACCTCGGCGGGGTCGCCCTCGCGCAGCAGGGTCTCGCCCGCGGACGCCTCGGCCACCCAGGCGCGTTCGGTGACCCAGGCGAGCTGTTCCTCGGTGAGGTGCTCGAAGAGGAACAGGTCGCCCACCTGATCGGGCGTCAGGCGGACACCCGTGTCGATCACGATGTCGGTCATGGTCCCGCCAGAAATCGATGGGCGAGGGTGACTGCCATCGCGCCCTCGCCGACGGCGGAGGCGACGCGTTTCACCGACTCGCTGCGGACGTCGCCCGCGACGAAGACGCCGGGGACGCTGGACTCGAGGTGCCACGGGTCGCGGTCGAGCGACCAGCCGGCGGGACGCTGACCGTCGACGAGGAGGTCCGGCCCGGTGAGGAGGAAACCGCGGGGATCGCGGGCGATGGTCCCGTCGAGCCAGTCCGTGCGCGGCTGCGCGCCGATGAAGACGAAGCAGTGGCTGGCCTCGACCTCCTCGGCGACGCCGCTCTCGGTGCAGCGCAGGGTGAGGGACTCCAGGTGGCCCTCGCCGTGGACCTGCTCGACGACGGTGTGCGTCCGGACGCTGACGTTCTCGATCGCCCGGAGTTGCTCGATCAGGTAGTGCGACATGCTCGCCTCGAGCCCGGCTCCACGGACGACGAGCGTGACGGACTTCGCGCGGGCGGAGAAGAAGACCGCCGCCTGCCCCGCGGAGTTGGCGCCCCCGACGATGTACACGTCGCGGCCCTCGCAGCTCGCGGCCTCGGTGGAGGCCGAGCCGTAGTAGACGCCGCGGCCGGTCAGCTCGCGCGCACCGGGGCAGTCGAGTTCGCGGTAGTAGACGCCGGTGGCGAGAATGACGGTGTGGGCGCCGACCTCGACCCCGTCGCTGAGGCCGATGGACAGCGCCGAGCCCCGCGGGGCCAGACTTGCGGCGTGCCGCGCGGTCAGGATCTCGGTCCCGAACTTCACGGCCTGCCGCCGGGCCCGATCCGCGAGCTGCGCACCTGACACTCCGTCAGGGAAGCCCAGGTAGTTCTCGATCCGCGAGGACTGGCCGGCCTGTCCGCCCGTCGCGCGCTTTTCCACCAGCAGGGTCCGGAGGCCCTCGCTCGCGCCGTAGACGGCGGCCCCCAGCCCGGCCGGACCGCCGCCGATGACGACGAGGTCGTAGAACTCGTCGACCGGTGCGGTCGCGAGGCCGACCGCGCTCGCCAGGTCGGCCATCGCGGGCTCGACCAGCGCCCGTCCGTCCGGCGTCACCACGACGGGCAGGGTCGCGCCGTCCTGTCCGGCGGCGGCGAGGATCCGCTCACCCTCGGGGGAGTCGGCGGAGTACCACCGGTAGGGGACCGCGTTGCGGGCCAAGAAGTCGCGCGCGGTGAACGACGGCTGCGACCAGCGGTGGCCGACGACCTTCACCTCGGTGGCCGGCGCGTCCGGCTCGCGGGAGTAGCTCTCCAGCATCGCGTCGAGGACCGGGTAGAGCTTCTCCTCCGGCGGGTCCCACGGCTTGAGCAGGTAGTGGTCGACGTCGACGACGTTGATCGCCGCGATCGCGGCGTCGGTGTCGGCGTATGCGGTGAGCAGGGCACGCCGGGCGCGGGGGAACAGGTCCATCGCCTGTTCCAGGAACTCGATGCCGCTCATCTCCGGCATCCGGTAGTCGGCGAGCAGGACGGCCACGCGGCCGCCGCGAAGCTTCAGCTCGCGTAATGCCGCGAGCGCGTCCGCGCCGGACTCGGCCCGCACGATCCGGTGCCGCTCCCCGTACTTCCGGCGCAGGTCGCGGGCGACGGCACGCGAAACTGACGGGTCGTCGTCGATGGTCAGGATGACGGGGCGATCGGCAGCGCTGTCGGTACTCTCGGTGGTTCCCTCGGCCGAGGGTTGCGTCGTCACGCCGGTCATTCTTACGCGCGCGCGCCGGAAATGTCGGCGGCGAACCCGGCGATGTGGTCGATCGCGGTGTTACGTGCGCCCTCGGCGGGAGTGCGGTCCCGGCGGACCGTCAGCAGGAGTCCGCCCGGCAGGGGCGCGAGCACCGCGAGGACGAGGGGGGTCGGGTCGGCGTCCTCATCCGTCCCTACCTCCTCTCCCGCCTCGGCAGTTTCACTGGGGGTGTCACCCTTTCTGGTGGCGAAAGCCGCCTGACCGCCCACCCCAGGCGGGATGACGTCCCACACGACCCGGGTGTCAGCCCTCGTACGGGCCGACAGGGCCCTGTGCGGGACGTCATCCCGCAGAGGCAGGGTCAGGGAACGAGCCGGGCGGCGCCCTGGTCGGCCGACAGGGCCATCGAGGCGTAGGCGCGCAGCGCCGCGGAGACTGGACGCTCCCGGTTCACGGGCTGCCAGCCGGTCTTCTCCCGGGCGGCCCGGCGCGCGGCCAGCTCCTCGGGGGAGACGAGCAGCTGGATCGACCGGGTCGGGATGTCGATCTCGATGAGGTCGCCCTCCTCGACGAGACCGATCGTGCCGCCCGCGGCCGCCTCAGGGGAGACGTGGCCGATCGAGAGACCCGACGTCCCGCCGGAGAAGCGGCCGTCGGTGATCAGCGCGCAGGACGGGCCGAGGCCGCGGCCCTTGAGGAACGAGGTCGGGTAGAGCATCTCCTGCATGCCCGGCCCGCCCTTGGGACCCTCGTACCGGACGACGACCACGTCACCGGCGACGATCTTCCCGCCGAGGATCGCGGAGACCGCGTCCTCCTGAGACTCCGTCACCTTGGCCGGACCCTTGAAGTACAGCTGGTCCGCGGCGATGCCGGCGGTCTTCACGACGCAGCCGTTCTCGGCGAGGTTGCCGTAGAGGACGGCGAGGCCGCCGTCGGCGGAGTAGGCGTGCTCGACGTCGCGGATGCAGCCGTCAGCGGCGTCGGTGTCGAGGCTGTCCCAGCGTGCCGTCGAGGAGAACGCCTCGGTGGTGCGCACACCACCGGGGGCGGCGGAGAACAGCTCCAACGCCTTCGGGTTCGCGTTCTCGCGGCGGATGTCCCAGGCCGCGAGCCAGGACTCCAGGTCCGGCGAGTGGATCGTGTGGACGTTGCGCTCGAGCAGACCCGCGCGCTCGAGCTCGCCGAGCAGGGCGGGGATGCCGCCGGCCCGGTGGACGTCCTCCATGTGGTACTTCGGCGTGTTCGGCGCGACCTTGCTCAGGCACGGGGTGGAGCGCGAGAGCCGGTCGATCTCGGAGAGGTCGAAGTCGACCTCTCCCTCGCGCGCCGCGGCGAGCAGGTGCAGGACGGTGTTCGTCGAACCGCCCATCGCGATGTCGAGGCGCATCGCGTTGGCGAACGCCTCGCGGGTCGCGATGTTGCGCGGCAGCACCGAGGCGTCGTCCTCGCCGTAGTAGCGGCGGCACAGGTCGACGACGATGCGGCCGGCTTCGAGGAACAGCTCCTTGCGGGCGGCGGACGTCGCGAGCGTCGAGCCGTTGCCCGGCAGCGACAGGCCGAGAGCCTCGGTGAGGCAGTTCATCGAGTTCGCGGTGAACATGCCCGAGCACGACCCGCAGGTCGGGCAGGCGGAGCGCTCGACGTCGAGGAGTTCGGCGTCGGAGACGCTCTCGTCGGCGGACGCCGTCATCGCGGAGATCAGGTCGAGCTTGGGACGGGCCACCCCGTCGCTGACGACCACCTTCCCGGCCTCCATCGCCCCGCCGGAGACGAAGACCGTCGGGATGTTCAGCCGCATGGCGGCGATGAGCATGCCCGGGGTGATCTTGTCGCAGTTCGAGATGCAGACGAGGGCGTCGGCCTGGTGGGCCTGGACCATGTACTCGACCGAGTCCGCGATCAGCTCACGGCTCGGGAGGCTGTAGAGCATGCCGCCGTGGCCCATGGCGATGCCGTCGTCGACCGCGATCGTGTTGAACTCGCGCCCGACGCCGCCCGCGGCGGCGATCTCGGCGCAGACGAGCTGGCCGAGGTCCTTGAGATGGACGTGGCCCGGGACGAACTGCGTGAACGAATTCGCTACCGCAATGATCGGCTTCCCGAAGTCACTGTCGGTCATGCCGGTCGCGCGCCAGAGGGCGCGCGCTCCGGCCATGTTCCGGCCGTGCGTGCTGGTGCGGGAACGCAGATCTGCCATTGTTCGGTCCTAACTCGGGCGTTTTCCGGGCCTGGCCCGGCAGCGCAGCACCTCCATCGTACGAGCGATGTCGGAGGAACCTTGAGCTCCATGGATCCGTACCGGACCCCCGAACGGCTCGCGCTGCGCCAGCTGGTGCGGGCATTCGTGGTCAACGAGGTACTGCCCCACCAGGATTCCTGGGAACGCGCCGGTGAACTGCCGAGTGATCTGCACCTCGCCGCGGCGCGCGTGGGGCTGCTGGGGTTGCAGTACCCGGAATCGGCCGGGGGAGGCGGCGGGGACGCGATCGACCTGGTCACGCTGACCGAGGAGGCTCTTTACGCGGGCGCCGCGGGCGGGCTGATCGCGAGCCTGTTCACCACCGGGATCTCGGTGCCGCACCTGATCGCGGCCGGTGACCCGGGCCAGATCGAGCGCTGGGTCCGGCCCGCGCTGGCCGGGACCGCGATCGGGGCCCTGGCGATCACCGAACCCGACGGCGGCTCGGACGTCGCGGGGCTCCGGACCACCGCGGTCCGGGACGGCGACTCCTACGTGGTCAACGGGGCCAAGACCTACATCACCTCCGGGTGTCGGGCCGACTTCGTCGTGACGGCGGTGCGGACGGGCGGCCCCGGGGCCCGCGGGGTCTCCCTGCTGGTGATCGAGCGCGGGACGCCGGGGTTCACCGTCTCCCGGAAGCTGGAGAAGATGGGCTGGCTGTGCTCGGACACCGCCGAGCTCGCGTTCACCGACTGTCGCGTCCCGGTAACCAACCTCGTCGGAGCCGAGAACACCGGCTTCGTCCAGATCGCGCAGCACTTCGTCACCGAGCGGCTGATGCTCGCGGTTCAGGCCTACGCCGCGGCCCAGCGGTGCCTGGACCTGACCGTCGAGTGGTGCCGGTTGCGAGCGACGTTCGGCGAGAAGTTGATCAGCCGTCAGCTGGTGCAGCACACCCTGGTCGAGATGGCCCGGCGGATCGACGTCGCCCGCACCTACACGCGCAACCTTGCGGTCCGGTACACCGAGGGCGAGGACTGCGTGACCGAGGTCTGCTTCGCGAAGAACACCGCCGTCGAGGCCGGCGAGTGGGTCGTCGACCAGGCCGTCCAGCTCCACGGCGGGCTCGGCTACATGCGCGAGGCCGAGGTCGAGCGCCAGTACCGCGACATGCGGATCCTCGGCATCGGCGGCGGGACGTCGGAAATCCTCGCCGGGCTGGCGGCGAAGCGGCTGGGCCTCACCGACTGACGGCCGGGCTGACGTACCGTCAGGCCGCGACCGACTCCCGCTCGCGGGCGGCGACCGGGCGCGGGACGCAGGCGAGCACCACCAGGGCGATCCCGGAGACGGCCCACACCGTCTGCTCGGTCACGGCGCCGGTGCCGAAGGCCTGCTCGACGAACTCGGACGCGCCACCGTCCATCGCGAGGAACATGTAGCCCAT